>NZ_JAASUA010000002.1:0-382683 GCF_014322845.1 Listeria immobilis | reverse complement strand
ATCCTCTCTTCTTTTATTAGGAGTCCATTCTCCTGTTCTTATTATATCATTCACAAATGGAAACACTAGGAAAAACACGGAGCAAGAAAACTAAATATGTTATGGAATTTTCTTATCATCCACACACTAATAATCGGTGCTACTTCTTGTCAACCATATAGCCAGTATTAACCGTGTCGTAAAGGATATTATCTTAATCTCTTATGTCCCTTTCTCTATTTCATTCGTAAAAACATTTTAAATCGCACATTAAAATTTCGCTTAAAATAACTGCATTTTGGTGTGAAAGTTTTACTGTTCCTTTTTCTATGTTACTATAACCGCCAAGTGTACTTGTCAAGAACCCTATAATTTTATGATACGATAGGGGGCATTTAGTCCATCAAAAACTTAAAAATATTTTTTGCTTTAAGCTTTAAACTAAAGAACAAGCCTATTTAACAACTTGTTCTTTCATTCACTTCAAAAATTAATTTATCAATTTCATGATATGATGCCTTTTTATTTAATTTAAATTAATTCTTCTTTTCAAAATCTAGATACTATATATACATTGGGGAAATATGCCCATCCACTTCTAATAAATCTTTTCGAAAGAAATCAAATAAAATATATCTATCTTCATTATTAAACAATATTTTATCTGCCAGAATATAATATTCTTCGTTACCTAAATAAACTTTTAAAAATTGGCATTTACCAATTTTCATTAACCCATCTTCTGTAAAAAACAATTTGCATGCTTCCTTATTTTCTTCTTTTGTCTGATCACCAATTAATAAAAATTTACACTCGTACTTTGAGCCAATTTTCATAAACATAAAGTTATTGTCATCACTATAACCTATTGAGTTATCAAAACATTCTTCCTCTTTTTCAGTAACAACATTCCTTAAATAAATATCTCTATCCATTATTCGTTCATCAATAGCAGTTACTTCAAACATAATCATTCACTTCTCTTTCTATATAAATTTAAATTGGATATACAGAAACAATAAATCCATTCTTTCCATACGCAATCAGATATTTTTTACCATTTACTAAGTAAGTCGCATTCAATCCTCTTGAAGATTCTACAATACTGATTGGCTTATTCTTTAGCATATCATAGATAAATTCTGAAATATTATTAATACCTCTTTTAGAAAAATCGTTTGCATGACGAACTTCAATATGATTCAGTCCAGCTTTATTATTTCCATATTCTAACCATAATAAATCTTTTTCAGTATTCTTTGTCACCATAACCACATCATCTGGATTATACTTTGCACCACTTTTTGAAAGCTCATCCAATAAACCTTCTTTTAACAGCTTATCAGTTCCACTAGCTTTCTTAATCTTTTCTAAAACAGCCTTTCTTTTTTTAGATATTCTTTCAAATTGGAGGCTTCTCTTGCTTTTTGGCTCGCTTCGATATTTTGACGGATTCTACGGGACATTTCGCTGAGTTGGTCTGGTAGATGCAACTTATTGGTTTTGGTTTTTAGCTTGCCTGCTTTCTTTATTTGTGGGTCTTTAGTAGCTTTGGGCGCGTTTCCTTTTTCTGTTAAAATAGCTTTATTTCTGATTGCCGTTTTGTTAGGAGCCGTTTGTGAGCATTTTGTGAACCATTTTACGTAAAAAGGGAAACAATTGTCCCCTCATTGTTTGTTTTTAGGAGTGATTCATTTTTAAATAGCTGCACTTAACTTTTATAAATGATAAGCTGGCTATTATGGCTGGCTTTTTCACCCTATCATCCGAAAATCATTCTTGTTCCCTGTCATATCCGGCATTAACTCAAACAACATTTTACTATTATCTGGTTTATTTCCCACGATTACTTGCATAAAATAATCATGTACCATAAAAGTGTAGCCGTGTTCCTTCGATGTAATCGCATAACCTTCCAAATCATTTTCGGAAACAAATAACCATTTCCATCCATATTTTTCTCGCGCAGCCTCACCGTATAAAGAACCCAACATATAACCTTGCTCTTCTGCTAACTCAGGATCTGGCGAGGTATTTTTCAAGTAATCTACAATTTTCTGAACACGCTCTTCTGGAGTACCGTCCGTTTGGAGCATAATTTCGCCCTCTTCTTTCAAACGAATGATTTCCGATTCTTCTGCTTTCGTTAATTCTCGCGCAATTATTGCCATTAGAAACACCCTTTCCCCATCATTATACCTTAAAAAGTTCAATTTTTCGCATCCGATATGTTCGTCATGTATAATGAATGTGTACAGCAATTTTTTATTTAGGGGGCTATTTTTTTCATGGAACAAAATAAAGAAAAACTTACAAAACCGACATCAGAAAAAAACTATTTTTGGCCGATAATGATTATTTCTTTTATTGCGGTTGTGGTGATTTTACTACTCTTCTTTTCACCGATTGGCTATCAGGGAGCCGTGCATTTTGATATTACGATTTTCCCAAGAATGAATGCCATCTTTAATAGTTTTACCTTTGTATTTTTAATTATTGCACTTTGGGCGATTATAAAAAAGAAAAATATTAATATGCATCGTGGGTTTATTCTTGCAGCATTTACATCCACATTGCTCTTCTTAGTATCTTACTTAACGTTCCATTACTTATCCGCCGAAACATCTACTTTTGGTGGAACTGGCATTATCCGTCCGATTTACTTCTTTATCTTAATTACACATAGTTTCTTAGCTGCTATTGTTGTTCCACTCGCGCTATTCGCACTTGTTTGGGGCTGGACAATGCAAGTCACTAAACATAAAAAAATTGTTCGTTGGACGATGCCAATTTGGTTATATGTGAGTTTAACCGGAGTTTTAGTCTATCTTTTCATGGCACCATATTATTAAAAAAATAAGCGTTCAAATGCTTCTCAAAAGAAAGAAGCATTTTGAACGCTTATTTTTTCACAGTAAAACTTTTGGTGATGACTTTTTCTTCTACAACAACTCCATGAAGTTCGCCGCCAAAAACAGCCCCACCATCGATATCAAGCCTTGTTTTATCGCTAGAAACCCAGATACCTGCGCTTCCATCTTTATGTAAATTTTGTACTGGGGTATGTCCAAAAATAAATACTTGCCCCGTCTTATTTTCTCCAAATAAAAATGGTTCTCGAATCCAGTAAAAATCTCGTTGTTCTGTATCATGCCAATCTTCTTTAGAAAAATCTACGCCTGCATGGACAAAAACATACTTCCCTTCTTCATAATAAAGAGGTAAGTTTTGGATAAATTCAATGAGCTCCGAAGACTCCAATTTAATTCTTTCCGCTAGTCCTTCTGGTGTTGTTTTTTTATCAAGCGAATCAGAAATAAGGGATTGAATTGTTTCCATACCACCTTGACTCAAATAGTAGTGCATTTTCTCAGAGGGATTTTCTAACCAATCCAGTAACATTTGTTCATGATTGCCTTTTAAAACAATCGCTTCTGAATTATCCACTAGCTCTTTTACTCGCCGAAGAACTGCTGCTGGATTTTCGCCGCGATCAATTAAATCTCCAACAAACAAGAGTCGTTCACGCTGCTCATCCCAGTTCTCTAAAAGCTCATCTAATAATGTAATTTCTCCGTGTACATCCCCTACTGCAAAAATTGGCTTCATATTCATTCCTCCAAATTCACATAAAAAGAAATATCCTTTCGCTAATTCTTATTAGCAAAAGGACGCTATTTCCCTATTTGGTACTACCTTCTACTTTTTTAATTTTTTTCTCCACTTCCGAAATTTCGTGACGTAATGCACTTAATCTTACTTCTGCAGCATTAATCGGTCCATTTTGGAGTTGTGGGTCTTCAAAATCTTTTGTTTCACTAAGTACTTCTTGATATTCTCGTCGTAAATCAATTAACCGATCTTCTAGTTCTCTTAAGTTCTCTTTGGCCATTTCGCCACCTCCAAATTAATCATACCATCTAACCTTTTCCCCAAAAAGAAGCAACTTACACCTATTTTAATAAAAAAAATGAAACACTTCAAAATACTGTATTACTCCTAAGAAGTATGCTATTTTAGTAATAGGTATTTTTGCTATTATACTTAAAATAAATTTAAAAAGGAGTTTTCATTATGATGACTATTTCACAAGTAAAACAGACAGCTAAAGAGTCGCTTCGTGGCAACTGGGGAATTGCCATTGGAATATTTGTCCTTGCTTGGTTGCTTGAAACTATTGCGAGTGGCATATTAGGTTGGATTCCATTTATTGGTTGGATTGCGTTAATTTTACTTACAGGACCTTTATACGTTGGGGTTTCTTGGGTATACCTAGCAATTAGTAGGAAGGAACTACCTGATGTTGCCTACATGTTTAGTGGTTTTAAAGAATTTGGGCGTACTTTCTTGGCTTACTTGCTAATCTGTATCTTTACATTTTTATGGAGTTTACTTTTAATTGTACCAGGTATTATTAAAGCTTATTCCTATTCACAAACATTCTTTATTTTACGAGATAATCCAAATATCTCCGCTTTAGATGCAATCACAGAAAGCCGCCATATGATGAATGGACATAAAGGTAGACTATTTGGGCTTTCTCTTACCTTTTTACTTTGGTATTTAATTCCAATTGCGGTTGGGATTGTTGGCGGTATTATTATTGCTGGCGGTATGGCTTCTATCTCTTATAATACAACTGATCCTACTGAAATTATTAATGCACTTGCTGCCGGAGCTACATTTGGTGGTCTCGTACTTATCTTAGCTTCTTGGGTAATCTCTTTAGGAATTTCGCTATATGTGTATCCATATTTTATCACTTCTGTAGCTGTATTTTATGATGATTTATATGCAGCAAACGAAGCAACTTACACAGACGAAACCGTGATTGTGGAAGAAGAAGTGGTGGATCCATTCGCAAAATCCGAAGAAGATCCATTTGCTGACGATACTCATCCAGAAGGTTTTGGACCTGAAACAACCAAAGAACCCGAAGCTCCAAAAGATGAAAATGAACCAAAATAACATTTCTGCTGGCGGACTGGATTTTCTAGTCCGCTTTGCTTTGCCAAATGATCGCTTAAAAATAAATGAATTGATGTTAAATACTGCTCGCTGGCTAAAAGAATCGGGTTCTAGCCAGTGGAATGATATTTTAGAAGGCCATGATGTCCATCATATAGAAGAGCGCATTGAACTTGGTGAAGTAGCTCTTTTTGAAACATATGAAGGTTTACTTGCTGGTGTCATGATTATTCGCCAAACACCTAGCGATTGGGATTCAGAATTATGGGGAGAATTAGCTGATGAAACTGCTTTTTATCTGCATCGCATCATGGTTTCCCGAGAGTTTAGTGGTATTTCTTTGAGTAAGCAAATGATTAATTGGTCCGAAAAGCTTGCTATATCGAGTCATATTTCGTTAGTTCGTTTGGATTGTATTGAAACAAATGAGAGACTTAATCAAATGTATCGCAGCTATAATTTTCAATTTATAGGAAAACAAAATGGATTTAATTTATACCAAAAAAACTTCCACTTATCTAACTAATAGATAGGTGGAAGTTTTTTTATCGGTATGCTTGAATTATTAACTCAGCAAACATGGCTTTGATTGTTTTTCTTGCTGTTTCTAAATCTTCCTTTACGAGTTGTTCGTATATTTCACTGCTTTTTTTATTTGTCCATTCACGTATCTCGACTGATTTAAAAATATGAATTCCATCAGAAAAAGAGATAATTTGAAAGAAAATTTGTTTTGCGATAGTGATTTGATATGGATTATCAGCAAAACTAATTAAACCAAGAATAAAACGATGATGTGCATCAAAATAATTTTCTAAATCCGTTAAATAGGAATAGCGTTCCATCTCTTGAAGACGTTCATTGAGCTTTTCCAAATCCATAATCAAGCCAAAATGCGCCACCTTCACAATAGCTGCATCTACTAAAATACTAATCGTTTCCATTAATTGTACATATCGTTTAGAGTCAATTAAAACATCATTTAAGACTGCGCCGCTATTTTCATGATAAGTAACAATCCCTTGAGCAGCAAGTGTTGCAATCGTTTTTCGAAACGGAGAGCGACTTACACCAAATTCAGCAGCCAGCTTTTCTTCTGCCAAATGTTGATTAGGAGTCAATTCTCCATTTTTAATTTTTATTAAAAGTCGGTCATAAACCATCTTTTCGAGTGTTTTATATTTGTTTGCTACCATTTGTAGGCCCCCTCGTTGCTCGTAATTATATCATAAAACTATTTTTAATGAATTAACTTGCTTTGTTTTGCCTTTTTGGATAGTTTTGGAATAATTTTATCGAGTGGTTTTTTCAGCAATACACCAAATCCGATGAATAAAATGGCAAAACCGCTAAGAACAGCCATATCTATCCAAACAGTTGGCATATAAAGCCCACCCACACTTTCTCGAATTAAACTTACCGCATAAGTAAATGGTAAATAAGGATAAATCGCTTGGAAAAATGGTGGTGAAACTTGAATCGGAAAGTTCCCGCCTGCTCCCGATATTTGTAAAACTAAGAGAATAATCGCAATTCCTTTTCCGACATTATTGAATAACGACACTAACGTATACACAATCGTCATAAAGACAACACTAATGAACATGCTAAAGAGTACATGTAGCAATGGTTCAGCAATAGAAACATCAAGTAAGAAAATATTACCTAGCGTAACGATTAAAGCTTGCATAAGTCCAATTGATAGGAAAGTAAGCAATCGACCAAAATAACGATGATAATGACTAAATATTCCTGCTGGTACTTCTACATCAACTCGAAGCAAGGAGATAAGTAGCAAAGCTCCAACCCATAAACAAAGTGCAGTATAAAAAGGAGAGCTCGCCGAACCATAATTAGGAATTGGATAGTAACTAGTTTCCTTTAAATTAACAGGATTCGCTATGAAAGAACTATCCTTATCCGCATCATTTCGGAGCATTTTAATAATATTTTGCAAATCATAATTTTTATCAAAATCGGTTATCTTATTTGCAGCTTTGTTAATCGCGGTTTCAAATTCTGGTAATTCTTCACGGGATAAATTAGCTGCAATCGTAATCGCTTTTTCAAATTCCGGCATTTTTTCTTGAATAAGATTGGAAGCTTGGTCGATTTCTTTTTCCAATCCTGGCAAATCATTTCGAATAAAATCAGCCGCTTTTTTAATATTTGCTTTTACATTTGGATAATCATTTTGATAAAAAGTAGCTGCTTCGTTAATACCTGCAATTATTGTATTAAGTTTAGTATCAATCACTTCCGTTGTTTCATCTAACGTTTTTTGAATTTCTGGTATGCGTGACTGGAATTCTTTTAAATAAGTTTGACCAGTTTGAAGTGTTTTTTTAGAGTCTTGTAATACCTGGCTAATTTCTGGAATTTTCGCTTGTAGGTTTTGAAGCAATTTTTGACTATCTGCTAAGTCACCTTGAATTTGATTGAGACCGGTTTTAACTTTTGGAACAATTTCTGCATCATAGCTATTTAAAATTTGTTGCAATTTCTCGCTAATAGTTTTCGCTTGTGTATTCAGTGTGTTCAATAGTTCCTTAGATGGTTGTTCGCCATTTTCGAGCTGTGTGCGAACTTTTGTAATCGTTTCTTTTTGTGTAGTTAAATCGGAGTTAATGGTTTTAAGGTTTGTAATCAAATCAGTAAATGGTTTGTTCGGCAAAGTTTCATTTAAACTTTCTAATGTTGCTGTTTGTTGGGTAATCATTTGTTGTAATGAATCTATATCTTGTTCCATTTTATTTAACTCTGTCATTGCTTGATCTGTACTAATAGAGCCATTTTTGATTGCTTCCGTTATTTGATAAACATTATCTGCCATTTGCTTCATTAAAGTTAGATTTTGCTTTATTGCAGGCGCTAAAGTATCAAATGAATGATTGATTTCATTAGCAAAATCGGATACTTTATTCACGTATCCATTACTATTTTGAGCAATATTTTGGACAGTAGGTATAGCTTCCATTGCTCCGTTAATTACATCAAGTGCTTTTCCTGACTCATCTACCGCATCGTTCACTGATTTTTTAATTGTTCCAAAGTTTTCATCTACCTCTTTTACGGAGGATGCGATTTGTTTTATTTCCGGGATTTTCTGCTGAAGAACTAAAATATCCGCTCCGAGTTGATCGATTTTCGGCAATTGTTGCTCGACTAATAATACATTTTCAGTTGCTTGATTAAGTTCTGGAATTTTTTTATTTAACTCTACAACCTGATTCGCTTTGGCTTTTAATTCTGGAAGTTTGGCTTCGATTTTGACTGCTTCTGCTCCCATTTTTTTTATTTCTGGCAAAGAATCTTGTACTTGAAATACTTTTGTTTTTAAATGTCGAATTGTCGGCAACTCATTTTCGAGGTCAATTCCGGCTTGATTAAACTCTTCTAAAACAGCTTTACTAACAGTTCCAACAAATTCTGAACTAATTTGGTTTACAATGGTCGTCGCTCCACTTTCTGTCATTTTTGGTGCGATGGCATTAATTTTTTCATTAACAGAGTAATCAATTGTCGGCTTTTTAACATTATCACTTACAACTGAGACCATATCTGCAGAAAAATCTTTTGGAATATGTATTGCTGCATAGTACTTCCCGCTTTTTACACCTTTTTCTGCTTCCTTTTCACTTACAAAGGTCCAACCTAATTTATCATTTTTTTCAAGTGTTTCTTTCAGTTGATTTCCGACATTAATTTGTTCTGGCTTTTGACCTGGGACATCTACTTCTGCCCCCTCGTCATCAATTGAAACTGCTACCTTTATTCCAGAAGTATTAGAATAAGGATCCCACAGTGCTTCAATATTAAACCATGCATATAATGACGGTAAAATAATCAATGCTATTACTAATAACAATGCTAAAGGCGCTTTAAATAAGCGGCGCCAGTCTAAAATAAAAATTTCATATACTTTCCGCATCAAAAGCCCCCCTATTTATAAAATCTATCTAAAAGTACGAATAATATATAAATTCATTAGTTTATTCACTACTTCTTTTGCTTTTTCGTGCTCTTTTGCCACCATAAAATTGGACAATTGATCAATGCACTCTAGCGTCTCTTCTTCTAAAAGGACAGGAATCATCTTAATATCTTTTTGCGCTTTATTAAAAAAATCGCGTTTCATTTTTCGAACCATATCTTCTGCATAAATATTTGCTAATTGTGACACAAATTGGAGTAACCATTTGCTGAGTAATGTTAAATACATATCACCATCATCTTCTTTACCAATTTGTCTCATTTCATTTAGTATTGCGTCGCCTTTTTCCGGTTTATAGGTCAAGTTTTTATTTTTACATTTTTCGATTGTTTGAATGATAAGAATTTCTCCCATTTCTAGTAATTCAATAAATCGACCAGCGCTCATGCTACTTTCAATTACAATCGCACCACGATTAAGCTCATACTCTATCAACTCTTCTGAAACCAAAATAGCAATTGCTTTTCTAACAGGTGTCCGACTAATAGATAGTTCTTTTGCAATACCTGCTTCTGAAATATGTTGTCCGACATGTAGCTTCCCACTGAGAATTTTTTCTTTGATAGTATAATATGCAAGTCTTTCATATGTTTGTTTTTCCATAGTTGTTCCCCCGTTTTCTATGTTTAAAAGTATTTTCTTCGCCAAAAAATTACTGTTACTCCCGTCGTAATAAATAACGTAAATAGTAAAATCAATGCAAAAGCATGTTCATTATTCATAAAAGGTAATTTAATATTCATCCCGTAAATGCTTGCCACAATGGTAGGTAGCGATAAAATAATCGTAAAAGAAGTTAAAAATTTCATAACTATATTTAGATTATTAGAAATCACCGAGGAAAACACATCTGACATTCCGCTAATAATTTGAGTATATGTATCTGTCATTGCAATTGCTTGTTTATTTTCGATAATGACATCTCTTAGTAAATCATGATTCTCCTCTTGTTGCATAAAATGTTCTACATCTTCCATTTTATCTAGGATTGCTTTATTGGATTGCAGTGCTGTTGCAAAAAAAACCAAACTTTTTTGAACGGCCATAAATGCATATAACTGTTCGTTTTTCATTGATTTTTTAATCTGTAGTTCTAAATTATTTGTTTGTTTAATGATTTGATTTAAATATTTGAGGTAATAATAGGATACAGCATATAATAATTTTAACAAAAATTGCTTATGGTTGGTTGTATCATAAAGCTCCAACTTCATTGAACGGATATCCTGCAAAATTGGTAAGTCTCGTAAGGAAATGGTGACAAGATGATTTGTTGTTAAAACAATACCAATTGGGAGTGTTTCATACATTGCATAGCCCAACTCATCCTCCGATTCATAAGGGCAATCCACAATTACTAATGAATGTCTTATATCTTGTTCGGCTCGTTTTAATTCTATTCTAGAGCGCTCTTCTGAATCAAGTGCATCTAATATGTATGGCTTCGGAACGTCCATTTCTTTACTTAAACGCCCAATCTCATCTTCGGACGGATTTGTTACTTTAATCCAGCAACCTTCTTCTATAGCGGAAAGTTGTTCCATTTTTTCATTCGTTGTTTTAAAAAATTCAATCATCTATAAGTCTCCTCTCTTTACAATATATTTCATTTATGTTACATTATTATTAATAATAATTCATTTGTGACAAAGGAGCGATAAAAATGGAATTTATGTCGATGATAATAACGGGACTTGCTTTAGCTGCAATTGTGTCTGGTCTTTCTTTTGTAGTAAGTAAACTTAGTGGTTTATCTTGGTTTTGGATAGCATTTTGTGCAAACAGCGGTTTCTTTATAACTTTTATTGCTGTACAAAGCGCATTTCCGGACAATGCCGCTATAGCTCTTTCTTACTTAAATCTTGGGATTGGCATCTTCCTAATTCTCCAAACAATTTTCCAGTCAAGCAACTGGCTTCTTAAAAAAACGATGCAACGAAGACATTAAAAATAATAACTAACTGTACCTTTCCCTTATTATCGCATCAAAAAACTGTTTAAGCGCACATTTCGCTTAAACAGTTTTTTTTTATTTAAAATGAATCATAATCCCATTTGAATCTATAACAGAGATAGTATGTTCAAAACGGCTTACTTGATACCCTTGCGCTTCTAATTGCTTGGTAATGGCTTCTTTATTTGATGTTACTATCGTAAACCAAGCAAGCCCAACTTCTTGGTTTCGCAAACTTTGTATATTTTGACCAGCCCACATATTAGTTCCAATATGATGATGATAATCCCCTGCCGCAAAAAAACGAGCTGATGGAATGGCTGTTGTTAAGTTCATTCCAAGTGCACTGCGATAAAAATTTTCCGCCTCATCAACATTAGCAACTTGTAAATGTACATGACCAATTTTAGTACCCGCTGGCATCCCAGTAAATCTTTTTTCAGAAACTATCTGTAGTAAACCATCGACATCTACTTCCTCCGTTACCATTGGCAAATTACCTTGTGCATCACGCATCCAATCCTGCTTATTTCGATCAGCATAAATTTCAATGCCATTCCCTTCAATATCATGTAAATAGAGCGCCTCACTAAAAGCATGATCGCCAGCCCCATCAATTGGATAGCCCGAATTAATTAAATGTGCCAATACATTTGCCAAGCTTTCTCTAGTTGGTAAAAGAAATGCTGTGTGATATAAACCAATCCGAGGAACTTCTGGAACTACCGCATTCTCTATTTTGCGTAAAACAAGTAGTGCCTCATTTGTTCCACTTACGCCAAGCCGAACTACTTGTTCATTCTGTTCAAGCACTTTTAAACCAATAACTTCCTGATAAAAACCCGTCATCTCCTCTAAATGACCTACATTCAATACTACTTCACCAAGCCGCATCATCTCATTTATTTTCTCCATATAAAACGCTCCTTTTATTGTAATATCTCCATTACAACACAAGAAACATTCCTTTTCCAATAAAACGACTTACGAAAAGTAAGTAAGTTACTTTCCTGATAATTCACTATGTTTTCTACCATAACTAAAATAGACAACTAAGCCAATAACAAACCAGATACTACAAAGAATCCAAGTATGCACGGATAAACGACTAATTAAAAATGCACATAGTAAGAAGGATACAATTGGTAATACAGGATAAAACGGTACTTTAAACCCACTTTGCTGAATTGATTTATTTTTACGTAAGAAGATAATTCCAATTGATACCATCATAAAAGCAAGCAATGTTCCGATATTTACGAGTTCTGCTAATTTATCAAGCGGCACTAATCCGCTAATAATCGCTACAATTACTGCGAATATCCAGGTATTTTTAACTGGAGTTTGATGTTTTTCATTAATTTCAGCTAATACTTTTGGGAGTAAACCGTCACGTCCCATTGCATAGATTAATCTTGTTGCTCCGTAACTCATCACCAAAATTACTGTAATCATACCAACAACTGCTCCAAGCGAGACTATTCCCGCCACCCAATCTTGATGAATTACTTGTAAAGCATAGGCTACTGGATCGGTTACATTTAATTCTGTATAAGGAACTATTCCTGTTAAAACCGCAGATACAGCAATATATAAAATGGTACAAATTAGTAAGGAACCAATAATTCCAATTGGCATCGTTCGTTGCGGATTTTTCACTTCCTCGGCAGCTGACGATACGGCATCAAAACCTAAATAGGCAAAAAATACTAATGCCGCTCCATTCATTACACCGCTCATTCCAAACGGCATAAATGGCTGCCAATTATCTGGCTTAACATAAAATACACCTACAACTAAAAATAATAAAATTACGCCAACTTTAATTGCCACCATAATTGTATTAACTCGGGTTGACTCTTTTATGCCTAATGTTAGTAAAAAACCAATAACCATTACAATAATAATTGCAGGTAAATTAATAAATGTTCCTGCTGCTGGATTAAATGGACCTGAAACTATTTTTGGAATTGAAAGATGGAATCCTGAAAGTAGTGCGTTTAAATAAGAGGACCAACCACTTGCAACAGAAGCTACAGCAAGTCCATATTCTAGTATTAGCGCCCACCCCAGTAACCAGCCAATCAATTCACCAAAAACTACATAGCCATACGTATAAGCACTACCAGCAACAGGTACACTAGATGCAAATTCCGAATAACACATTGCAGCAATCGCACAAACAATTGCAGCAATGATAAATGAAAAGATAATGGCAGGGCCCGCACTTTTTGCAGCTACTGTCCCTGGTAAAATAAATATACCTGTCCCAACAATCGCTCCAACTCCGAGCAATGTTAAATCAAATGGTCCAAGTGTTTGCTTTAAATGTTTACTATCACTTTTATTATGCAGTAAATCATTTAAGGGTTTTTTTCTAAATAAGTAATTCATAATTTCTCCTACCTTTTTACAGTCTTTCCACATAGTATACTTTTACGCTTTAAAGGTCAATAGATTTGTGAAGAAAGATACAAAAAATAAAGATTCTGTAATAAAATAGAACCTAATACCTAAATATATCTAAATACTCTTTCATGATTTGCACTGTGCGCTTGCATAAGCTAAAATTAGAAAGAATGGATTTGTGCGTATTTACCACAAAGCATGCTAGAAAGAGGAATTCATGTGATTTTATTTTATTTTTTATTAATTGTTGGTAAGTTTACCTTTGCCTATTTTCAAATTTTTAAAGACCCAAATTTTTTGGCACTCGGGATAGACTTACTTTTCATTGTAGTACTTCTTGGTCTGATACATTTATTTGCTCCGATTCGTTCGCACATTTATTGGTATGCAGGAATGTCATTATTTGTCGGGATTTTAATGCTCGTTTGCGTTTTATATGCTCGTTTTTATAATGAAATCCCAACTTATCATAGTTTCTCCCTTATTGGTGAAGTTGGCGTAGTAAAAACAAGCGCTACAAGCCTTTTAAGCGGAACAGACTGGTTGTATATTCTTGATATTGTCTTACTTCCAATAATCCTTTATTTAAGTATTAAAAAAGGCCATACCTTCCCTTCATTCCGAATAACTAGCCGTGTATATGGCGTATCATTTATTAGTATTTTACTGATTCTTAGTGGGTTTACTTATTATATGATGCAACAAAATATCATTAGCGACTCCAAACGAGCTAAACGAATGGGGATTTTTACTTTTAATATTAGTACTGCTCTTACTGGTTCTGATCATGTAAAAGCAGCTGATATTACAGCACAAAATGTTCGCGATATTAAAGGTGTTAAACTAGTAGAAAACCCCGATTATTTCGGTGTAGCCAAAGATAAAAATCTCATTATCGTCCAACTAGAATCTCTTCAACGTAATTTAACAAATATCGAAATCAATGGCCAATCCATCACACCAACATTAGACAGCTTAGAAAAGGAAACCATGTATTCCAATAAATTTTTCCAAACAGTTTCAAAATCAAATACAGCAGATGCTGAATGGTCTGTTTATACATCCACATTCCCAAGCGGATATTACACTAATACACAAACATACGGCGACAGAATAATACCATCAATGCCTCGTTTGTTAGGCAAAAATGATTATGCAACGGAAACATTCCATACAAATGATGCTAGTTTCTACAATCGTGATGAATTTTATCCAGCTGTAGGTTTTGATAAATTTTACGATAGAAAATTCTTTGGGGATGAAGACGTTATTGGCTTTTCGCCAAGTGATGAAGTGCTTTATAATAAAGCCTTTCCTATTTTAGAAAAGCAGTATAAAGACAACCAAAAATTTTATGCCCAATTAGTAAGTGTAAGTAGTCATATGCCATTTGAAATTCCGGAAGACAAGCAGGAAATTGATTTACCTAGCGATTTAAAAGATACGGAGCTTGGTAATTATTTTGAAGCGGTGCATTATGCAGACAAACAACTTGGTGCTTTTATTCAGAAATTGAAAGATAGTGGCATTTGGGACGATTCAGTTGTTGTTTTTTATGGAGATCATCATATTATCAAAACCGATCAACTTCCTGAAGAGCAAAAAAAATACGTTAATCGTTCCACTGAGCTAAAAGCCGATCCAGCTGATGATTACCGTATTCCTTTCTTTCTACATTATCCTGGAATGGAAAATCCCGGAGAAATCAAGACTGTTGGTGGTGAGGTAGACATTATGCCAACTGTGATGAATTTACTAGGCATTAATACTGGTAACCAAATTATGTTTGGTGATGATATTTTAAACACCCCTAATAATTATGTTCCTGAACGTTACACAATGCCAGAAGGAAGTTACTTTACAGACTCATATATGTACAAACCGGATGAAAGCTTTGAAACTGGTGCAGCAACTAATTACGATGGAACTAACATAGAATTATCCACTGAAGTAAAGAAAAAATTTGATGCTAGTCGGAAACTCTTGCAGTACTCAGATAGTTATGTAAACAATTTGCCATTACGTGATGAAGATAAATAACTAAAAAAGGAAGTATCCATAAAAACACGGATACTTCCTTTTTATTATTTAGGTAAGGCGTCGTTATGCTCGTTAAATTTCTTAATGCTTTCAAGAGCAAGTGGTTTATTCATCATTTGTAAGAACAAATCATAACCAATTGTTACCGTATCCGCTCCACTTGCCAGGGCTTGCATAATTTGCCGACTATTTTTAAAACTTGCTCCCATTATTTTCACTGTTTGCAAGTTTTGTAAATCTAAAATATAACGCAATTCTTCTATTGTTTTGGCTGCATCTAACCCACTTACCTCCATACGATTGTAGTAAGGCGCTAGATAATCAGCCCCTGCAAGTGCTGCAACATATCCTTGCTCTGATGAAAAAATCGCAGTTGCTAGAATAATAGCTTGTGGAAACTGAGCGCGAACTTTCATAATCACTTTAATGCCGGCTTCATGAGCGGGTATTTTTAAACCAATTTTAGTTCCTTCAGCTGGATCCATTTTTTGAATCCGTAAAACATCTTCCCAAATTTCTTCTTCTGTTAATCCCGCTGCTTGGACGAATACTATTTTTGCGGGAATTTGCGCAATATGTATTGTTCTTAGCTGTTTTTCTTTTAGCAAAATAGTTGGATTGGTGGTGACACCTTCAAAAAACGAAAATTGAAGCGCTTTCTTTATTTCCTCTAAATTTCCTGTGTCTAAAAACATTTCCTCACTCCTTTAAAATTTGCCTCTTAATATCAGTTTAGAAAAGTTTTAAGTAGCCGTCAACCGTTTCCCAGTCCCAAAGTTGTTAGCAATTTTGTGCATCTAATTATAAAAAAAGATTCGCTCATAAGAACGAATCAAATTTCATTATTTATTTTTCGGTGCTTTTTTCCAATTTTTTCGTTTAAATTCAAAATGTTCCATCCATGGTCGACCTTTTTTTAAAGCGAAATAGCCGATAATCACAATGATAAGTGCCCCAACAATATCGACAATAATATCGCTCATTGTGTCTTGAAGGACGGCTCTTCCAGTCAGCGGTGTTCCATTAGATAAATTATACCTTTGCATATTTAAATCCATTATGCCATCAAAGGTATACTCATACACTTCCCAAAATGCTCCCATTGTCACTGCAAAACAAAAAGCAAAAACTGCAATAAAACCCGGCTTTAACTTCATTACAACTTTACTATTGGAATTTAATAAACTCACAAATGAGAAACCAATGGCGCCGAGCATTGCACCACTAAATGTATGCAAAATTTTATCCCAGTGCGGCACATTTGAATAGAATTTTTGAACAGTTCCAAGATAAATCGAACCATATAGAAAAACGATAAATAAAATATAAACAAGTCCTGGTATTTCAAATTTAAAGCGTCGTGAAATAATAGATGGTAATAGTAAAATAAGAATTCCTAGCAATATTTCAAATAATAAAAACAGATAGTCTCCTCGTAAAGTTACGCTCGGCCCAGTTGCTGGTTGCTTAATTGGCGCCGTAAAAACTTCATATGTAGTAAAAATAACCGAAACTCCCATTGATGCAAAAACAAAAAGTGCTATCCATTGTGTCCAATTAATTCTCTTCATGCTCTCATCTCCAATCTATCTTGTAATACCCTGTTTTAATCAAAAAGAAACTGCTTATCTATCTTAGACTAGGAATAGATAAGCAGTCAACTATTGATTGTTGTTTAATTAACCTTTAAGCAGACGTAATCCATTTAAAATTACTAAAATAGTACTTCCTTCATGTCCAATAACTCCAAACGGCAAATTAATTAATTGGAAAACATTCGCTGTAATTAACATTAAGATAACTGCAATCGCAAAACAAATATTTTGCCAGGTAATTCTGTATAGCTTTTCCGAGAGTGTATAGGCGTATGGAATTTTTTCTAAGTCGTTTTTCATTAAAACAACATCCGCCGTTTCCATTGCTATATCTGTCCCCTCTCCCATTGCAATCCCAACTGCTGCATGGGCTAGAGCAGGAGCATCATTAATGCCATCCCCTACCATTGCTACACTGCCATACTCCTCTGATAACCCTTTTAACACATCTACCTTTGTTTCCGGCAAACAACCAGAAATTACTTTATCCATTCCAAGTTCAGCTTGAATTGCTGCACCTGTTTGTTCATTGTCCCCTGTTACCATAATTGTTTTAATCCCTTTAGCTTGAAGCGCCTTAATTGTACGAACTGCTTCAGGACGGCAAGTATCTTTCAGCGCAAACATCGCTACCACGTCTGCTTCACATGCCACATAAACAACCGTTTTCCCCTCATTTGCTAATGCTTCAAATGCCGTTTTTGAAAATTTTTCTGATGGTATCTTTCCAATAAAATCAGCTTTTCCAATTTTCCAGTTTTTTCCTTGATACATTGCTGTTACGCCCCATCCAGGAACATCTGTTATTTCAATAGTTGTGATTTTTTCAGTGGTTTCTGATTCTAAAGCATAACTAAGAGCCGCTGCTAATGGATGTAAAGATTGGCGTTCCATTGCCGTAACTACATTAATAATCTGTTGTTGGTCTACTTTTTCTGCAAATATACGATCTGTAAGTTGTGGTGTTCCATTTGTAAGTGTCCCAGTTTTATCAAAGGCAACAGCTTTAATTCCTCGTAGATTTTCCAAATGCACGCCACCTTTAAATAAAATTCCATGTCTTGCACCATTAGATATTGCCGCTAATGTTGCTGGTGTTACAGATGCTACTAACGCACAGGGAGAAGCTACTGTTAATAAGACCATCGCACGATAAAAAGTTTCCATCCATGACCAACCGAGCGCATAATGAGGTAAAAATAGCATAATCAACACAAATAGTAATACTGCTTTTACATACGTATCTTCAAAACGTTCAATAAAGCGAGCAGTTTTGGAAGGTTCACTTTGTGCGGTTTCTACTAAACGAATTATTTTACTAAAAATTGTATTATCAAACGTTTGTGTCACTTTTATAGAAATTGTACTACTTACATTAACCGTTCCACCAAATACCTCTGCTCCTTCTGATTTTGCTGCTGGAACAGATTCTCCATTAATTGCCGCTTCATTTAAAGTGGTAGAACCTCGAATAATTTGCCCATCTATTGGTACACTTTCACCAGGGCGGACGAGCACCATATCTTCTAAATGTAAATCTTTTGCTGCCACTTCCTCTAAATCACCATTTGAAAGTATTCGAAAAGCACGTTCTGGTTGAAAAGCCATTAATTTCGTGATTTCACGTTTACTTTTGTTCGTCGTATAAGTTTCTAAAGCACCACTAATGGAAAAAATAAAAATAAGGATAGCTCCTTCTAACCAGTAACCAATAATTGAAGCGCCAATAGCTGCTAAAACCATCAATAGTTCCACATTTAATTTTTTTGTTTTAAGTGTCGCCTTAATACCTTCTTTGGCTTGTTCAAAACCACCAATAATAAAGGAACTCAGAAAAATTACCGCTGTCCAAAAGTCGCCAAGTTCCGAACCAAACATCCATCCCAGCAAAATCAATATTCCACTAATACCAGTTGTCACAAATTGCCAATTTCGCTTCATCCAATTTCTCATTAAACTCACCCTCTCTAAATGATAATCATTATTAACACCCTAAAAAACACAAAAATCTGCTTTCGCAACTGCGAAAAACAGATTAAACAATAATTATTATAATTTAAAAATATATAAAAGTTCTATTACACTTAATATTATAGCACTTGCTAAAGATACTTTCAACGTAATTGATAATATATTTATCTAATTGATAATGAATTTCACTATCATTCCATTTCATAAAAAAACACTTGGGCAAAGCGCCCAAGTGTCATTTTCAATTATGGTAGTTGATTTCCTGCCGCACGATAAATTTCGTACCATTCCTCACGACTAAGTGTTATATCAGAAGCTTTGGCAATATCTGTAATGCGTCCCGGATTCATAGTTCCTACAACTGTTTGGAATTTCGCTGGATGACGTTGAATCCAAGCAACCGCAATTGCTGAGTTTGTTACACCTTTTTCTGCTGCAATTTTATCAATAACACGGTTTAATTCAGGGAATTTATCATTATCTAAAAATACCCCTTCAAAAAAGCCATATTGGAATGGAGACCAAGCTTGGATTGTCATGTTGTTCAAACGGCTATATTCCAAGATACCGCCATCACGATCAATCGATGGGTTAATGGTCATATTTACATTCAACCCGCTATCAATCATTCCCGTATGCATAATGCTAAATTGTAGTTGGTTCGCAATTAAATCTTGTTCCACATATTTTTTTAGCAATTCAATTTGTCCTGGATTTTGATTACTTACACCAAAATGCCGAACTTTACCACTTTTTTCTAATTCTGTAAAAGCTGCAGCTACTTCCTCTGGCTCAAAAAGTGTATCTGGGCGATGAAGTAGTAATGTATCTAAGTAATCTGTTTTCAGGCGCTTTAAGCTACCTTCCACAGAGGAAATGATGTGCTCTTTAGAAAAATCAAAGAATCCTTGACGAATACCACATTTTGATTGAAGAATCATTTTTTCACGAACTGTCGCATTCATATCAATCGCATTTGCAAAAACTTCTTCTGATTTACCGCCACCATAAATATCTGCGTGATCAAAAAAATCAATTCCATTTTCAAGTGCTGTATTAATCACCTTATTCGCGTCCGTTTTGCTCAAATCAGCCATTCGCATACAACCTAGCGCAACTTCAGAAGCTGTTAAAGCACTATTACCAATTGTTATTCGTTTCAAATTAAGCACCTCTTCCTAAAAGTATATCCTTATTTTACCACTTTGTTGAAATCGTTACCAAACTTAACCTTCCGAATAAAAATTAATCCCTTTTTCAGTATCTTCTACAACTATTCCAGCTGGTTTGTTGAGTAGTAAAATACAATAGTAGAAATCACCAACACATCCTGATGTATGTAGCGCAAATATTAAATACACAACTGCTTCGTTCACACCAAGAAAACGAAGGAGCAAAAACAAACCTGTAAGCACCACAAATGGAGCAATCGAAATAATAAAGAATTGTGGTTTCGTATAAAATGAACCTGGACTTGTCGCATATGCCATTCCCTTTTTAAAGCCGAATTTCACTTTTCCTGATGGTTGAAACGCTTTAAAGAAAATCCCGTGTACTGCTTCATGGATGATGAGTGATACAAAATAACCTAAAAAAAGCCAAATAATACCCTCAAATCCATTCGAAATCACATAACCACCTGAAAAAACAATTCCCAAAACAGTTAACACAAGTACAATAATAATCGCAGCAATATTCATATTTATAATTAACTTTTTATTTTCAAGCAAATTTACTTCCTCTTCTAATTTTCTTTCCAAGTATACTCCTCCTTTTTATAAAAACACTGGTATTTTAGCTAATTTTATTATACAATACTTCTTGTCGGCATTCTATGTCACAAAGGAGAAATACCCAAGTCCGGCTGAAGGGGACAGACTCGAAATCTGTTAGGCGGTGTATGCCGCGCCGGGGTTCGAATCCCCGTTTCTCCGTTTTTTGTTTTTGTTTAACTAAGGTTATCTGTTTCTAAATGGTTGTTTAATGCCATTCTAGCAACAGATAACTTTTTTTATTTTTGTTTAGTTCAGATTGTTTTAGAAAAGTTTTGCCACGAATTTGCCACGAATTTGCTGAAACACAAAAACTATTACGCTATAGTATTAGCGTGTTTTTTTGCATAAAAAAAGCCCACCGAATGGTGGGTTAGATTAAATGAGAATTTGGAATAGAACGAATATAGTCTTCCATGAATTGCCAATCTGGTGTTCCTTCATCAGTGACAGGGAGCATGATTTGAAGTTTTTCTAATTTTTTAGAATTTAATTTATTTCCGAAACCAAAACTCATATTTTTTCTTTGATTTGTAATCGCTTGCGCAATATATAATTTACTTAATTTCCCTATTTCATTTTTTGAAATTAACACCGTAACATCTTGGGTTGCTACAAATTCGTAAGGATGATAATGAGCGATTCCAGCTCCTCCATCACCATTATTATTAATAGCTATTGCATTTGAAAACACCGTTGAAGAATTCCTCTTTTCTACAAAACTATCAAATCCATTTTGAATTTTTCGAGCAGCTATTAAAAGTGTCTTTCCTGGCTTGAGCGTATTCTTTGCTCCAGAATTACCTCTTTTTATTTTAAATAAATTTCCTATCGCAAATGATTTATATTTTTTTTGTGTTATATTAATTTCGCTGTTGCCAACTGGTATTATCTTAGGGACTCTGATTTCAGCCATTATATTTATAATATATTGTTCCATATATTTCCAGTTAGGTATTTTGTCATCTGATAGAGGTAAATAGATTTTACGTTTAGATAATCTTGTTCCAGTCAAGCCTATCCCATATCCGTATTCGGTCCCTTCTAAAGAACTTGTAAATGCTACTTGTAAGAATAGGCATTGTTCAATAGACAAGTCAGTGCTATTTTTTCTAATGCAATAATACATTTTATTACCAGTAATGAATTCATATGGTTGTGAAAAAAAACAAACGGACTCTGCACCAAATGTAACAACATTTTTAGGACAGCTAAAAAAATTATCATCTGGTAGAACTAGACATTCTAATCCATTGTTTCTAGATGTCCTAGTCACGTATGGAATTCCTCTTTTTTGACTTTCAGTCAAATCATTTTTGTGATAAGGTTTAGAATTTTGAATATCAAAAATTTCATGAGTATTAAATTCTCCCCACTCTACCTTATCTAAGCTTGGTAGAGTGGGATCTATTTTTTTGAGATGTCATCCTCATTATCCTCAAATAAATAGCCTCTTCCGTGGATCGTTTGATCAAATTTAAAAGCTAAATAGTCCTGTACAGTTCTAGCAAACTCCTCTGGTTCAGGAATACTATCATTAAAGTAAAAATAGCTGTGCAACCATTCATCTTCAGCAGTTATTGTTGATTTTATGACAAATTCATTTTGCATATCATAAATATCACCTTTGATATTATCTAATAAGTATCTTCGTTTTTCCTCTGGGAGAGTTCCGTCTGGAGTAAGTCCAAGGTGTTTCTTTAAAACATAACCGTCATCTTCAAAATTAAAAAATCTCACGTGTTTGCGTTCAGGATGAGGAATTTGAGCTGTAAATACAGCTATACATGGATTAACTCCTATGCCATAAAACGTATTTTTATTTAGTGTAATGACATATTCTAAGGTATGCTTATTTAATATTTCTTTTTTAAACTCTTTATCTTTTTTGGTTTTACCAATCATGGTTGATTGAGGTACAATAACCGCTAATTTCCCTTCTTCAACCAACATATCTAACGCATGATTTATGAAGCTCAACTCGCTTAGATGACTTAGTTCTTTAGTCTTTGCCTGACTGTAAGGCGGATTAAAAAGTATTTTATTAATTCCTTTATCTTGCATCTCTTTACCAGACTTCGTAAACATATCTGCAAGCTGTAAATTACTTTTTCCATCTCCGCGAAGAATCATATTAGTTGTCGCAACAGTAAATAACTTTTCTTGTAATTCTATTCCAAAAAGTTGATTTTGCTTGATACTATTTTTTTGTTCTTCACTTACAGCATTATTAAGCATTCGATTCATTGCAGAAATTAGAAATGCCCCGGATCCACATGCAGGGTCTAACACTTTATCATTTGGTCGTATATCAATTAATTCTGCCATTAGTGACGTTATGTGTCTAGGGGTAAGTACTATTCCTAAGGGGTTTCCATCGCTTCCACCATATTTCACAAATTCCCCATAAAAATGACCCAATATATCAAATTCTGTATTTTTATCAAAGTGATCTAAAATTTTATCTTTTAGTTTTATCAAGAAATATTTTAGTGGTGTACATCCTAAATAAGCATTTTCAGAGTTAAGATATGGATTCGTCTTAATAAAAGAAAACTTGTTTTTCAAAATGCTAATTTTCTCGTTCCAGCGCTCTGCATTACTAATTGGTCTAACTCTTTGGAGGTACCGATTTATAGCGCTTAAAATTAAATCGCCATCTCTACTTTCAATTTCCGTTCTTCCTTTTAAAGATTTTGATAAATCCTGCGTATCGTCTTGCAAGGCCAGCAATATAGCAGACACAACGGTTGCTTTATTTTCTCCTTCTAGTGATCCATAGTTCCTTAAATCTTCATGAATTTCACTTGCGATAGCCTGCAATTCAATTATTTCTTTTTGTTCTTTTGTTAATTCGCCTAAAATATTAACTCTATACCATTCGTCTATTTTATCAGGAGCAAAACTTGATAGGTTATGTAATTTGTTCAGTTTTTTTATACTAATCTTATTTTCCTTTTTGTAAACAAATATTGGTTGTATTTCTCTATTACCAGAAATACCAATTGCTATCACTTCGTCAAAAAGTATTGTTTTTTCTACGATATGTTTCGCATAATGAACCGCACCATTTACAGCATATAAATTGGTAGACGGATAAGTTAAATCTATTTCACCTTGATCTGGTTTAATTAATCGACTAGAATCAAGCTTATCTTCAATAATAATTAATCTTCCATTTGAAAAAAAGATGAATTCTGGTTTACCTACACCCTTACCATTTTGCTTACTTGCCCCTTTTAGAGCTTTTCGGATTTCTGGATTACTAGAAGTTTGCTCTTCATAAGGAATGTTTAGCTTCTCAATTTCCCTTCTGACCCATTGATCCGTTACTGTTTTTTCATTCATTTTCAAACCTCCTACAAAGAACGTTTTCTATTGTACTAACAGTCTTTGTCTCTAATAGATTTTATACTACTAGCTGTACATTTACAACTACAATTATCCCACCCTCAACCGAGAGTGGGCTTTTTGGTTATTTAAACGTTCCTAGTGCCTTGCCTGTTTTTGAATTACGAGCCTTTACATAGTATCGAGTGCCGTATTTTGTATGAATCCCAATCCAAATAAAACCATCGCGATCCACATAACCATCATACTTTACCTTATTGCCTTTCTTGCGTGTAGATTTTTTGGCAGCTTTGGCAGAAGCTTCAAGTTTTACCTCTACCGTTTGGTTGTCTTTAATTTCTCCATAATTTGACAAACGTACTTTTTCACGTAATCTGAACTTGAATTTCCTTTGATGATCCAGAAGAAAATATTTACAATACTTCTCTCTATTACACCAATTAGAGAAACTTAAATACCCAAAAGGGCCATAAGAGCCTGCACCTAAAATGTATGCAAGCTTAGTTTTTCAACCTTTTTATCAAATTTAAATTGCCTTTTTATATAAAAGGGCAATTATTAAACTTCAAACTAATAGTATCTTGTTTATAAAACAAAAAAACCCCGCAAAAAGCGAGGGCAACAAACTAAATCTTTTTAACAAACTTCGTGTTAGCAGTGAGATAGTAACCGCTCTTCGTCTTCAAGCGAGGTGTCCCGCCCTTTGTTTTAGCCATTCCTGTAATCGTGAAGATAGTGCCTGCCGGATATGTTCCGCCTGTTTTATGCTTCTCCGTAAAGTCTACTGAATTGTATAGATCACATTGTACTAGTGTTTTGATTTTTTTAGGATTTTCTGTGTAGTATGTGTTTTTGCTTGCTGGTGTGTGTGGTTTTCCTGCTTTTAATTTCGCTAATAATGTTGTATTCTGCGTTGCTGTTCCACTGTAATTTTTAATTCCGTAACTTGTCGCTAGTTTTTTACGATTCGCAAAGCTTGAATCCAGTTTATTTAGATTCATATAATCTACTAATCCTAGACTGTTCGTGTTTGTGTTTGCACTTGGTTTAGAAGAATTACTAGTACTAGCTCCTTTTCCAAAAGTATCAGTTCCATAACCTTTATAATTAAATTGAAGGTGTGGATTGTCTACAAATCCAGACCAATCACCACCCCATTCAAAGCCTAAAGATTTGGCCTTTGCCACAAATTTCTTGCCTTTGTCTGAACGATAAGCGCCCCAATCAACCGTGTTACCTTTCGCCATAACGAAATCTAGTGCTTGTCCTATTAAATGATAAGAGCGCATTGTTTGACTCGCTCCGCTGTTAACATTTGCGGCTTGTTGTTCTTTCGTTCTAATTGTTTCGTAGATTAATACTTCAATCCCGTTGCTTTCAGACCAATCTAGCAATTTTCTAGCTGCCGCTTTTGTATTGTCTGCTAACTTATTTACATTCGCTAAACTTCTACTATGATAATAACTTGTCATTTTTTATTCATCCTCTCCATATTTTTTGCTTCGATTAGTAAATTGTTCAAATAATCCAGTACCGCCAGCTCCTGCTAAAGCACCTGCCCAAATCATCGTCGCAAGCGATCCAGAGCCATCTAAAAACGTTGCTAATGCGCCCAGGATAGCTCCGATAAGAATGCTCACAGTTGGAAGCCACTTAGACGGGACTAACTCCGTCTTCTTAATCGCCTGAACAAACACAGGTGTTACAACTACTAAAAATGTCATGTAAACTAGTAACTCTTTTCCAAACTCCATTTCTATCATCCTTTACTTCGTTATTTTGTGTTCTAGTAAATCTACTTTATGTGCTAACTTACCGACTGATTTTGATAGACTGTCAATTGATTGTTGTTGCTGTTTCATCATGTCATTTTGTCTATCCATTAGCCTCTGTTGTTCGTTCATCGTACTTATAAATTTATCTCTCTCTTCTTTCGATTCCTTATTACGCTTCTCCCGTTCTTCCTCCACTTTTTCGCGTTCTTCTTTCATTTCTATTCTTACAATTTTTGAATCATCCCAAATTCTTTTTGTGATAATTAGTAAGATTATAAAAAGCGCTACAAAGAGCGCCGCGAAGAACATTTCTTTCGCTAAAGCATAATCAAAAACTTTTGTTAGCCCATCATACATTTTCATCATCCCCCATAAAAAATAAGCCTTGCTCGGCTTTAATCTAAAACATAAAATAATTGATTTAACGCAAAATAAGTAACGCTAGTGTCGACGGGCATAAAACTCATTGCATTGGCGGAAGACGCATGTACTCGACCACCAGTCGATTTGCTCGTTGCCGCGTAAGCCATCGCCGTTCTTGTTGTCTGTATCTCAAGAGGCACAGAAGCAAAAGCATTAGCTGATGCCCATGCGGTTGATTTTTGAACTTGACCACGGAAAAACACAATTCTAATTCCAAAAATGCATAAAATCATATATTGAGGTGTATTAAATTCGGCTGTAGAATATCCTGCGTTAAGCGGTAAATCTTTCCAGCTTGTTTTATAAAACGAATCTGCATCAATAGAAAGCTTAATATTTCCCGATTCACTGAAAATCAACGATGATGCTGTTAGCATTGCATCTTTTGCAACCCCTTCTCCTTTATCATCAATTAGTTTTTGAGCTATTTTATAGCCGCCTAGTGTATTTATAACGCTTTCCAAAACAGTAGAACCCAACCCCGTTGGTAGATAAGTGGAAGAGGTAAATCCATCGTCATTCATTCTCACGGCACCAGAATACAAATTTCCGTCTTCATCTCGATGATTTACCGTGTGCAAAAACTCTGATCCACTTATAACTCCGCCAAAGATAGAAATTGCGTGCAATTCTTCGATGCTTAATGCGGTTAAATCGAACTTTTTGTCTACCCACTCCCCTTCCTTCCAAATCTTAACAGCTCCCACATTTCCAGCGGCATTCAATGAATACCAAGTATCGCCTTCGCTAGGCGTTTCGGGCGGCGTTTCCGAGTAAATAGTCTTACTTTTTTTTCGCGCCTCTTCCAAAGCTTCCTCTATTTTCTCGCTAGCTTTTGGGTCCGCTTCTGCGATGTCGATTGTCCCGACTTCCCAAACCACTCCATTCCAAAATTTATAAACCGCCGGAGAATAATTGGCATCCAGCCAACCTGTTCCAACCGATGGATTTTCTGGGGGCGCTGCCGATGTGGTTATCCCATCGCTCAACACTTGCAAACTTAAATATCCTGTGCCTAACACATTTTTACTCACTAACTAATACCTCCTTCTCCCTTATTCTGTAAATCCTATTTACTCGCTTTCCCGGCTCACCAAATCCGAAATTACAACTTAAATTTCGCACTCCGTTCCCGTCAAAATATATAAAAGCGCCTTCCATTTCCGCCACAGAACCTGTCGGAACGATGGTTCCCTTGTCGAATGTAAAAGCAAGTTTATATATCACTTCTTTGTTTATCATGTCGTAACATATAACTGTATTTCTATCAGTGCCAGTTATCCCAGTGCCATAACTTAAATAAGCATAAGGAAATGCCGCGCATGTACTTTGTAATGTCATTGTCGCGATATTAAAACCCATTTCTTTTCCAGAGCAGCGATAAAGCGGCGTTATTTTCCCTTTCAAAACATCGCTGACATTACAAATAGAAATCCCCAAATTGGCGCCGCCGTCGCTAAGGACAACATAGTTATTTTTAGTATCATATGTTACTCTGTAATAAGTCGTGCCAGTATTTAATTTATAGTCTGTTTTTTCGTAAGTGAGCAGCGCTGGCGTTGAAGTCCCGACATATTTAAATCTAACTATTGCATTCGCAGTGTGTTTAGCATCTGTAAACCAATGCGTCCATATATACATTTCGCTTTCAAGTTCTGACCATTCCAATCCTATCGTTGTCCCATGTCCTCCTTCTAAACATCGAACGGAGTCAATATAAACTCCTCGCAAGTCAGTTCTAGTCAAAATAAACGACTCTGTATATCCTGCGTAATTGCTCGCTTGTGTCCAGTAAATGTGGCCTCTCTCGTAGTCAACTCCAGCGCATTGCATAACGTTCGTAATGCCCGTTCCAGCTCCTAATTCAGCAAGTAATATGGCATCTTCTTCTTTCGCAGATACAAGCATTACCTCGCTCGCGTCATCAACAACAGTGCAAGAAATGCTCGCGCCAGCCATTAACGACGCTGGAATAGTTACCATATTGCCTTTTCCAGCCCATTCTCTTTCCCACGATTCGACATGATTCCCATCTTTATCGAACAATGACCACACGAAATTTGCTGGCGCTATGCTAGATGTTATATTATCTTTTCCAGAAAAAACTCTTGCGATGATTTGCGTTTCCAGTTGACTAGATTTAATGACATTAGCACCAGCGAGTTCGATTTTATATGTTTTTGATTCTTCAATATCCCGCTGCGTTTCAAAAATCAGCGCTTCGAGCGCAGACACATCAGAAGGTTTCACCGATTTCACAGTGACAAATTCTCCGGCCACCACTTTGTTTTCAGACGGATTTGCTTCGGACTCTGTGACAGAAATTATTCTAGCGATAACGGTTAGTGCCGGCGACATGTCTAAGTTGATAATACGGACAGTGTCGCCGATTTGAATATCTTCGTTAAAAAGCGATATATCAATTTCGTAATTAAAAAGAGGGCGACTAGCTTTTTCTAACTGCTCTTTTCCCCAAGTAAGTAATCCGGATGCGTTGAAAATCTTTTCATTTTGCACTTTGCCGAATCGATATTCTTTTCCGTCGTTAAATTGATCATTCGCATTTTCGTTAACAATATAATCTTTGCCGCCGTTCACGCTCGCTATAGTAATTGGCGAACCTTTTCCGCTTGGTGTGCCACCTTCGACGATTAAAGCGGTATAAAACGATTCTTCGTTTTCGATGCGACTCATGCCAACAACGTTTTTTTCATATTCAATACGAACGCCATTGTTATCGCCTATTTTTCTTTTTATATCAACACACTTCGTAATTTGTCCTGCCGATAATTCTACATAAGCATCTATTTCAACGTTAAATAGAGAGACCGCTTCGCTGAAAGCCTCCCTACCTTCTTTCCTACCAGTAAAGTCAATACTTTTAGTATCGCCTGCAAATTCATTGTCTGAAATAATCCAACCAGAATTTTGAAGGGCATATTCGAAAATTTGCTCTGATGTTGCGTTAATCAAATTTTTGTTATCTAATACAGTGTGATTCAGATCAGAAATTAATAAATTTTCGCAAGTGGCCGTTTTTGCAAATGTTTGCCCAGCGGTAGTCTCTCTCACTTCAATAATGCGATAAATATAATACTTTCCATTTCGTTTTTGCTTTAAAATGTGATTGCCAGCGACTATATAATCCGTTTCGTGATAGCCGTAACTCGCTGAAATAGTGAGATTATCTGACCATACTTTGCCGGATTCGTCTGCTAATTGCGTTACAACAACATCATCATAAAATTTACAAGAAGCCGGTCTATCGTTATCTAAAACACCGACTTGCTGCAATCTATTATCTAAAATTAAATACAACCAATTCACCCTCTCGTCGGACGATATTCTATATAAATCTCTGCACATTCTGTTTCGATGGGAGCAGGCGACCAGATTATATCTGTCAAATTATCGGTCATTTTCACTTCTCGATAATCCACTCTTGTTCCATTTATAACATCTGAATTATACGGAATGATGCGCACCCAATTATCGTCTGCTGTAAAACTAAATGTAAGTCTATACCATTGATTGATTGTCCAATTCGGGTAATCAGACTTACGGATATAAAACGTACTTGTCGCAACAGCTGCGGCATTTGTATACTCTTCATCCGGAAACGTTCGCACGCAAAAAAAGATGTCAGAAGACTTATCGTTTTTCGTCAATCTCACATCACAAGAGACCAAATAGTCTTTTCCTTTTTCTACAAAAATTAAATCCGACGCGTTTTGAGCAGCGGCATTAGTATGTGCCATAATACTAAATATCGAACTATCTGGTTTGTCGGCTTCTGGGTTAGAAATTCGATAGGGATTGCCATTTGCATCGCCGTTTGTCCAAAACTTTTTGCCTTCTTTCCAGGTGCTGTTACGAATTAAATTGTGACTAGCTCCATCATAAATTTGCTCGTAGGGAGAATGAGAAAAAGCTAGTGTCGTTTCATGCCCGCCGTCGAAAGTTGGCAACTCTCCTCCGATCGCCCAATTTTTTTGTTGTATTGTACCGTTGATGTACACGTGTTTGTCTTCTGCGTTAAATTTTACTTCATCTCGCGAATTTGCTACATAATCAACCCCAGACGGCGTATTTTCAAAAAGTTTATTGACTCTTAAAAAAGACATCGACATACCCTGTTGCGAATATCCTTTTGCGTGTTTTGGATTATCTTCGTAAATATCCATTTTTGCATTGTAATAGGCAACGCCGGACAGCGACAGCCCTTTGTAATCATTTAACGTTTTAGTAATGCGGATTGGTGTAAACTTTGGATCCTGCGAACGAGATTTGTTATATTTATTTACCAACAAAGTAAACTTGTTTCCTCGTTTTTCCAGAATTATTTCACCATAAAAATTGCTAAACATTGAAGTTGTTGTGCTTTCGGCTATTTTAACATCGCTCCACGCTTGTTCTGTTTTTGTTTTGTTTGTCCCCTTCACTTTCACTTTTACCATTTTTCCGCCCAGCTTTACTCTGACCGTTTTAGTAACTGTTTTTCCTTTTTTTGTCGGTCCCGTGCCACTGTAAACGAATGTATTTTTAGAGCCAGAAAATAATTTCACTTCTAAAATTAACTCACTTGACTTCACTGAATTTTTTTTAAGCGTCATTACTCCGATTTTACTTTTGTTTTTGTCTAAGAGGTAAAGCTCGACCTTTCCTTTCGCTCGTGGATAATACGTATAATTGTGACAGACGAATTTAACTGACCAATTATCTAGTTCAGCATCCATCATTTTCATAACTGCCGCACCATGCCAATTTTCTGTCGTAGTTCCGTTTCCGCCCCAAAACTGTGCTCCATTTTTTGAACCAATTCGAAACTCTGTATGGTTCGAAATCATTTTTGCGTCATTATAAATAAAACCATTTTCTAAAGCGAACGGAATATTGCTAGATGATAATGTTGTCCATGGCGCAAGTGTGTTGCATTCATCTTGATAAACCAATGGAGACTTATCTACACCGATGTTCCCCGTCTCCGGATCTACATCTTCGCCTAAATATGCCCATCTGTCTTCTTCGTCCTGCACCACGGCTATCTTCCGCGTATTTGCGTATGGAATCATAGAAATGATAGGATTGCTTCTTCTAGTTCCTCGCGGTGTAATAATAAATGGATTAACAGCTACTTGCACCGTTTCTTTTTCCATATAACCCAAAACATCAGAACAATTAAACGCGATGGTAAAGAAGCCGTTCGCTTTCGTTCGATTAACCTCACTAATATTAGACACGTGCGCAAACCATTCCAAATCTGGTTCGTCGTCAAAAATAAGAGAGTATTCGTTATCTTTATCCGACCACAACCAGTCAGAAATATCGTGCAAATCTGCTAAGCGCGATTCGTGTGTGTTTGAAACTAGTTTTACATCAATTTCGAATGGTCTTTGTCCGATGTTGTTTCCTTGATATACCGCTCCGTCCATCCCTTCAATATTCTGAACTATTTCCGAACTAGGAGGTATGACAACGCGTCGAATATCAATAATCTTCAAATTATATAAGCTCGAATGAGAGCCTGCAAAAGAAAATCCGAATTCGTTAATTGAATTATTATACATTTAAATCCCCTCTAATCCCTCTTGATTGAACGCTATTCTTTTGTTTTTCAAATCTTGCGATAGTTTTGAATAACACGCCTTCCGAAACCATGCACTCAACAGTTCCGAGCATTACTGGTTTTTGAACTACGACAATGAGCTGCTCTACTAATTCTTTTAATTGAGAAAGCAACACTTTGTTACTCTTTTGTTCATCGCTAACTCCTGTTTGTTTTTTGCTTAAAGATGCGTTCTCTGTCGCAGAATTAATAGCACTTGCTATGTTGACAGCTTTTGATTTACTTACCAAATCTCGTGTCGTGCCACTTGCAAACTTAGGTACTTTATTCAAAATTTTAGCTGTTTTATCACCTCGCAACACTTTCGTCCCTCTTGCTAAATTCAACATTACGTTTCTGCCGTATGGTAAAAAAGTTTTTCCGTTTGGCAAAGTGATTAATTCTTGATAATTAGCGCCACGTGCGTCATTAACTACTGCTAATCCTCCTTTATGAAAATTTGTACCAGTAGCTAGCCCTTGCGGTCCAGATGGCGCTTTGCCGTTTGTCTTGTAGGCGATTTCAATTATTTTTTTATTTCTCATATTTAACATTTCTTGCCAATTATTTATTGCGGATTGCACTTGAGAGGCGACGGATCCGGCATTTGTCTCCATTTTCAACCACTTTAGATTTACAGGAACACCGTTGTAGTCATATAACACTTTTTTACCACTTGTTACTTTATTAAACAAATCTCGGTTATTTGCATAAAGTTCTTTTAAGTTAATTTTTCTGCCGTTGTATTCAACGATAACGTCGTTACCCTTCTTCACTTTATTGAGTACATCGCTATTGTTTGCAAATAAGTCTTTTAAATCTACTGTTTGATTATTGTACTGCACCAGAACTGTTTCACTTTGTAGTATTTTATTCAATACATCATTGTTATCTACTATCAAATTTTTTTGCCCTGGAATAGCCTTGTCCCACTCAGCAAAGCCCTTTTTTACGTCTTGCATTGTGTTGTCTACATTAGTCTCTAAAAAAGCTTCTTTTTTGCTGCTGTCCCATGGAATTTCATCCCATAATTCATAATTTTTTAAAACCTCGTCAAGCTTCTGCGGCGTATTTGATTCCAAAATGGCTTTTTTTACTTCATAGTCTAAATTATTCCATTTTTTGTTATCTTCAAGTGCTAAAACGATTTGGCGAGTGCTATCTGATTCAATCAATATCTCTTTTTCTTCAAAGCTTAATTGATTCCATTTTCCGGATTGCGCTACAGCATCGAGTATAGTTGCTTTTGCGTTTGAATTTAAATCTGCTTCTTTTATAATGAATTGTAGATTTTTCCATTCTTTTTCAGATGACATAGCTTTCGAAATCACATCATTAATATTTGTTGTTACTTCCCCGGTTTTATCGTCTAGTATTAAATCATTCCATGCGACATTAGCATCAGAAGATTCATCTGCTAATAACCCCAAATTGTCAGCTGTATTTTTAGTTGTCTCGTTAGAAATACGCTCTATATCTTCTAGCGACAATCCGAAATTTTTAAGTCCATCCTCTATTGCACTCTCCGAAATTCCGCTGGCTCTTTCAAGTTCTACCCAACGAACCGCGATAGATTCCGTAACAGCTTTATTTTTCGTCTCTAAAATATCTAGCGTACTCATGTATCGTTCAGTATTACCGTCTTCCGCATAAAGCGCTTTTGCATTTTCTTTTTGTTCTTCGTAGGCTTTTTTCTGTTCTGACATCGACTTAGATAGAGCATTCGCGCTTTTCACACGCTGACTCCTATCCATTTTTTCAATATCTTGATAAAGAGCCGCTTTAACTTTTTTCTCTTCGTCGCTAGACAGTTTAAGCGCTTCTACATTTTCACTTAAAAGGTTCTTTTCTAGTGAAATAAGACGCTTGTTTTCAGTCTCTGTTAAATCACGTTCATTTTTAGCTGCATTTTCTACAATCTTCATAGCTGAGTCCGCTTGCGTTTGAGCCAACTTTTTCTTTTCTTCACCGTCTTTTTTTGCCTCATCAAGCGTTTTTTTGTACATTGTTTTTACTTCTTCCGGGAGATTATTATAAGACTCTTCTAACGCTTTGATAGAATCATCAACGGATTTTTTGACCTCGTCAGCCATGCCCTGAAATGCAGTTTTTACAATTTTAGCATTCCCTGACATATCCGTAGAAAAAGATTCCATTGCGACGGTGCCTTCTGCTGAAAATTGGGACACTTTGCTAAGCGATTTGTCTGCCGCGTCGCCTATATCTGCGCCCCATTTTCGTGCATTGTTGTCACCGAAGACTTTGTATAATCCGTAAGCAGCTAAACCAATTGCCCCAATCGCCAATACCCATGGCCCCATAGTGACCAATGTGGCTCCAAGCGAAGCACCAAAACCGCGCGTTGCCACTGATGCAACTTTCGCTCCTTTTCCAGCGTTAACAGTTCCAATAGCAAGGGCATCAGTGCCTGTTTTTGCTAGTTTAGCTTTTACTGCAAAATTGCCTAAGCCTTGCACCATTGACCCAGTAGCTTTTATAAGCGTTCCGCCCGCACTAACAAATTTGCCAACACCAATCGTCACAGGCCCAAACGCCAGCGCAGTTGCGGCTAATTTTAAAACTAGCTTTTGTGTCTCTGGTGTTGCATCCGCAAACGCTTTAGACATTTCTTTGATACTATTTAGAAAAGGCTTAGAAGCTTGAAGACCAGCATTCAATGCTTTCATGAACGGGCCGCCAAGGTCAATAGCTATATCGTTTATTTGATTTTTAAATATCTTTAATTGCGATTCAAATGTTTCATATCGTTTAGAAGCCTCGTCGGTCAATGCGCTGTTTTCTTTCCACGCAGTTTTCGAATTACCTAGCGCATCTGTAAGAATATCCGCATTACCGGATAATCGAAGCATAGTATCAGATTCACGAATCCCTTTAATCCCTAGATCGTTTAAAATAGCTGTTAAATTTTTTCCTTCTTTACTGTTTTTTTGCAAACCATGGACCACGTCATCCAGCGCGCCTGCTGCATCATCTTTCCAAGCTTTTTGGAATTGTTTCGCTGACATACCCGCTAGATCCGCAAACCCTTTTAAAGAGCCTTTTCCGGAGTACACGGCGTTGTTAATTTTCTTCATGACCATGGACATTGCTGTACCGCCAGCCTCCGCTTCAATGCCGACACTACTCATCGCCGCTGCCAAGCCCATAATGTCCGCTTCACTCATATTTACTTGTTTGCCTTGTCCGGCCAAGCGGAGGCCCATATCGGTAATTTCTTTTTCTGTTGTAGCGAAGTTATTTCCTAGGCTAACGATAGTCGCGCCTAAACGGTCGAAATCGCTTTGTTTCATTTGTACGATATTCGCAAATCGAGCTAAAGCTGTCGCTGCTTCTTCACTTGACATGTTCGTTGCGACACCCAAGTTCACCATCGTTTTAGTAAAGTCCAGTATGGCTGGCGTTTGAATTCCCAGTTGTCCAGCCGCTTCGGCAACAGCGCTTATTTCTGTTGTGCTCGCAGGCATTTCTTTAGACATCTGCCGAATTCCAGCAGCAAGTTTGTCGTAAGAATAAGTGACTTCACCGTTTTGATTGACGACTTCGTCAACCGTTTTTTTTACGCCTGCAAACGCGCTTTCGAAATCGGATGCTGCTTTGACTGAAAGCCCAATTCCAGCAGCAAGCGGTAAAGCGAATTTCGTAGTAATTCCCATGCCGACTGAACTAATACCCTTGCCGACATTTTGCATTTTAGTGCCTAAGGCCTGCATTTTAATCCCCGACTGGACCAGTTTGCTAGAATTTAATGCGATTTCTTTACTTAGTGCATTATATTTTCCGCGTAAACTTTCCGCTTCGGCAACAGATTTGTGCATTGCTTGTTCCGCTGCAAGAAGTTTCCTTTTTTGTTCATCCGTCGCGGCGTTAACGTCGCCAGTTGCATCTTTTAAAGCGTTATATTTTTCCGTATTCTTTCTTACTAATTCGCTAGAAACTTGCAACTGCTTGCCTAACACTTGCTGTTTTGCTTTTAAACCTTCAATTGATTTTCCGGTATTTTTAAACATTGCTTCCGTAGCTTTTAAATTTTTTCCCAAGGCCTTTCCTTGCCTTTCAAGCGTTCGTGCGGAGGTTTGAAAAGGGTTGATATCCAAGCTTGCGGTAGCTATCAAATCACCAAATTTTTCAGCCAATTAATTCAACTCCTTTTTTAAAATAGACCTGGGAAAGCCTTGTCTATTGCTACGATTTTTTCTTCTTCTTGCTTCGTTATTTCGATTAAAAACTCTACATCGTCTAGCGTCATCGCTTTTAACTCATGTAGTTTATAACCAGCATCTAACAGACTTTTAAATAACGATTTAAAATTTTCTAAGGCTTTTTCAATCGTTATTTCTGTTCCTTTTTTGTTTCGTCAGTATTGCCGCCCATCACTTCGAAAAGAACTCCATTCACCACAGTAGCAAAGTCCTCTCGTGTAATTCCTTTCAGCACATCATCAACTGAAAATTGATTGTCAAAAACCGTCACTAAAAATTTAGCTGCGTCTTTCGTACCTTCCATCTGCAGCATAATTCCCTCATGCGTATTTGTAAGTTCCATTTCATCTTTTCCTGCGAAACGTTCCACTTGTCTGATGTTGTATTCCATGCCAAGCATTGCGTCGAACATTGTCGTCTTATTCTTTTTATAAAGAACTCCTTGTTTTTCATTTTCCTTCATTAATCTAATTTCCATAATTAAAAATCCTCCGTTTTTTATTTATTCACACATGAAAAGAAGTTTTTCAGCCTTGGCCAAAAAACTTCTTTTCTCTAATATTTAATTTATTCTCCGTTCTTCGGAGGGGTAACCGCTTCGGTTGGATCGATTCCATACACCATTTTATAAAAATCGCCTAACACAAAATCTTCATTATCTTCTCTTGCAATAACCAACATGTTACCATCAGCCTCACGAGCTACAAAAGAAGCAGAAATCGTTTCTGTTTGCGCCGTTGCTTTATCTTCTTTCGTTGTTAAATCCAATCCGGACGGCGCAAATTTCCCCTTCACCAAGCCAAACCATACATATTTCCCAGAATCTAAACGAGAACGGAAAGAAGTAGCAATATAAGGCGCAGAAATGTCTTTCTTGAATAATTCCATGCCTTTTTCGACTGCAATACCAAGAAGATCTTTTTTTGCATCGGAAGAAATATCAGCTAAACCGTATTCTAGCCCAAGCTTTGTGATTCCCGATTCAAGAATTGCGAAAATGGTGTCATCTGCATAAAAATTTTCGTTTTCCATTTCCAACTCTAATTTTGCAGTCGTTAGCCCTGGCAACGATTTAACCTCGCTCGCTTTATCCTTTTCGTCTAATTTAGCGTATTGCGCTTTATCTAAACCAATTTTTACCATTTTTTTTCCTTCTCTCATTATTATTTTTTGAAAACACCTTTATACTGTCGTGCGTTATAATTAAATTTAAAATCCGGCTCGATGTAAGTGTCGTCAGCGTACTGCTCAAATCCGTTTAAACGCATCGCTTCATCGATCAACGGAATTAAAATTTCAAGATGTTGTATGCTGTTCGTCATTGTCGATATTTGAATCTCTGCTGACTCTGCATTTGCTTTGTCGTCAAAATAAAAAGAGCTGTAATTATTTACAGACTCAATCCGGATAACAGGAGCATTTTTTTTATTTTGAAAAGTCTCCGGAAGAACAAGCATGTAGATAGTTTGTTCTTCTAACGCTTTTCCGCGAATGTTGTTAATTGATTCATTTAATGCTTCATTTTGAATAAGAGCGTCATATGCTCGCTTGACCGGTAGCATAATTACAACCCCCTTCTCAACGCTTCGGCATAAATGCGTAATGCTTTTCTTGACATCACATTCAAAGTTTTTTCTTCAAAATTCTGTGCCGATTGCTTCGCTGTTCCGTTGTTGGGAAAACGCGCGCGCCACCCTTCTTTTTTGTAAAGAATATCTTTTTCAACGCTTCCGCCAGAAAGCATTTTAAATCCCGACAGTGTAACATCATCTTTTAAATGTTTTCCTGCTTCATCGCTGACTGGGATATTGCTTTGCAAAAGTTCTTTTGTTTCTACCGCTACTTGATTGACAGCTTTTTTTGCTTCTTGTTTATTTTCGAGAATCATTTTTTGAATATTTGCTTGCATTTCCTCCAAACCTTTTACCATTCCACCCACCTCGCTTTAATAAGCTTAAAGTCGTCTGCTTGTGCAGTTGGAGGCAATTCAATGATTTCGAAGTCGTTTCCTTCGTAAAAAATCACTTGCGTAGAATCAATATTAAACCGCTGTTTTTTCCGGATGATGAACGTTATTGTGTTTGCGCGGCCTTCGGTGTCTGAAAACTCTTTTATAGTTGCTCTTCTAACACCAGCCCAGCAAGACCCAACCGATTCTTTAACTTCTCTTGATTCTCCGTAGTTATTCTTTTTATTCTTTTTTTGTCTGAATGTTATTCTATCTGTGAGTTCTTCAAAGTCCATTTTTTATAATCACCTCGCAGGCGTTGAATGTAAGAAATTAAAGCAAACGGTACTTCGTTTTGTTTTTGCAACGACGTAGCTTTTCTATTTTCGTAGTTCGAGCTTAGTAGCAACAACGTCGCTATTTTAAATACAGCGTTATCATCAAAAAAAGGCGATTCATACTCAAGTGTAACCGCACCAACAATCTCTTGTTCCGCGGCAGGCAAGTAAATATTTTGAATGATGCTATCGTCTTCGTCATGTTCTAACTTCAAGTGTTCTTTCGCAGTTGCTAGGTCTATTCTTGTCTTGTGTTCGTTTGTCAAACACTCACCTTCTTTCTAAAAAAGAGAGCCGTTAAGCCCTCTTTTCAATTAACCCGCGGTTGGTGGAGTAATTTCAAGATAGCACGCAGCGTCCGGATCAATTTTTTTGAAGTCGTTACGAACATTAACGGCTAATCCTTGACTATATCGGTCGAACTTTTCCCATTCAACTGTAATTTCCGAACGATTAAATACAGCTACAGATTCCTCAATATCTCCAACGATAACAGGATATTTTGGATTTGTCTGCGTTCCTTTAGAAGCTAATAGACTGTTAGAAACGACTTCGACGGGTAATGAAAATAATGATTTACCACTAGGCGCGGTCAGATCAGGCTGTAATAAATAACGCCCTTCCGAGTCTTTCAATGTGTCTAACCAGTTAAAAGCGTCTTGATTCACGATGAACATTTTATTTAGCGCTGGATCTAAAGTCACGTTTATAGCTTTTTTAATATCATCTGCTCCTGTCCCCGCAACAGTTGTCATCGAAGAAAGCACTTTGATGATGTTGTAATTTTTTGTGTTTAAAACCATGCGAGCTAGTTGTTTTTTGATATATGCTTTCACGTCAATAGCGGAGTCTTCGATAAGTTCTTCGGATAGAACGATTTGTCCGCTTCGAGTTTGAACGTCCCATTCCACCTCGATGAACATCTGTTCATCAATCTTAGCGATTTCTGCTAATTCCTCTTTAGTAGCTAATGTAGCTGAAATTCGTTTTGCAATTGGGAACTTTCCTGTCTTCGTATTTACATTTTCAACTGTCGCGTATTTTGATAAATCTAATTCTTGTTGTTTTAATTCTTTAACTGAGTTTGTAATATCGACCGGAACAATAACGCCGGTGTTAGTTGTTGTTAAATCTCTTGTTTCAGCCCCTTTACTTCGGATGTATCTTTCGAACGCATCGACTTTATTTGTATTATCTAAAATATTGTGATTGCCCTTTGATCGCTCTCCGTTATCTTCTTCACCTTCACGTTTTTCCAACGGATCCGGAATTGTTTCTAGTTCACTAAGACCAAGTAATGTATCTAATTCTTTTTGTTTAGCTTTTAACGTTTCTTTCAAAGTGTCAATTTCTTTTTTTAATTTTTCGGCCGCATCAACATCTCCAGACTCCGCCTTCTCGCGTGCTTCTGTAATTTTTGTGTTAAAACTTTCTCTTGTGGTTTTTAGCTCTTTTTCCAATTTTTCAATTTTATCTTTAAACATTTTCATTCTCCTTTTCTTTCGTTTATTCCAACAAAAAAACACTTGCCTTTTGGACAAGTATTTTTTAAATGGTTAATTCGTCTAAATCAAGTTGTACCTTAACAATTGCTAAACGCTTTTGATAATCTTTTTCATTAGCTAATTCTCTTGTAGCTACTGCGACGTTTGTGTCTTCATATGCCGGGATAGTAACGATTGATATTTCTTCGATTTCTGAAAATTGTTCAATAGTTCGAATGTAGTCACCGTCTTTACTTCGTTTCCAAGAAACACCGTTTTCTGTCGTTCTAAATTTAAAACTACATTGACTTATATTGCCCGCTTTGATGTTTTCTTTTAAATCGCGCGCAAAAGAGGTTCCAGGCAATGTACACACAAATCCAAGACCAGTAGAATCGTTTTTTAGCATTAATGTTCCGGCTTTTGTTCGACCGATACATTGATTCCGGTCGTGATTAATTAACGCTCTAACATCTGATAGATCCACACCGTTTAGCGCGTTCGGGGAAATGATTTCTTTATAGCCGCCTAAGTCTTCACTTAATGAGTTATATTTAAGTGCATAGCCAGCGATAGAATTCTCTTCTTTACTCTCTACACTTTCGAGCGATCGTGTTTCCATTTCATTCATTCATCCTCACCCCCTTCGCCTGCAGAACGGGTTTTATAACCTCTCTCGCTTCTGTTTTTCTGATATTCTTTTAAACCACTTAGCTCCGTATAATTTAAACTAGCAAGTAATTCATTGCCGCCTTCAACCGGAGGCGCTCCGAATCTCGCGCGGCCCTCATTTGGTGTCAAGAGAGTTCCTTGCACCAATTCTTTAACAACTTTCGCTTTTGTTTCCGGATCCATTTCAAGAAGCCGGTCCACGTTAAAACTTACTTCAGTAAATTGATTAAAAGGATAGTCAATCATTTTGAATTCAATTTCTGTGCTAAAACACGAAAAAATAGGATAAAGCGTTGATTTTAAGTAGTCTGCATTCGCTTGTGATTGCGACGTATTCGTTGTTTCAATGCCTAGTTTTTCCAAAGGAAGGCCGAAACTTTTCGCTACTTGGGCAGTAGAGAACGTATATCCGTTAAGAAATTTAAGAATTTCGGTAGGTATTTCTAGTTGTTTGAAGTCCATCGTGCTATCTAAAGCTAGTACGCCGCCCGCTTTCATCGCACCGCCATAAGCTTTTGAAAATTCTTTTCGTTTGTCCGTTAATTCTTCTGTGCTTTTTAACGCTTTATCTAGCTTCACGATTCCCCCAACCATTGCACCACGTTTAAAAAACGAATCCAGCGCACTTTTAGAGCCTTCCTGGATGGAGATTTCTTTTGCTAATGTGTGAAGTGGACTGTATGCGTTAAAGCCATCGAGCGTAAAAATCCGGAAATGAAGCATATTTTTCGCCGGAATTGTTTTCGTTTTTCCATCACTTTGGACAATTGTGTAAACGATAGCATCTTTTTTTTGTGTAAAAGTAACGGTGCTATTTCGGTGAAAAAGCAACTCTGCTGGGACTCCGTATTTCGCACGTTTTATTTCTACAAAAGATTTACCGTTTAATAGCATATTTGCTGTAATGACAAATTTAAAATGCCACGGATTCATTTGTTGGTTAGGTCGTTTGTTAAGCAAATAGTTTAAATTACTATCTTTTTCTTTTATTCCATTCACAACGATTTCAAAAGGAGAACTTGCAACATCCGACGAAATTGTTTTAACTGCAGTGTAAATATCGCTATTACGCAAAGCTCCAACACCTGACCACGAAACGTTTCCTCCGTAAGCCTCTGACAAAAGCACGTTTAGCGTATCTGTATCCACTTCCGTCTTTTCTCGAACTTCACTTCTTTTTTTAAAAAACATTTTTAATCACCCCCCTTTTTTGGGGCGCTAAGCAAGCTTATAACTATCAACATAATGCCAGCGCTAATTATTCCAGTTTTGAATGTAAATAAAAACGCCGCATACACTAGTAGCGACATTCCAGCAAGCAATAGTAGCGAGTGACTGTTATCAGCAATCCAAACCAAAAAAGCTAGCAAAATTCTATTTAATTTTTTAACCAAGTTACCTCACCCCCATACATCGAAATAAAGTTCTTTACTGTCCGGCTCGTAGTACATAGCTTCCGTAAATCCATCCACAACAGCAACGATTGGATCTATTTTTTCGCGATTTCGTTCTTTGTTAATCTGACAAGCATCATTTGTATATTTTAAGATAGCGTTATTTACTGCAATATCAAGCAAAGCATTATTGCTGTGTGTAATGCGCTTATCAATAACCCCGAGCTTAAATTCTTTTGTAGGGTCTGATAATGTTTTAACGCCTTGTCGAACTTCGATTAATTCGTAATCCAAACCTCTTTTTTCTAGTTCTGCGAGAAAAAGAGATATATTATAAGAATCGTAACAAATTGCGCGAACGTTTAAGTTGTATGCTTGTACGTAACGTTCAATATAATCAATCATTTGCGCATAGTTAATGATTCCAGACTCTAAATCTGTTAGAGTCGCAACACCTTTTTTAACCATCAGACGGTAATCAATCTTATCACGATCTATTTTTAAATCTAATCCGCCGCGCGTGCCAATAAACGAATGCGCATCCACATGAAATTTTTTATCTTCAAACGGGAAAACAAAACCAAGCGCCGAAATATCTCCGCCTTTTGACAAATCAACACCAATATATACGTCTTTGCCGTAAATATCTGCATCGCTGGCCCCTGCTGCTTTCCAGTCCTTGGCGTCCATGTAAGATTCTTCGCTAGCTTGCATCCAGTAATTAAAATTTTTAACTAAACGGCGAAAAATTTTATTTTGTTCTATTCCTGTTTTAATCCGTTTGCGCAAATACTCCATGTTGTCTTCGTATTTTGCCTTAATTTCTAAAATCGGATTTGATTTTATCCAGGTCGTTTCGTCTTGCCATTCGTCTGCAAAATCTTGTTCTGCAATAAAAACAAACATTTCGTCATCAATCACGTTCCCGGCCAAAATACTTTTAGCGTAAGGGTACATCGTTGTATATAACCATCCGTTCAATTTAAAACCTGCAGTAGAGATAATGAAAGTCAATGGCGACTCTAGTTGACCTTGTCCAGATTCGATCAATTCAAAAATTTCATCGTCTGTATATTCGTGCGCTTCATCCATTGAAGTAAACTGCGGTTCGAACCCGTCCAAACTACTCGTGTCCCTTGAGAGCGGAATAATGAACGAGTCGTCTATTAAGTTCCGTATTTCTTCGCGCACTTTTTTTGTCGCTTTTCTCACTTGTTTGTCCTGCAAACTCAAAGCTCGTAAGAACTTCGCAACCATTTTAAAAACAAGGGAAGCTTGTTTTTTATCATTTCCAGCACAAAACATTTGTCGGCTCATCTGCGGATTCTTAAAGAACAAGAATTCATATAACATTAAGCCTGCGATTAAAATAGATTTTCCGTTTTTTCGGGCCATCATGACCAGTGCGGTTTTAAACCGTCGCACATTTTTCTTACCTTTTTTATACCAGCCGTGGATATTTCCAACAATAAATTTTTGAAACATCGCTAAAGGAAAAGTTTTGCCAGTTTTTGGATCCGGAAGAACTTCCATGAACTTGATTGCATTTTGGGCTCTTTTGGGACGGTAGGAATATTTAAACGATTGCTCTTTTATTTCCAATAAATCGTTTAAATGCCTTTCACATGCCGCAATTACTGCATTAGATGCGAGTATTTTTTTATCTAAAATCAATCGACAATATAAATACGCATCATCTTTGTACTTATCTTCAATTTCACTAAAATTAGTCATCGTCTTCATCTTCTTCGTCATCATCTGCGAACATATCAAAGATAGAAGATTCTTGTTTCTCCTCCGGCGTAACAATTTTCATTCTGGAATCTACTGTTAAACCTAGACTTGAAGCGCTTTGGATAATTTTTGCCGATGCGTCCGCCATCATACCAACCGCCGGATTTTTCCTGGAATAATCCGTATAGTATTTAACTTCCTGGTTTTTGTTTAAATAAGAGCGCGTCATATAAATTCCATTTTTTTTATACTTATCATAAGCTTCACGCCAAACTGAATACCAAACACAATATTGTTCCAAAACCCCTCTATCTAATCCCCGAATCGGAAGCTTTTTTATTTCTTTTACAACACGACGATATTCATTTCTTGCTAAGTTATTGAAATACTTCGGTGGTGTTTCTTGCAATTCTCCAAATCCGTCTGTTGCTTTATTTTCAACGTTTTCACGCTCTTCTTTTTCTTCTTTTGTCAAGTGTTTTTTGTTAACTGCTGTTAGTTTTTTCTTTCTTCCTGCCAATTTGAAAAATCACCTCCTCCAAAATATTTCAAAAAGGGAACTTTGGTCACGTTTAACAGCCCAACGTTCTACAAACTTTAAAACATAGGCCCGGTCATTCGGGTGGGGGGTCCTTCTTTTGAAAAGTTTCTTTATTGTGACAAGAAAAACAAATGCTTTCCAAATTTTCCGGATCCATTCTTTTATCCCAACCTATAGACGTATAAGTATCTATAATGTGATGCACTATGACCGCTTGTGTGATGACCCCATCGCTTAAACATCTTTCGCAAAGAGGTTCTTTAAGCAGCTGATGGTATCTACATTTCTGCCACGTTCTACTTTTATAAAATTTAGTTCGTTCGCTCTCTGTTCTAGCTCGTTCTTTTTCAAAAGCTTTTCTTTGATTAGAAACGTATCCGACCGGGACCAGCTTCGATTTTCCGTTTTCGATTATTCTTTTTTTAGATCCGTTCATTTTTTCTTTTTCGTTTGCGCTGGATATAAAGTTTTATTCGCAACATCCAACTGTGCTTTCTTCATTGCTGTAAATTGTTTGTCACTGATAAGCCCGTGGGCGCTCAGTGCCTTGTCATAATCACTAGCTAATTGTTCCAGGTTCCTAATCATGTGAGTATTATAATTTGTTTTGATTTTCTTATTCATTGCTTTAAATGTTTCTATCACGGTAATCAGATATAAACGAAGCGCAAGTCCTTCTTCGTTTAATTTGTTTTGAGATAGCATCATCTTTATTGCTTCGCCTTCTAACGATTCGTATTTCGTTGGTTCTAAATTCATTTCGTTTCCTCCTCCTTGTTTTCCTCCTAATTTTAAAAAAGAAGTAAAGCAGGAGGCACTTTACTTCTTCAAGTCAAAGGGTTGTTAACTACCCTTACATATATAGTGCGCATTGCCCTCTAAAAAAACGGCTCGAATGTCACATATCTTATATTGTGTGTGTTTTAAAATATCTTCGTAACCCTTTGAGTCACAACTTTTTTCAGCGTTCTTAATTTCGAATGTCATGTTGTCGGTTTGAATGTGTATTCATTTAAAAAATATTACTTTTGTTTTTCAATAAACGAAACTTCTGCCCTATAAATCAGATCGCCTTCATTTGTTTCTGTAGCACTGTAGAAGTGAACATGTTCTTTTGCTTGTTCCAGCAACATTTCAATGAGATTCTTTTTCACTAATTCAATAGGATATTTATGTTGGCGCATATCTAACGGCACGCAAAACTCGCTCCCTATTCGGATTGTTTCTGCTAATTTTGTATTTATAACCACTTCCTTTTCTATAACATATTCTTCCGGATTTACTTTCTTATTCAAATTAGATGTTTTCTTTTTAAACCATCTCTTTAAAGGTCCAACGTTTTCGTGTTTATAGTTTTTCATTTTTAGCGCTCCTTTTCCTACAAATTAAATTTAGCCATTTTTTTATCTAGTTCGTCCTGCTGTATACCGATATAAAGCAGTGTTTCTTTTTGGTCCTTGTGATTGAATATTTTTTGCAAAGCGACAACGTCATTAAATTGTTTATAAAAGTGATATCCGAAGGTTTTTCGCAGCGTATGCGTTCCTACGCGATCAAGCTTGAATATCGGCTCTAGCTCTTTCAAAACCCGATATGCGGTTTCGCGTGTGATAGGCTTATTTACACCTTTGCGACTTTGGAATAAAAAGTCTTCGTCCTCTAAATCTAATGTGTACAATTCCAGTGCTTTTTTTACATCGCGTGGAATAAGTATTTTTTTATTTTTATTCGTTTTTTGTTCTCGCATAGATATATGGCCACCACGAACATCTTTTACTTTTAGTTTTAAAAGGTCGCCTATTCTCAATCCGACATTTATGCCTAAGAAGAATAAAATGTAATCTCTACTGCTCTTTACAATCAAGTATCGTTTTATTTCCGTGATCGTGTCGCGGTCTCGAATCGGTTCTACTGTATTCATTTATGCACCTCGTTTTCGCCGTTCAAATACACATTAACTAATAAACTTTTTTCTTTTTGCACATCAATTTTATGCTTCGCTCTTCTAATTGAATTTTCTACGCTTTTAATTGTAATGTTTAAATACTCTGCAATATCACTGTAGCTACACATACATTGCTTATTTAACAAATAACATTCTTTTTCTTGTTTCGTGAGTTTGCGCAACAAACTGCTTATCATTTTCGTTTCAAATTCCCCCAGCTCCTTTTCGGCACACGTCTGCGGATTTTTATAATTAAGATAATCTAATAAATATGAATCAGCATAGATTGTTCTACTTTGTGTATTTGCTTTTTCACCCAACTTGAAATCCCAAGGCGAAACACCCGTTTGCATATAAGCTATGCTATTTTCTAAACTGGTTGTTATTTCTCCCCAAATCTTTTTATCTGCTATATTCTCGCATTCTGCCTTTTTTCTATTTGCATGCTGCAAGGAAACCTTATACTCGAAAATTAAATCATCTAATCCCAACGTGCGCCCTCCTAACAAAAAAGCTATATCAACGACGATATAGCTTTTCTTTCACTATATTTAGTTGTCATTTTTAGAAATATAAGCGTGCTCTTTTGCTTTGAAATTTGTAATATAACAATGATTACAAGCGCCATCCGCAAATAGTTTTTCTGCCTCTTGTTCTGCCTCTTTTTTTGTTTTATATGAATTTTTATAGCAAAACGAGGTTTCTTTTCTTACATACAAATCCCACATTTTTGTCACTCCCATGTTATTTTGTTATAAGTATCTAATTTAATTTTTACGTATTCATCCATTTTCATCGTTCATTTTCACTTAAAACGGCAAATCATCATCTGAAATATCGATTGGCTTGCTATCACTAACAAACGCACCGCCTTTCTGGCTCGCACCCGATTCATATGAGCTTGTTTGAGTGTTGTTTGAATAATTAGCTTTGCTTTGATAATCATTCGTTGTAGCTCTCCCTGGGTTGTTTTTAGGCTCTAAGAATTGAACTGATTCAGCAACTACTTCCGTAACAAAAACGCGTTTACCGTCGTTGTCCTCATAATTTCGAGTCTGTATTCGACCATCAACGCCCGCCATGCTTCCTTTCTTCAAGAAATTAGCAACGTTTTCTGCTGGTTTTCGCCAAACAACACAATTAATGAAATCGGCTTCTTGTTCTCCTTGTGCATTTTTAAATGGGCGATTTACAGCTAATGTAAAAGTCGCAACAGCCGCGCCCGCTGGAGTGTAACGTAAATCAGGGTCTTTTGTTAATCGTCCTACAAGTACTACACGATTCATCATTATTTGCTTTCCTCCTTCAACACATTCGCCATATTGTTGATTTCTTTTTGCGCGTTACCCCTAAACGGATGTACAACTTGTGGAAATTTTTGTGCAAAGAAATGTAACACTAAATTTCCGTTTTGAAACAATAATGTCTCTGTAATTTCCGCAACTTCTTTTCCGTTTAAAGTTTGACCAGTACCACGGCACTCGATATTTACATAGCCTTCGATTTCGCAAGCAGTGTTGACCGCTGCATATAAAACAGGCACTTCATGTTGATTTTTTATCGAAAGAACTGTGCTCTCCGCTGGCAGTGTAATTACTTGAGAGTCTTTTATTGCTAAAGGATATTTATAAATTTTTAATTTCATCTCATTTCCTCCTATACAATCCCTAAGACGACAAACCCGTCTTTTTGCTCATAATCTGTCATGTAAACTACTTCAACAACGGTGTAAAGACCTGTATCCATGTCATCCCATTCGCGTAGAATCAAAGTATCTCCTACCTGGAAGTCACGGTCATTTTTTCGAATTTCGAACGTTTTCCGTCCTTCCGTCACAGCTGCAAAAAATTCTGGTGCTATTTTTAATTCGTGCGTTTTAGTCATCGTCTTCCTCCCACTCGTCCCAGCTATAAGCTATTTTCTCCATAAACACGTCTGCATGTTGATAACCTACTTCCACCAGCCATTCTTTTGTTTCCTCAAAAGTCGAACATGCTGAACCGAGTTGTTCAATAGCCAAATTGAAATCTACTTCATAAACGGCTAGCCATTGTTCTAACGTTACAAGATTTATATCTAATGATCTTTGAGTGATTAATAAATCTTCTAACTCTTCTTTCGTCATGTCGTGATGCGTTGGAGCTTGTCTAAATACTCATATGCTTTTGTACCTTTTTCGATGCTGTAATAGTTCATCATTTACCTTCCCCCTCAAAATCTTTAATTTCCGGTCGCTCTCCGTGAGTTTCAACCATATATTTTTTCGCTTTTTCAACTTCTTTTCTAAATTTATCTAATCCATTTGCTTTAATTTTTTTCTGGATTAAAGGAATCACATTATCTTTATAATATTCGATTGCTTTATCGCGAGTATTTAAATCTAGAAAGTCTATGAGATTGTTTGGAATATTAAACAATGAAGCTCCACTGGACATTTCATTAACGTGCAAGAATACTTGGGTTAATGTCCCTTCCGGATAAATTGCAAAGTCTATACCATCTATCGTCACTTGCATTCCCACCTTCACAACCCAGCCGCTTTTCGTCGCAATCTGAAACACTTTATCTTTTTCAGATATTTTTATTGTGCTAGTCATTCTTCTTTTCAGCTCCTCTCTTTAGTTGTTGTGTTTGCTATTAAAAGCTGTGTAACTGTTTAACAATTCGTCAGCTTCTTTATATAGTTTCTTACTGTAGTCAGAACGATGTTCGTTTAATTCGGTCACAGTGAAGTGAAAACCTGTTTTAATAAAATCCCCCGGTTTTACAGTTCTAAATAAGTGCCCTCCGCTTAAACATAGCAGAACTACTTCTTGACTCGTGCTGTATATCTGCACAACAACGCCATAGACTGGGATTATTCCTCCCTTGTCTTTTATCTCGTCTCCGATTCGCAAATCCCTCAAGGCTCTTTTGTTTTTATACCTATCAAAAATAAAGATTAAGATTAAAGTAAAGAGACTTGCTACAGCTAATATCCCTATAGATGCTAAAATACTCATTCCGCCACCTCTTTCTCAATCAGCCAACCAGAGTCAATATTACTGCCTAGCCAGTCGTCGTAAGCCACTGTAATCTCTTTTTCTAATTGTTCAGTTGTTAATATATCGAACTCAATATTCAAGTCTGCTTTCAAAAGAAATGTTTCTGTTTCAAGTGATCCGTGCATACCAGTAGAAACGTAGAATCTTACTTTTTTGTCGTTCATTCCGCCACCTCTTCTGTTACCCAGTAAGGATTTTTTTCATAGAACTTCTTCACTTCTCTGTTAAGCGAGCGTGTCATGCTTTCCAATAAGGTTGCTTTAGTCCCCATATTTACATGTTTCCTTTTCGCTTTAATAATGTAATTCAATTCTCCTTTTTCTGTAACTGTAATAAGTCCAATACCGCCGAATAGTTCAAGTATTTTAAGAAACTCCACTATCCTAGCTCCCCCCACTTCGCCAAGCAAAACAGTAGCTTTACTTTTCTTATTATTTTTTCATTATTCATTTTTAAACCCCCTTTCCTAACTCTCTAATAGCATACGCATTTCGTTATATGCTGATTCAATTTCTTTATCCGTCATCGCTAACGCTTCTTTCAAACTGCATTTTTCAGTATGTAAAAGCGAAGCTATCTGATGTTGAATCCCGATTCTTCTTTTGCTCAACTGATTTAATAAGTCTTGTTCGTTTTTTCTCATGAAGAAACCCCCTTATCATTTCGTTTTTTAGAAACAGAAAAACTTTCGTTGATAATTGCCAAAAAGCTAAACTCTTCCTTCTTTCCGTTATTGTCTAGAAGTATGAAAGTCCCACGCTTTTTGTTAACTTTCACAACTTCGTATTGTTGCCCTTTATCGAACCCAAACGCGCCTACGTTGCAATGTACAAAATCTGTATTTTTGTTGGGGATTTGAATTAAATCCGCTTCTGACTCTGTGATACCTGCCATTTTTTCGAGTCGTTTTATTTTTGAATTTCTCGCTTCTATTTCAGCGTAAATAGTCGCGAGCGTTTCTGCATCGAGCTTGTCAGTCAACATCATTCTGTTATTCTTTGCCGCAAAATCTATTTTATCTATCACTTTTTTTAATCGATTATTTGCTATTATCATATGTTTCTCCCCTTAACATTATTGTTCCACGGAACTAAATTCTTTTTTCTTTTCCAGTCCGCGAACGTTGAACGACAAACACCGAGTTCGTCTGCAATACTTTTATCCGAATTTGACTTTGCTAGTTCTTTATATTCCTCTACTGTAAAAGCTAGGAGTTTACTTGCCGCCGTGATTCCTTTTTTAGAATCTCTAATGCCTTCTAAAAATTTTAAATCATTTTGCAATTCCTTTCGTTCATCTCTCGAAAGATTGTCGTAATTAGTTTCGATATTTGCTATCACTTCGTTTTGCAATTGCCTGATTTCTGCAACGTTCATTTTTCGCACTTTATCCATATCAGATTCTTTCATTTTACAAACCTCTTTTCCGTCGATCTTCTTCGTATTTTGCTTGTGCTTCTTCAAGTTTTTGCGCGATCTGCGCTTTCTCGTCCTCTGTATATACTTTTCCATCAGCTCCGTTCTGGTCTTTATCAAACCACGGCGGAAGCTCTTCTTTTTTCGGTTCTTTTTCCCAAGGCTTCTTTTGATTTCCAGAAACCGTTTTTTGATTTAAATAACCTTCGAATTTAATTCCGAACAAAGTTCCGGGCCTCAAATATCGACTCATCGCACTATCGTTTTTCCAGTCTTTGCATTTGATGATGATTACTTTTTTAAAGTCTTCAAAAGTGAATCCATCTTTCAGCCTAGCTCTTATCAATGTTTGAGTAACTTGCGTAGTGTGCCTGTAATTCGTTTCTGCGTTTTCATTTAAGAAATCAATAACATTTTTAAAAATGGATGTATCGTCGAGTTCCTCGACAGTATTCTTTTTATTCTCTTTAGGAGTCTCTGGTAAGTCTAAGGTATTGTCTGGCTCATTTTGAGCTAATGCATTAGCTCTTTTTGGGCTAATCGTTGGCTCATTTTGGGCTAATCGTTGGCTCATTGCTTCCAACGCGTCGTAATCAATGGAATACCAGACGGTTTTGTCAAACTTCTTTTTGTTATAATTAGCAGTTAAAAGCAACTTTTTTTCTCTCAAAGAAGTAAATGTGCGCTTTACTGTGTTTAAGCTCCAAAAAGAAAAATTTTCTTCTTGCCACTTTTGAATACTTCTATACGTCCAATACCTACCATCGTGCAAATTTTGTTTCTTGTTTAACCAATAGTGAATTTGTTGCAAAACAATTGCTTCGTTTAAGCCGATTTCTCTTGCTAACGTTGGCAACACTTGAAGAGGATAATCATTTATCAATAGATTGTTGTTGTTGATTCCAGACATGCGTAATAAGCCCTCCTTGCTCGTCGTGCTTTTTTAAGTTATAATTGACTTACAATTTATTATTTATCGGTCCTACGTTGACGCGTAGGGCTATTTTTTTGCGCTCCGGCAAACGTTGCTATTGCAGAGCCTAACGCAAAAACTAATAGCGTTATTTCAAAGATCAATTCCATCACCCCCTCATAATTTCCGGGAAATTATTTTCAAGAAAATCGTTCATCTTGCTAGCAAGAAATGACCATTTGCGATTTTCAGCCGACGGATATTTCACGAAACCGTCTGGATTTTCGTCAACGTCTAACATACTTCTAAAACTAGGTTTGTAGAGGATTTTTTCTTCTATCCAGTCCCGTTTTCTTCCAATTTTATTTTCCAATGCTTTTAAATCCCAATACTTTCCAACAATTTCTTGTTTTAGCAACTCTTCGTATTCTGTTTTAGTAATAATTACATGCGATTCTGGAATTGGTATCGTTACACTTAACTCTTGTGTCACCATTTCTTAACCTCCTTTCGATTCTATTCGTATTTCGAGGATCTGATTACACTTATTTATTTCTAAAATAAGCAGTAAAAATGTTTCTTTTTAATTAACATCAGCGTAAAAAAATATCATCAGGATTTTTATCAAAAACCGATGCGATTTTTTTAGCGGTGTTATAAGTATAACCATCTCGTTCTCCGTTCTCTATCATCCAGTAGTACTCTTTTGATATACCTACTTTCGTAGCCACATCTACGTAAGTTAAGTTGTTCTCAATTCTTAATTCTTTTAATTTTGTTATCATTCATTCACCACCTCTAGTTAACTATTGGTTATCCTTATTATAGATAACCATTAGTTAACTGTCAAGATATAAAATCCCTTTTTGGTTAACTTTATTTTAATTCCTTGAAATTAACTAACCGTTAACTTATCATTAAAATATAACTTATTATTGAAACGCAAAGGAGTGGCAATTTTGTTTGGAAAAATTTTAAAAACATTAAGAATAAATAGAGGTATGACACAAGCTGACTTAGGTTCCAAACTAAACATAAGTAAAGTGTCTATCTCAAAATACGAAAATGGAAATCAGTTTCCGGACACCGATACATTAAAACGCATCGCTGATATTTTTAATGTTTCTACGGACTTTTTACTTGGCAGAGAAGAGGCTATCCCTCAAAATTTAGCTTTTGATGATCTACGAGGATTAACGGAAGATGATTTAAAGAAGGTCAATAATTACATTGCTCTCATAAAAAAACAAAGACAAGAGCTCGAAGAAATTGAAAAAGAACTTTAAGGGGATGAGTATTTGAATATTCTAGATTTTTACCAACCTAGCGTGGCAGAAAAGTATTTATCAGATTATTTAATAGCACAAAACGTTTTATTGCCTAGCGATCTAGAAATTGAAAGCTTATTAATTAAACTCAATTTGTTTATAGTAAAAGGCGATTTCTCTATGTCTTTGGCTGATTATGGCGGTATTGTTTTAGCGCAACAGTTGTCAAGGGAACAATTTATTGAAAAATTGCATCACGAGCTAGTACACATTATTACACATTGCGGCAATCAACAATTAATGAATTTAAAAGCTATTGAAAATCAAGAAAAAAATGCAAATCGTAGTTTAATGTACATATCAATTCCTTATCACATGTTAAATTTTATAGATTTCACTTCTAATTACATCGAGCAAGATTTGCTCGAACTATTCCCTACGACAACAAGCGATATTATTAGCAATCGAATGTTATCTATACGCAATTATTTATTACAAAGTTCTTCTTTGCCGAAGTTGCAGTATGGATGATTTTTATTTTTAACAACAAACAGAACTAGCGTTCTTGGAAAAGGTGGAACTTAAATGAAAAAGATGATTCTGGGCTTTGTGCTTATTTTAAATGTATTTCTCTTCGGATGCGGAGAACCTGAACTTTCAATCAAAGAAAAACAAAAAGACGAATTTGTAATTAATGTAAACGGTAAGACTGATCCAGGAGCAAAAGTAACGCTGATAGACGAATCTGGAGAAAAAAGCGATATCGTAAATAGCGAAGGTGACTTTGTTCTAGTTGTTCCTCGCATGTTGTCGGACACCACTTATCAAGTAACATCTGAAAAAGATGATAAAAAGACAACTACAAAAGTAAAAGTTCCTAAAAAAAATAAATTAATCGCATACTATGATTTTGAAAAACAATTCAATGAACTAAGCGAACAATATCCTGGATTAAACACCAAAATTCCAAGCATTGATTCAGCAAAAAATCAGCAGGACGGTTTTTCGGTTTCTTTAGATGGAAAAAATATTATGAGCATACGCCTTTCTTATTCAGAAAATAATTCCGACGCTTCAATTTCATCTTTTACAGATTATCAAAATTTCATTTTATCAGTTGCTGCAACAAACGTTATATTAAATAAAGCAATTGATGGAACTGATACTATAGATTTCATCAAGAACGCAGTAGATGAAAAAGAGGATGCAAAAAAAACAGTGGATAACATTATCTACAATGTATCAAACTTGGACTATATGGGTGATACTATCACTAGCGTAATGATTTATCCTAAATAAAGATTGAAAGTAGGTGCCTCAATGGCTGTTTATAAACGCGAAAATTACTGGTCATACCGCATAAGTTTTAAAAAAGAAAACGGAAAATACGGGCGTATAAATAGCGACAAAAAATATAGAACTAAAAAGGAAGCTCAACTTGCCGAAAGCGCAATAAAGAACAAATTAAGCAAAGGATTTCATTTAGATGAAGGAGAAACTTTATTCACTGATTATTTCGAGGAATGGTTTAAAATCTATAAAAAAGGTAAATTGAGCATCGAAAACGACGTTGACATAAATAGCACGCTAAACTTTGTTAAAGCAAATTTCGATGGAATAAAGTTAAAAAATTTAACAAGAAAAAAGTATCAAGAAGTTTTAAATAAATACGGCGAAGAGAGAGCAACTGCAACGGTTAAAAAGAAACATACTTATATGCGCGCTTGTATAAAAGACGCTGTTCAAGAAGGGGTAATATATAAAGATCCCACGTATCGCGTTCGGGCGATAGGAAACGCCCCAACTCAAAAAGAAAGCGAGAAATTCTTAACTGAAAAACAATTAATTATCCTGACTAAAAATTTGATGAATACACACAAAGTTGAATATACATCAAGGAATATCATCTTCTTTCAAATAGCTACCGGGTGTCGATTTTCCGAAGCGTTAGGATTAACTTGGGATTGTGTTGACTTCGAAAAGAAAAGTGTCATCATAAATAAAACGTGGGATTATAAATATACTAAGTTCTTTAGTGACACGAAAAACTTTTCTAGCAAGAGATCTATTACAATTGATGAAAAGACAATTGAACTACTACGAGAAATAAAATTAGAGCAAACTAAATTCGAGTTGAAGAAAAACATTCGAAACAAACACAATCTAGTTTTTTGCAGTTTCGATTCTTTTCAAGTAGTTAGTAACAATGCCGTTAATAAGACTTTAAAAAAATTCTGCGAAAAAAGCGGCATTACTCCTTCGATTACAAGTCACGCTTTAAGACACACGCACGCATCTTTATTATTGTTTAAGAACGTTAATATTAAATACCTCTCGAAGCGCTTGGGGCATAATTCAATTACAACTACATTACAAACATACAGTCATATAATTGACGAAATGGAACAACAAGAATCTAGACATGTAGATAATATAATATCAAGCGTTTACGGAATAAAAGAAGTTAAATAATTTGCCACGGTTTTGCCACAGCCAAAGAGTGAACAGCTTTAAACGCTTTGATATCAAACGTTTCAAGTATAGTGTTTGTATAACCGTTTCTCCGTTTTATCAATTCGTTAAAAAAAAATCATCTTTTATAAAACGGTTCTACAAATCCGGCTTATAAAAGATGATTTTTTCTATTTAATTCAACATATTTTAGAGAATTTTCACTACGAATTTGTGACGACAGTATGATATTGAATGATTCTATGTCAAGTGCAATACTAAGAATAATTTTTTCGATTTCATTCAACTTTTCGCTTAGTACTATTATCTTTATCACGTTTTATCTCTAGTAAACATGACAGTGCCAGCGATTTTGGCTTGATATATTTTTCATAAAAAAGAGCAAACGAGTTTATCAATATACGATTTATTTTAGCAATAGTTGTATGATTTTCTGTTAATAGCTGTATTTTGCTTATTCTTTAATTTTAAACCGTTTTGGATTGCTTGTATCGTACATGATTGTAACTACTTTGTTTTCATATAACCATGAGCTATGTTTAGTCTTTATAGTTACCCATCTTTTCTCTTCAAACTCACTTCCATCTCGTAATTTGAACCTTACTGTTAGCTCTACTCTACGGTCGGTCTCGCCTTGTGCACGTGATATTTCATTTCCTAATGTTCGGCTAGTGAATCTGCTAGCAACGACGAGAGCGTTAGTCTCCTCCCAGTTTGTATTGCTCGCTTTTTTCACTGCAGTCGCAATAATAAGGTATAACGCGATAAAAATGACAATAACTATCCCAACAATAATCGATAAGGTAATAATCAAGTAAGCCACTCCTTCTATTGTTCATTTTCACCTGTTCTTATTTTTTGAAGATAAAAAAGATTATTAAAAGTACTAAATGAAACCTTTTGGAAGCGTAAATAGATTGCCCATATACAAAATAATTAGTTACTCGATAAATATGGAATTTGTCTCATTTTCATTACTCCAATTCTCTACACGCTTCTAACATGGTTGAATTCTGCTAGGAAACTCACTTATATACCTTTTATAGTAACATTTTATTCTTATAAATTGGGCACCTATAAAAACTTAAAACAGTCAAAATATGTGCAAGAGAGATCATAATACTTTATATATATACCTCTACCAATCAATCTCCACTGCTAAAATAGCGTTAAAAAGTTTATCCATATGCGCCCAATCTGCTGGTGTTGGCATTTGTTGAGACCAATACATAATTGCGCCCAAATTAGCAGCATAAATATAAGTAAATAACTCAGCTGGGATTTCATCGGACAATTTTAACTTATCCATGTTTGCCTCTATATCTTTCTGAAACTCCGTAAAGAAAAAAGTGGCCATTGTTTTTAAGAAAAATTCATCATCCTTTTGTTTTTCTAAAATAAGCTCTACATTTTGATAAATTGTGTCAAAACCTGACTGAAATGGATGTTTAATACGTGCTTTAATATCTAATGCAAAATAGTCTTGAAACTGCTCATGCAAAACATATAATAATAAATCATATTTATCCAAAAAATGTTTATAAAAAGTGGTTCGATGAATTAAGGCTTGTTTACAAATACTATTTACAGTAACACTTGAAAATTTTTCTGTTTTAAGTAATTCTAAAAGCGTTGTGTAAAGCGCTTTTTTTGTTTTTTGTACACGCAAATCTGTTTGATTCATCTACACATCCCCTAAAATGTCGCTTAACTATACACTATATACAATCTGGTGCTTACTTTTCCGCTTATACTCATGTAATATACACTGTATGCTTATAAATATAATAGCTTGAATTGGAGGAGGAAACAACTAATTGGCAAATTTACTTTACAAACTAGGACAAACATTCGCTAAACATAAATGGAAAACCATTTTCTCTTGGTTTATTATTTTAGGAATTATCGTCACGGTATTAGCAATCAAAGGTGTTAATTTTACGGACGATATCAAAATGAATGGCCTAAAATCACTTGATACATCAAATAAAATCGAGGAAGAGTTTAAACAAGATAGTCAAAAAGGGAGCATTCGTGTTGTTTTCAAAAGCAAACAGAAGCAAGGCATCTTAACGCCGGAATCCCAAGCAGCAATCACAGAGGTATTAACTGAAATCGAGAAAAATGATCCTAAGATAGATGCTATTGCAAATCCTTATGAAGCAAAAACAATCAGCCCAGATATGACAACTGCTTTTGCTGATATTAGCTACAGCGTCAATGCTTTAGCTGTCAATGAAGAATCCATAAACAAAGTCAAAGATTCGCTTCAAGATATGGATAATAAAAACTTGCAAACAGAATTGACTGGAAACGTTATGATTACACCAATGGATATTGGCGGTTCATCAGAAGCAATTGGTATCGTCGTAGCCCTTGTCATTCTAATTATTGCTTTTGGATCAGTTATCGCCGCTGGATTGCCGATTATCACTGCTATTCTCAGTCTAGGTACGAGTATTGGTATTATCGCCATTATTTCCAACTATTTTGAAATGCCAAATGTTACACTCACACTAGCTGTTATGATTGGTCTCGCAGTTGCTATTGATTACGCGTTATTTATTCTATTTAAGTATCGTCAAATCATCCGTACAGAAAAAAATCACATAAAAGCTGTCGGTCTTGCAACCGGAACAGCTGGAAGTGCAGTAATATTTGCAGGAATTACCGTTATTATTGCTGTTTGTGGTTTATCACTTGTTGGTATTGACTTCTTAACTGTTATGGGACTTGCCTCAGCACTCAGCGTATTATTTGCTGTTCTTTCTGCATTAGTTCTAATACCAGCATTCATCGGCATCTTTCATAATAAAATCAAGCCACAAAAAGATAAAAAGAATAAAAAAGATGAAAATAGTTGGACGAAATTCGTTGTTGGAAAGCCACTTATCGCATTTTTACTTGCAGTTGTTTTACTTGGTGGACTAAGCATACCATTTGGTTCAATGGAACTTGGAATTCCTGATAATGGGTCTAAACCAAAAGATTCCACAGAGAAAAAAGCATATGATATTTTATCTGATAAATTTGGTGAAGGCTTTAATGGACCATTAGTTATTTTAGCAGATATTAGAGCGGATGATAGTGCGGCTCATTTAACGGAAGTTGCTAATCATATATCTGATATAAAAGATGTAGCAATCGTCACACCGCCAATGCCTAGTGAATCTGGTAACTACGCACTAATTAGCGTTATTCCAAAGACTGGGCCTACAAATAATAAAACAACGCAACTCGTTCACGATCTCAGAAGCTACGCAAAAACTACAGACAGTAAATATAATATTAATTTAGAAGTAACCGGTCAAAGCGTAATTAATATAGATATGTCACAAAAACTAAACGATGCAATTCCAGTTTTCGCAAGTGTTATCGTTGTGTTGGCATTTATTTTATTGACAGTTGTGTTCCGTTCACTACTGATTCCTTTGACTGCCGTTCTTGGCTTTGTACTTTCTCTAACGGCAACACTTGGCTTCACAACTTTAATCATGCAAGAAGGAGTATTTAGTAATTTATTCGGTATCAGCACAACCGGACCAGTTCTCGCCTTCCTGCCTGTTATCGCAACTGGAATTTTATTTGGACTAGCGATGGATTATGAGGTATTCCTAATGTCACGTGTTCATGAAGAATACACCCTAACGAAAGACAATACCCACTCCATCAAAACTGGTTTACGAGAAAGTGGTCCAGTTATTATTGCCGCAGCGTTAATCATGTTCTCTGTTTTCATCAGTTTCGTTTTTGCGCCAGATCCTATGATTAAATCTATTGGTATCGCACTTGGCTTTGGTGTATTGTTTGATGCATTTATCGTCCGTCTAACAATCATTCCAGCCATCTCCAAACTCTTTGGAAAAGCTACATGGTATATGCCAAAATGGCTAGATAAAATTCTCCCTTCACTCGATATTGAAGGACATCATTTAAAAGATAAAGAATAGAGTACTAAAAAGCCTATAAACATCCCGCTTACAGTAACTATAGTTATAGATTACTAAACAATAAACAGTGAGAAGTTTAAAAAAAGCACTCGATTTAATTAACTAAATATATTTTCATTATATCTACGCCCCTAAAGTCAGTATCTTCCACTTGGACTTTAGGGGCGTATTTTAAGTAGGATTATCCTTTTGGCAAATTAACTTTATTTACCTCTAAAGCGTCATTTTATTATAGCTACTTCCTTTCACTTCCCTAATGTGTTATACTCTTTTTGTTGCAAACGCAATAAAAAGGAGGCTCGCAATGAAAGATATTTTAAGAGATATAGGGGTTATTGCTCGCGCGCTGGACTCGATTAGCAATATAGAATTTAAAGAATTAAATCTATCTAAAGGGCAATTTGTTTATTTAGTTAGAATTTGTGAAAATCCTGGTATTATTCAAGAAAAATTAGTTGATATTCTAAAAATCGATCGGGCAACTGCTTCTAGAGCCATTAAAAATTTAGAAAAAAACGGACTTATTATAAAAAAAGCTGATAAAAACAATAAAAAAAATAAATTACTATTTCCAACCGAATATGGACAGGAGTTATATCCCCTAATTATTCGCGAAAATGAACATTCCAATTCAATTGCCTTAAAAGGGTTTAATGAGTCAGAAATAAATGCGCTCTCACTAGCACTTAAAAAAGTAAAAGATAACATTGCTGATGACTGGCTATATGTAAAAAAAGGAAATAAAAGAAATTATTAATTGTTGGAGGAAAAATAATGATACGTTTATGCACAATAACGGATTTAGAACCATTATTAGAAATAAGCTATAAAACATTTGATGAAACATTTAGAGCACAAAATAAACCAGAAAATATTGATACCTACTTAAAATCAACTTTTACCTTAGAAAAATTGCGCAAAGAATTAGATAATCCGCATTCCTATTTTTACTTTATTTATGACCAAGAAGCAATCGCCGGATATTTAAAATTAAATCTAAAAGAAGCTCAAACAGAAGAAATACTAGGCAAAACTATTGAAATAGAACGCATCTATCTATTAAAAGCATATCAAAAAAAGGGATTAGGAAAGGAATTATTTACCCAAGCTTTAAAAATCGCAAAAGAAACACATGTAGAAAAAATATGGTTAGGTGTCTGGGAACAAAATAAAAACGCTATTCAATTTTATGAAAAATTGGGTTTTAGCGCAGAGGGGAAACATGCTTTTTACATGGGGGATGATCGTCAAATAGACATTATTATGAGTAAAGGTTTAGAAAAATAAACTAATAAAGAAGATTGATTTAAAACAATTGTCTTAAATCAATCTTTCCCTGTTTACCTCGCCAGCAATTATCTCTTTTTCTTGGCGATAGTTACATACATGCCTTCTGGAAGGTTCCAATTTTTTACGACTTCAAAGCCAGCATCAGCTAGTGCCTGTTCCAACTTATTAGCTGTAATCTGGATTTCCATTGGAGGACCTTTTAATTCAGTTCCTATTGTATCGAATTCTAAACAAGCGAAGTAACCGCCCGCTTTTACCACTCGACTCACTTCATTTAAAACTTTGCTTAACGAACTTACCTCATGGAGTACGAGTGATGCGAGTGCAATATTTATTGTCCCGGTTTCTAACGGAATTTCCTCCATACTCGCTTCTAAAACATCCACATTTGTTAAATTTTCGATTGCTGCTTTTTGCTGAATAAGTGCTAACATTTGTGGATCCAAGTCTAAAGCAAAAACAGTATTATCCACTAATTTTGCAGCTGGAATTGTTAAAAAACCTGTTCCTGCACCTAAATCCAGTATAGTGTCTGCTTTATCCACTGGCATTGCTTGGATAAATGCTTCCGGAGACAAAACTTCCTTGCGTTCCGGACGGTCTAAATAATCGACTTTTCGCTTAAAACCAGCTTCTCCGTGGTGATTGTGATGATGATTATGGTGATGATTCATTTTCCCACTCCTTTAATGATGATGTTTTTCGATTTCTACGACAATACTTCCAATAGTTTGTTCACTTAAATAAGCTTCCATTTGTTGCTCGGCATTGTCCATGACTTCTCCAATTAAACAATGTGGCTTACTTTCGGCATGATTTTTAGGGTCGCAATGAAAGAAAGCTGTTTTCCCTTCAATCGCTTGAATAACGTCTAAAAAACTGATGTCATTTGCTGGTTTTGCTAATTTATATCCGCCATTTACTCCAGTTATTGACTCGATAAAACTAGCTTTTACGAGCATCGTCAGCACTTTTGAAAGGTAGGTTGGTGATACATTTTGTTTGATAGCAAGTTCTTTCACACCTACCGTCTTTTCAGCAGATAAATTAGCTAAGTATACCATCGTATGTAACGCATAATTAGTTGCTTTTGAGTATTTCATTATCTCACCTTCTTAATTAAAGACTTAATGTATCTATAATATCTCCTTTTGTTTTATTTGTCAATCAAAAGAAAAAACCTCTTTCAAATAATGAAAGAAGTTTTCATAAAAAATCAAGTTAATTTTTGTAATAAAGCAAGTAATTGTTCTTCGTTTGTAACAGAATATTCGGGTTGATAGAGTGCGTCTTTCGGTGTTAGATGCTTACGTCGATTAAGCCAAATTGCATTCCATCCTGCTTGTTTTGCCCCAATTACATCATTTTCAAAAGAATCTCCTATATAATACGTTTTTGAACCAATCATTCCTAATTGCTCTTCTACTAACGCAAATAAACGTTTATCTGGTTTTTCATAGCCAATTTTCCCAGAAATAAAAGTGTTTTCAGCTGGAATCCAGTCATTTATACATAAATCATTTATTTTATGCTGTTGATGCAAGCTTGGTCCATTCGTAATAATCCCCATCATCGCATTCCTGCTTTTCCCCCACGTAAGAACTTCTTTTATTCCTGGTAAAAGCGTGATTTTCCGTTGATTATTTTCATAAACCTGTTGGAACATTTCTGCTTGTTTTTTGGTAATTTGGTAATCAAAATCATTTAATGCTTGCGTAATTCGGTAAATGTGCATTTCTGCTTTTGGCATTTCCCCATCTACAACCCGGTGGTACACTTCATCGCTATAAAAACGACTTTTAATATATAAATTTTCGATTTCTAGTTTGCTTTCATCACCAAAAACGGTTTTAAAAGCATCTTCAAATGGTTTTAATTGATCATATACTGTATCATCAATATCAAAAATCAGATTAATCATGTTTCCCTCCTACAAAATAGCCGCTTCTCTTACTCTACCATTAAAACGCAATATGAGGAAGAGCCTAGGCAAAAAGCCCAGACTCTTCTCGTATTATTTAGCTAATTGTTTAATTCTTGTTGTCGCGCCTTTTAGATTGTAACATTCAGAGTAACTGCGAATTGGGCGCTTGATATGGTCAATTACAAAACGCTTACCATCAATATTATTGGCTGCTAAATTAGCATATAAAGTATTTATTTCTTTTTTAACAGCGGCATCATTAAATGTATAATGACCTGCGATGTCTAGTATTTCCAGTGATAGTTCGTCATCTTGCATAATTTCATTAACGGTAATATCTTTTTGTCCATCTAGCATCCACTTGCGCCAGCGTTCACTCTTAATAGATTGTACGAGTAAGACTTCACGTGTATTTGAAGGGTTTTTAATTAAGCCATTTTCTGCTAATCTCCGCTCCAATTCCACTAGTTTTAAGTATGCTCTCGTTTCTTCTGTACCATATTGTGGCGCTACATTCGTTGCAGTAATTTCAGATGGGATATGCTCGAGAAGCGTCACATCATCCAAATAGTCACCGTTATGCTCTTTTAATCCAACGCCATATTTCTTCGCCATTTGTGCTAAATCATACGCATTTTTAAAGTTAAAATGTCCAACTTGCTCTGTTTTCCGTGTTAAAGTTCCCGTTTGACCAACAATAAAAGTTGGTAATGGCAAATCACGTTTTTCAAGTTCTTCTTTCAGTTGAATAATAAATTTTTCATATGTTTCCGTAGAGGTTAGCCCGCCGTTTGTCTCTTCTGTTCCTACTTCATAGCCAATTTCCGGGAGATTACGCTTTTTCCGTTCCGCTTCACAAAAGGCAATTAAGTCCACTGTGCGCTCTAACACCGTTTCCAGTGGGATTACTTTACCAACTTCAAACGGGTCTTTCGTTGGATCAATCATCAGTAAATCGAATCCCGCCTCAATATCAGCTACATACGACTGCTTACCAAGCTCCATTGCCTTTTCTGTAGGTAAATGCTCATTTCGTTCTTGATCACGTTGCCAAGGGCCTCCGTGGTCGCGACAGACATAGTACAATCCATCAAAGTCTACTTCATCCGCAACTTCTTTAATGGCTTCAATAAAACTAAATTGATTCCAACCATTCACATAACCTCCACCAAGTTCATCTGCATCCACTTGATTTCGACTTGCAATAAACATTAATGGATAGTCATCTTCTTTCGCTAATTCAAAACTAGCTTGTAGTAAATTTCGTGACATTGGACCAACGCCAATAAGTGTTGCGCTATCTCCGGTTGTTTGTAATTTTAAAAGGGATTCGACTGCTTTTTTAATAGGTAATTTCAATTATTTGTTCCTCCTAGAATTTAATTTTATGAAAACATTGTTTGTAGTTTTTTAATAAGTGCGTCAGATTTTTTAATAATATCGGAAACGCTCATTTTCACTACTTTTTTACCTTTAAAACGTTGACTTTCTCTAATTTCCACATCATTTGTAATAATGACGCAATCTGCTTCCTCGATTTCTTTAGCAGTTAATTTATTTTCAATTCCTGAAGAGCCTTGTGTTTCTACTTTGATAGTAACGCCCATTTTTTTTGCAGAAAGTTCGAGTGATTCTGCTGACATATACGTATGCGCCACTCCACTTGGACAAGATGTTACTGCTACAATTTTCATTAATTATCATCCTTTCTAAATATCTTCAAAATTAATATCTAAATCATCAATTTCTTGACCTTCTTCCAGTGCCTCATCCAGTTCCGTTGCATCTTTTTTCAATATCCGTAACATAATAGCTGTTACAACGGCACCTAAGGCAATCGAAATGACATAGCCAATCCGATTTTCTACTACCGGAAGTACAATGAGCCCTCCCCATGGTGCATGATTCAAACAACCAAATAAGAACGCCGATATATTCCCAACAATCGCTCCGGTCATTATGGAAGGAATAACTCGTAACGGATCAGCTGTTGCAAATGGGATGGCACCTTCCGTTATTCCCACACTTCCCATAATTAGAGCCGCAATACCAGAGTCTCTTTCTACACGAGTAAATTTTTTAGGGAAAAGTAATGTTGCCACTCCAAGTCCTAGTGGCGGTACACAAATTGCTACACCAACACCACCCATTAAGTAGGGAAGCGTATCTACTTGTGTCTGCGCAAATGTTGCTGCTACTTTATTGACTGGACCACCCATATCAAAGGAAATCATTGCTCCAAGCAGTGCTCCAAGTGGAACCTTCGCCGCACCTGATAAGCTATTTAAGGCACTTGTCATCCAATCCATAAAGCCAGAAATTGGTTCGCCAATGAGGAAAACTATTATTCCCCCGGTAATCAATGTGCCGACAAGCGGATAAATAAAAATGGATCCTAATGTTTTCATCGAAGTCGATAATTTGATTCTTTTCAACTGATTAACTACAAAACCTGCCAGGAAACCAGCAACAATCCCGCCAATAAATCCTGCACCAATTTCATTTGCTAAATATGCACCAATCATCCCCGGTGCAAGCCCTGGTTTATCAGCCATACTAAATGCTATGTAACCACCTAAAATTGGAACAAAAAGTGCCAGTCCAGCTGCACCAATCTGATTTAATTTTGCAAGCCAACCTGCATCTGGTACTGCTGCTTGTCCGCTTAACATAACGGATAGTGCGAAAAGTATCCCCCCTGCTACGACAAATGGAATCATGTAAGAAGTGGCGGTCATCAAATGTTTCTGCAAAAATTTAAGTGTTCTCATTTAGTTATTCTCCTTCACACTTTTATTTAGTAAAGCCATTGTTGCTGCATCGTCAAGCTCACTTAATTGCGTTCGGAAATCATCATGCATTAATAATCTTGCTAACTTGGAAAGCACTTTTAAATGTAAATTGCCTTCATTTTCTTCTGGAACTGCAATTAAAAAAACCAACTGGACGAATTCATCTTCTGTCGTCCATCTTACTGGCTGACTTAGTTTTCCAATCACTACACAAGGACGCTCTACACCACTACTCTGGGCATGGGGTAAGCCAATTTCATGCCCAATATATGTCGAAAGTGTTGCTTCTCTTTCTAAGATATCTTTTTCAAAAAGTTCTTTATTTCCCAAATAGTTGGCTTGATCTAACACATCTACTAATGCTAGAATGGCTTCTTCTTTCGTTTTCACTTCTAAATTAGAAATGGACAAGAAATCGATTTTCATGCTCATACTATCTAACCTCCTCCTCATATTTTTTAATAATCTGGTCTGCTTCGATAGGCGTTTTCGCTTGTTCTAACTGTGAAATAAAGTCTGTTTGATAGGTCATTTTTGTTAATGTGATAATCGCTGGAATCTGCTCTTTTTTATCTTTACTTGCAAGAATAAAAACCACTTTCGCTTGTTTAGTACCAAAAATAATGGGTTGTTTACTTATCAGCAGTGCCATACTGTTCATTTGAACTAAACTACTATCATTTCCATGAAATAAAGCAAATTCCTCATCTTTCACTGAATAAAAGCCTAATTCCTCTTGTATTTCAATGATATTATTTGCATATTCAGGATGAACGAACTGATTATCTGAGAGTAACTTCGTAGCAGACTGAATTATTTCTTGCCAAGTTGCTTTTTCCGAGATAATCCGAATGGCATCTGTTCCGATGAGGTCACTTAATCCTAGTTTTCGATTTGGGATACTCACATGCCCGTAACCTAGTTCTTCTTTGATTACGCTGATTACTTGTTGCTTAACAGAACTTTCTAGAAAACTAAGTCGCTTATTAATAGCAAAATAACTAGTTAAAATGTTTTTCTTTTTTAAACCTTGCTTTTCCAATTCCACAAAATCACATTCTTTTAAAACTGGATTTACTTTGATAGTTGGTTTTGGCAAAGGCGTATCCATTTTGGCAGTTGTAATAACTAAATCTACTGCTTCCCAAGACGTAAAATCTTTTAACATATATTCTGGAATAGTCGCAACAAACGCAATTTGATATTCACTGTTAAGCGTATCTTTCATCATAGCGATTGCTCCGTATCCTAGACCACAAACTAGTAATACCTGCTGCTTTTCTTCTCGTTGATTCCGTTGAATACTTGCTAAAAAGTGAATTGAAAGTAAGGAAATCTCATTTTCATTTTCAACCTTTTCTAGTATTGGTATCGTTTTAATCGCTTTACTCGTTGCATGAAAAACATATAAAAATTCTGCTGGAATAACATCAAAAGTATCTTCATAAATTTGCACATTCTTCCTCACTCGCTCAATCAATGGCGCTACATGATTTAAAAGACCTTTGTATAAAATAGCATCTTCTAGAAATGGTAAATTTAGTTCTTCGCTCATTGCATTTATAAGTGAATTTACTAATGTTTCAGTTGTAATCAAGTCCATCTCTTCATTTAAGCTTGCATACTTATTCGTGAAGAACACAAAACCCACTAAAATATTTAACTGTTCCTGTGTGAACTTATAATCCAAAATCATTTCCATACTTTGAATGAGTTGTGGCTTAAATATCGGAAGCACTAACTTAGTGTCTTTTAATGGATTTTCGACATTATTTTTTATATACCAGCAAAAAACTAAAATATTTGCTAAGTACCAATAATATGATTCATCATTAAGGACCCAACCCATTTGTTTTAGCAGTTGCTTGGACCATTTATTCACTCCATTTAGATCAATTTCTTTTAATGAAATTTTTATCTCACTCAACATCCGCTTACTATAAAGATTAGTTTCGTTATTTTCATTTTGAATCAAATCAATATACTCACGTAAAATCCGAACGCGCTCATTTAAAATAACGCTTTCATTCCCTTTCAAAATGTATCCTTGCTTATACTCCAATTGAAGGTTTATTTTTTGAAGAGTTTCTTCCAAAAGCAATAAATCTTTTTTTATGGTTGTCCGCGAAACACCCATCCATTTGCTTAAATGTTCTAAATTCACTTTTTTAATATTGAAAAATAGTAAGTACTGCAAAATATGAATTCTTTCTTGCGGGGTAAATATATACGCTTCGTTTTCCTCCCGTACTAATTTGACCAAATCAACTGGTAAAATTAATCTTCCTTTTCCCTCCTTTAAAATTGGTTTTAATTGGTTTAGCGTTAGTGCGTCATTAATATTATCGATATCATATCGGATTTTTCGCTCAGATATTTCTAGCTTTTTACTGATATCACGAATACTTGACTCACTTTTGCCTTCTAAATACTTTATGATTAGTATCATTCTGCCACTTAACATTTCGGTCACCCCTTTATACTAGTTGCGATAAAATGATTTAGAAGGCCTGCCCCTAACATCATGTTACCGCCATGTAAGCACTTCCACAATTTACATAATTCGAAATAAATTTTTACAAAAACTACAAGTCTAATAAAACTCCTTTTGAATTGATAGTTCGCGATATTAATTATACATTTTGTTAAATAAAGCAACTAGCCGTTTTGACATACTAAAAAACCAACCCGCTCAATGAAGGTTGGTTCCTTTATATTATATTGTGCAATCCTTTTTGCTCAAAAAACGTAACTTAATTTGTTACTGGTATATCATTTTTAATGAATGTATATCTAAAGCTAAAAAAAAGCACCCATTTTTTGGGCGGGCACTTTTTTTATTTCAGTAACTTCACGTATAGACGTTGCCATAAGAATAAAGCAAAACCAGCAACTAAAAGACTAAAGGCAACTAGATAAATTCTTACACCAAACTGGATACCCCATGAATACTCTGTAACATTTATAGATAAAATATAGAGAGCTCTCATTCCGTAAAAACCAGCAAAGTAAATACCTGTAATTAAAAGAACACCAATAATTTGTACTATTTCTTTAGATACTTTTTGCGGTGCTCGCATTTTTTTCCAAAGTGAAATTGGAAGGAATAACCAACTGCTCCAAAATATTAGTGCAGTATATTGAAAAGGAATTGCAGGTATTTGTACCGTTAGTAAACAAACTAAAAACGTTGCACTAATGATAATAAGAAAAGCTGTCACTTCTGCATCTAACTTGTAACGATCGTGCCATAACTGATAGCGCTTAATTCGCTCTAGTCCAACACCTTCTTTTGATAAATAATGACGAATAACAGTAAGAATCAAGAGTAGAATTAGAAAGAAAGTAAGCATTAAGCCGCAAATCAGCAGTATTGTATCAAAAAATCCGCTCGCCATTCGATCCCCTGCTCTCTGTTTGTTTTCGCTTGTTTATTCTCTTAAAAATTCGTTCTGCTTGTTTAGAATCTTTTGATGCAAACTGAGCCATAATATTCGCTTCATTTTGAACAAGATGTAAATAACCTAGTGCAACAAAAATTGGTTCAGATGCAGCATCATCTAAAATAACAATTTCGCTATAGTCAAAGAAACTTAGGAAATCGATATGTTCTTCTAATACTGTTTGTTGTCCTTCTTTTGTATTGATGACAAAGCCTTCTACTTCACCTTCAAAAAATTGCCCCATAGGCGAGACGATTTTAAGTTTCATTTTCTTCTCCTCCTATTTCAAGTCTTTGTAGGATCCGATAAACAAGAAGTCCCGCTCTGAACGTTCATCATAATCGCCATTTAAAATACGTTCAATACTACCAAGTAAATCTTCAATTTCAACAAATGTTCCTTCAGTTCCTGTGAATTTTTCAGAAACGTAGAATGGTTGTGAAAGGAAGTTACGAATTTTTCTTGCTCTATTTACAAGTTTTTTATCTTCATCACTCAACTCAGCGATACCTAAGACATTAATAATCTCTTGAAGTTCCATATAGCGTTGCAGAATGAATTTCACTTGTACTGCTAATTGATAATGACGTTCGCCTACAAAGTTCGGATTAAGCGCACGTGAAGATGATTGAAGCGGGTTAACAGCTGGGAAAATTCCTAATGCTGCAATCGAACGCTCTAATACGATAGTGGAATCCAAATGACTAAATGTAGCAACCGCTGAAGGGTCATCAATATCATCCGCAGGTAAAAATACACATTGAATGGAAGTAATGGAGCCGTCTTTAGTAGATGCGATGCGATCTTGAAAATCTCCTACTTCTTTTGAAAGTGTAGATTGATATCCACCAGTTATCGGAATTTTACCTTGCAAGGAAGATACCTCAGAACCAGCTTGAATAAAACGAAAGACGTTATCAATGAATAGAAGGACATCTTTTTTCTCTTCATCACGTAAATATTCAGCAATAGTTAGACCAGTCAAAGCAACACGCATCCGAACACCAGGTGACTCGTTCATTTGACCAAGTACAACGGTTGTTTGAGGTAATACGCCACTTTCTTCTAGTTCTTTATATAAGCCAATTCCTTCACGAACACGTTCACCAACACCAGTAAATACGGCATTTCCACCTAACATAGCAATATTGTTAATCAATTCTTGCATAAGGACAGATTTACCTACACCAGCTCCACCAAATAGCCCTGTTTTACCGCCTTTTAAAATCGGACAAATTAAATCAATGACTTTAATTCCGGTATATAAGATTTCTTTATTTGTGTCTAACTCAGAAAGTTTTGGCTGTTTACGGAAAATCGGCCATTTAACTTCTGTATCTGGTTCAGGTTTCCCATCAATAGCTTTTCCATACACATTCAGCATTCTACCAAGAACTTGCTCTCCAACAGGCACCTCAATCGGACGACCTAAGTTAACAACAACAGTTCCTCTAGCTAGTCCACTTACTTCACCAATTGCAATGGCTGATACTGTATTGATACCTGTATGCTGTACTACTTCTGCTAAATAACTTCCTTGATGTGTCTGATATTCAAGTGCATAACCAATTTCAGGTAAATCACTTTCATTAAATTCTATTTTTAAAACAAAACCACTAATACTAATAATGGTCCCTGTGTTTTTTTTCATTTATTCTTCTTCCTTCCTGATTGTCTGTGCACCGCTAATGATATCTAGTAGTTCACTGGTTTTCTGTTGCAACGCTTTTTTTCTAGAATCGAAAATCGCTTCTTCAAGCTGTTTTTGGATATTATCCTTTGCTTGCTTCATTGCGATTCGACGCATACAATATTCGCTGGCAACCGAGTAGCGAAACATACTATAAAGCAAGCCGCATAGATAGTTTTCGAGTAAAAGCTGCTCGACTTGTTCATCCTCTTCCTCATAATCAAGAACATAATCAACCTCAATTGGTTGCATACCTTCTTCTTCAGGAATGTCAGGATAAATCTTTTCACACATCGCCTCTGAATGAACCGCATTAAAATATTTTGTGAAAACAACATATAATGCATCCATCTGCTTGGAGTTAATTTGATCAATAAAATCAGCCGTAATCGATGTTGTTGTTTCTAAGTCGATGTTTTCGAGCGAAACTTGTAAAAAAGCAGTAATATTTTGCCCAAGTTTAGTCAAGTAACGATGACCTTGTTCACCAATAACTACCCAGTTGATTGTTACTTGATCCCCAAGAGATTCAATGAGTTGGTCGATTTTTGAAAACACATCACTATTGTATGCACCGCAAAGGCCACGTTCCGAAGTGACTGCAATAGCGGTGACGTTTTTTTCTTCTACAGCTTGATTATTACCATTATGCATGGTTTTTCGCACCCAGCGTAGACTTTTCAAGATAGTTTCATAATAACTAACAGCCGCTTCAGATTTTTCTCGTAATTGAGGAAGTTTTCCAAGCGTTGCCAGTTCCGTGACATGGACGATTTTATGCGTTGAGTTCAGTGCTTTAATGGTTTTTTGAGCCTGGTTTGTGCTACTCAACTAAAAGCCCTCCCCGCTTCCGAAATAATTTTTTCGAGCATTTTAGTATGTGACTCATCTAGTTCATGAATATCACCAATTTGACTTGCAAATAGTTTAAATGCTTCATTCGAATTCGCTTTTTCTAACAATAGTCCTTTATAAGTTTGGATTTTTGCTGGTTGGATTTTTGTTAGGAAACCATTTTGGAAAGCATATAAAACCATTGCCAACTCTGCTACAGATAACGGATTTAAGATATTTTGTTTAAATAATTCTGTTAAAATCCGACCATCCGTAACCATTTTCATACTACCATCATCGAGTGCATTCCCAAAATCAAGTAATTCTTTTAATTCTTCATATTGCGAAAGAATTAAAGTTAAGTTTTTACTAAGTTTGCGGATAATTGGGTGTTGCGCATCTCCACCAATCCTTGAAACTGAAACACCGACATCTACAGCTGGCTTTTGACCGCGGTTAAATAAATCAGATTTTAAGAATAATTGACCATCAGTAATGGAGATAACATTGGTTGGAATGTATGCTGTTACATCATCAGATAATGTTTCAATCATAGGAAGTGCTGTAATCGAGCCCCCGCCATGTTCTTCATTCATTTGAACAGCTCTCTCAAGAAGACTAGAGTGAATATAGAAACTGTCCCCTGGATAAGCTTCTCTACCCGGCGGCCGATTAAATAGTAAACTAATTGCTCGGTATGCATCTGCATGTTTTGTTAAATCATCAAAAATAATCAATACATCTTTACCTTGATCACGTAAAGATTCTGCAACAGCCATTCCAGCATATGGTGTTAAATACTGGGACGTAAGCGAGTCGCTAGCTGCAGTAGCAACAACAGTCGAATATTCCATTGCTCCATGACGTTTTAGTGTTTCAATAACTTCAGCAATATAAGCTGCTTTTAGACCAATTGCGACATAAATACAATGTACATTTTGATCATGCTGATTAATAATCGTATCTACAGCAATTTGTGTTTTTCCGGTTTGTCTATTACCAAGGATTAGTTGGCGTTGACCTCGACCAATTGGAGTAATGGAATCAATAGCTGCAAGTCCAGTATTAAGCGGACGAGTCACGCTATCAATAGTCATAATTGCCGGTGTTACACAAAAAAGTGGGTAACTGCCTGTTGGTTGTTCTCCTTTATCCTCGTATAACATTTTTCCGGTTGTATCGATAATACGACCAGCCATGTCTTCAAAAAGAGCTACTTCCATAAAGTTTTCAGTTACAGACACATTCATGCCTTCTAAAATATCGTTGGTTTCGTCAATCAAACCAATTCCAACAAATTCTTCATTTAATTCAAGAATAATGCCACGATGCTTTCCGTCAATTAATACAGCTTGGTGAAGCGCTGCATTTTCTAAACCTGATGAGAAAATTACTCCATCGGAAAGTTTTTCTACTCGGCCATGTTCTTTTAAATATTCTAAGTCCACTGGCGTTTCATATTTTTTCATATCAAAATGAATAGTTTTCAAAATTTCACTTCCGCTTCTATTTTTTCTGTTGAGCGTTTAATTAATTCCTGATAGCTCATATCAATAGATTTTGTTCCATAATCGATAATAACCCCACCAATTAATTCTTTTTTCACACGGTACTCAATTTTATAATTTTCATGCGTCGGATACCAAATTTTTTCAAAGTGGTTAGCCGATTCCTTGCTGGCAATTGTTATACTAATTAGACCAGTGTAAAAGTGCAGGTTATATACACCTAAGAAATTCTTAAAGAGTGTACGTGATTGACGATATGAAAAGTGCGTTAACATATAAAATAGAAACTGTACAAATTCCGCATCTAATTCATCTAAAGTTCCATCTTCACGCATTACTTTAAGTTTTTGTTCTGGTGATAAATAACTACTTTGATAGATTTGTTTAACAGCAAGTTTTCCTGCTCGCTCATTGAATTTCTTAAATGAAGCAGTAAACATATGCAATTGATCAGAAGAGTACATTTCAAACAGCTGTAATATTACTTTGTATGGTAATGCACAGCGGATTTTTTCTGCACGTATTAAGGCATCAAATTCACGAATAGCTTCTGTAAATAATGCTGCTTCATCTTCCTCTGATTCAATGAAAACCTGTTGTAGAATTTCATCTATATAACTGCTAAGCGCCTTTTTAGGGGCATTCGGTGTAGTTGGAACACTTGGAACCTCCACAATTTGTTTTGGCTGTTCGTTTTGCCACATGTGAAGTTGTTGTTCATATTGCCTATTTTCTGCTACTAATTGGTCAATCTCTTCTAAAAAGATGATTTCTTTTTGCTCTGCTTCACTTGCTAGTTGCTGATTCTTCTGTTCTTCTCGTGTCGTGGCAACCTTTTGACGTTTTAGTCGTCGTAAAAGGCTTTCTTTTTCGAGTGACTTATCTTGACTAAGTTCGTAAAAGAAACTGGTTAGGATATTTTCAAGTTTTCTTAAGGTAAAATGCAGCAGGTATAAAAAACCAACCGCAAAAATACCATAAAGGATAATTGCTTCTATTATTTTTTCCATGTTTACACCCATCATATAAACGGATTAACCCAAAGCAAAATGACCGCAATCGCTAATGCAAAAAGCATTAATGCGACAATCATAAGGAGTCCCAAGAAGAGACCTCCCATAACTTCTTTTTTAGCATTTGGGTTTTTTCCGATAATTTCTGTTGCTCTACTAACTGCAATTCCTTGTCCAATCGCAGCTCCTAAAGTGGCGAGTCCAATTGCCAGTGCTGCGCCTATTACACTACATGCAACTACTAAATCCATTATTAAATTCCTACCTTCTTATGAGAATTACGATACGATAGATGCGTACCTCATCTGTTAATCTTGATATACATAAAGTTGTAACTCGCCATTTTTATCATAAACAGCTATGCGATATTTAAAGCTTTCTTTAGCCAGTTTGGAAATAGTTTGTTTGAAGTTTACCAGTCCAGTTTCATCGGCAGTAACTTCTTGCTGATTCCAAGTTGTCCAGCTATCATCTGTTCCATCAGTGCTTCTTTCAAAAGCTAACTGATAAGTTTCACCTGCATCGCGCTGCATAGCGAATGTCATATCATAAGTTGCATTTTGAGGTGCAAGTACATCCTCTACTTTGGCTGTCATATCAGTACTTTTGACAGCATTGTCGTCCACTACATCTTGCTCAATTTCTTCTGACTCTTCTGTTGTTTCTATTTCAGACGGATTGCTTTCTTCTGTTTGAAATGGTGTTAAAGAAATTGTAAAATTAGCGCCTTTGTTATAAGAAACATCTTTTTTGACAGGATACTCAAAAATCTTACTTTCTTTTGTTTCATTATTTGTTGTTTCAAGAATTAGTTTGGCCTCTAAGTTGACTGATTCATCTGTAATAACTGGTACCAAACGAATATCGCCCTTCTCTTGATTAACAATTTGATAATCCACTTCTGTATTGTCTTCTTCATTAATTAACTCTACAGTTGCTTTGTTAAGTGTATAATCTGCTGAACTCCAGTTATAGTTAACTTGTAATGTTTTTTCCGGAGTTTGTGTTGCTCGTAAACTTTTCAAAACAGTTGCCTGCATGGTGTAATATTTTTCTGAGCTGTTCAGTTTTATTGTTTCACCATTTTTCATTTCAATTACTGTTTGGAACTGATAAGCAGTACTTGGGGTTAAATCTGTAATATTAAGAAGCTCCCCACTGCCATTTACAAGGTTTGTACTTGCATCCATGTAAAAGCTATCGCCGTCTACTTTTGTTACTTTAATTCGTGTGCGTTTAACTCCATCAATCTGTGCATCTAGCGCAACATTAATTTTCATTGTTGTACTTGTTACACTTTGCATTTGGTACACGGCAGAGACTGTTTGCGTTGTGAAAGACTCACTTTGCATTTTCACTTCTTGAATGCCTTTATCTGTACCTAAATCATATTGATAAGTAAACTCAAGATGATATTTTCCATTTGGTGAAAGTCCTGTTAAATTAGCTTCTGTATCTACAGCTGATACATATTGTGTGTTTACTGTTTTGCCACTAGTTTCATCTACAGCACTGATTTTTGTAACACCAATTAGTGTGTTATTTGGATCGGCATAAGTGTAACTAACTTTGGCGCTTGTAACACCTGGAGCAATATATCCAATTCGTAGAGAAGGGATATTTCGTTCTAGTTTCTTATTTAGCTCTTCAATTTTTTTCAGCACTTCATCATAGTTATCAATTTCATCTAAGTTTCCGCCTGAACCACTTCCGCTAGCACTACCATTTGCGTTGCCGTCTGTATTACCAGTAGCACCACCAGTTGAAGCACCATTCGAATCATTATTAGAGCCGCTGTTTGAATCATTGTTAGAACCACTACCTGAGTTGCTATCAGTATCAGTTGTTCCGTCGCCTTCTTTAGTTCCATTTGAGCCATTTCCAGCTTTTAGTGTACTACTGTATTTTTTAGTAGCATTTAGTTCACCGCTTGCCTGCTCAGATGACTTATTACTGCCACTTTCTGATTCTTTTTCTTCTTTTTCTTCTTCTTTCTTAGCAACAGTTTTCTTTTCTTCCTCTTCTTTTACAACCGTTTTTTCATTATCCGTTCCACCGAAACTAGCAAGATCGATTTTACGTTTATCAACGGTATATGTTTCATTACTAGCATCTAGAACTGTTTCATCATTGACTTTTAAGGTCATATGTCCTAAATAACGACTTTTCTTTTTATTTTCATAAATGGTAACACTACCTGTTTTATCAATTAGCAGTAACGGTTTGGAAACTTCTTTAATTTTTTCCCCACCCAGATAAAGTGTTGCATCTGCATTTAAAAAGTATTGTCGATTTGCTAATTTAACTACGCTGTTTTCTGCAATTGTTGAATTTTTGTATTGAAATGAAGAATTAGTCGGCTCATATACTTCTCTTCCTTTGAGCTTACTACTTATACCATCTGTATCAATTACTGGAACACTTTTTGTAAACATAAGTGAATCTTTATCGAGATAGAGAATAGTACTTTCCATTATTTCATTTCGGGTATCTTCTTCATTGTTTTTAGCAATTAGCTGATCATCATTCCAACTGCGATACAATGTGTTTCCTTTTTGAAATTGCAATGTTTCCTGTTCGTTATTTAAAACCACACCATTATCAGGGAGGGAGACAAGATTGTATCTTGCCTCCTTAAAGGAACCCCATAAGACAACAGCAATAATTATTAGCGGAACAGCTGCAACGATTATGCCTATTTTCCATGTAGGTTTCATTTACTTTCCTCCAGTTCAATCACTCCAAATGTTTTCCCTGATTCTGCTTCTTTTACAGTTACTTCAGAGTCGTGATAATCTGCTTTAATCTTAACGCCAGAATCTAAATCTTCTTTTTGAACAGTTTGTGTTTCTGTAAAGTCTTTACCAAACCAAGACTGAACGGTTTCCCAAGCTGTTAATTCTTTTGGCTCAACAGAAATAGTCACTTCCGTTTTAGCATCTGATGTATTGTTACTCATCAGTGTAAAACTGTCTTTTGAAATATCTGCTTTTACGTTATTTTCTTCATTAGTACCTTGATACAAGGCTACTGGTTTCTTATCTTGATCGAAAACAGTTAAAGTATAGTTGCTAGTTGGCTCCATTGATAACGAAACCACTTCGGAAGCATCTTTTGCAGCTACTTTTTCTGTATCAATCACTTTGTTATCTTCATCTTTCAATTCATAAGTGTACGTTTCATTTTTGTTTTCGTCTGTATTTGCTAACGCAACGTCTAGCGTATCACTTGTCGCACGAACGCTCTTGAAGGATGTTAATAACAACGAAACATCTTGTTGTAACGTAATAAAGTTGGAAGTTTTTTCATAAGTTTTGATTTCATTTGTTGGTGTTTTATAAGTGATAACCATTTTTCCTAGGAAACTTTGATCTTTCTTTTTACCAGCTATACTAAAGTTTTGAGAAATTGTTGCTGGATAAGCACTTGGTAAAGTCATATTTTTTGTTTCAACTAGTTGTGTTCTCTCATTATTACCACCATAATCAATCAACTCATAGAATTCCATTTTGATATTTTGAATGGTTGCAGAACCTGGTTTTACTTCTTTTGCTTGTAGCTTGATACTTTTAGTTGCTGCATCCAGTTGGATTGTAAGTGAGTTGGAAGTAACATATTCGTCATCAGTTGTGAAATTGAAACTATTGTTCCACGCTCTACTTCCGCCGCCATCTAGATTATCGTATTTCGTGCTAATTGTTAGCGTATATCCAGTTCCAGGGTCTAATTCGCTAAATGTATTTATCCAACTAGCTGTATTTCCCCCTGTAAAGTTGCCTTTCTTCACTTCTGTTCCAGTTTTTGTATTCCTCAAGACATATTGGAAGCTCTTATTCGGGCCGCCTACCAAATAGCTTTGCGGATCGTTATAAGAGAATTTTAATGTCGCTTCTCTTGCGGAAACATTTTCTAGTGTAATTGGAGCAGAAACATTACTTGGTGGAGAAATATAAATAGTTTTTGCATCACTCAAGAAGCTTGGTGCCTTCGCTAAACTAGTTTTCATATAAGCAGCGATGACATAAGACTTACCAGATACATAATTTTGTCCACCAGAAGTATTATACAAGCCAAATTCTGGAGTTTTAGTTAAATCATCAAATGTTGCTACAGGAGTTTTAGTTGCCAACTCTTGTTCCAATGCCACTAAATCAGATAAATTAGACGAAATAGTTGCAGCATCATACATGCGATATTCAATGTTCGTTAATACATTACTTTCATCCAAGAAATTAACCGTACCTTTGATTGTTCGGTTACCATATGCAGGACTCCATTGATATGAAGTTGAAGTCATACTTGGAACACTCTTCTCTGTCGTAATTGTTTCTGTATAGTACACTTTATCTTTTTCACCAGTTCCATCGAGTAGATTGTATTTACCTTCTACTTTAACGATATAGTTGGTATTTGGTGAAAGACCTACAACAGAAATATCACGTGTTGGCAATCCGTCTATTCTGACAGAACCAGCAATTGTTGTGCCATCTGTTTCATAAACATTGACATATAATTCATTTTTGTTATCTTTTTTCACTGTTGTGTTGTCTTTATCTTCACCGATTACATCAATCTTAACTCGTTTGTCAAAGATACCGATGTTCTCAGCAGAAATATCTGGCTCTACAAGGTCTTTTGTAGCAAGAGGTGATGAAACTTGTTCTGTTTTTTCTTGAGTAGAGTATAAATCTATTCTTGATCCAGAAGCTTCATCATTGACTAGTCCTAGAGAAAAGTCTACATAACGCCCGTTAAGAGCCGGAACATAGCTTCCATCACTTTGACGGACTAGAGTAAAGGAATCAGCAGTTTCACTATTACTAATTAAAATCCCATTACGATAAGCCATATACTTATCTGTCCAGATATTTTTAAATGTTACATTAGAAATATCTCCTTGCGAATTAGTGCTACCTTTTGTTACGGAGAAAACGTCTGCGCCATTGATACTATTTGTTGTTGAAATAACTCCATTAGCGGAACTAACAAAAGATCCACCATTTCCAATTGACATATAATAATTATCGCCCAGGTTTTCGTTATCCATTTGGTTTTCCATATAATTCATTTTCATTTCTAGTGATAATTGATACGTATTACCAAACCAAATGTTTCCAAAAGGTAATGCAAGTGTTTGTTCATTAAATTGGTTAGCTCCAGATTTCGTTACTGTATAATCCGGATCAGTACTGGAAGCATCTTGTAAATTATATTTTGTTCTCATTACAGTACTTTTTGCTGTTGCATCAGGTTGAGGAGTAAGAACTAATTCTCGTCCTGTTGCATCCATTCCAATTCCAGCGCCTACTTGTGGAGCAGTTGTATTAATAGCTTTCAGTTGTTTTGTCATGAAAGTGTCTGTTACTGCTGAACTACCACTTGAAATAATGTAATCACCTTTTGTTGCAAGTGTTGTCGTGCCAGTGCTTGAAAGTGGTAATGTTACAGTGTTTTTCCCACTTTGAAGTGGCTTATTGCTTCCAGTTGTACTAGCAATTTCTAATGTGCCAGGAACAATTGCCTCTTCTTCATCATTCACGTAGACATTCATTTTAACTTCGCTTGCAGAACGACTTAAAATTTCATATTCAACTGTTGGTTTTTCTTTTTTGATTTGAATCGTTTCAGAACTGATTTCAATATGATGCTCTTCGTAATTATCGTTCCATACTACATCCGCTTTAATAACATAGTCATAACCGCGTCCAAGTAGTTTGTTTGTTAAATCAAAGTACACATATTTGCCAAAATCAGCAGCTGTAGAAACTTCTTGCTCAACTAGCGGAGTATCTAAGTCGCTTGTTTTATAAATGCTATACACAATAGAGCTTGTCGCATTATATTTATCCAACATAGGCAAACTTGATTCTTCAATTCCAGCTAATCCGCCTACTTTCATTTGGTCGGACTGGTAATCGAATAGAACTTTATCCGTTACTGGTGCTTCTTTTTTCGTTTTAAATACAAACTGGCCAATTACTGGTACTTTATTCATTCCACTATCATAGCCATCTTCTATTTTCACTAAATATTCTTTATTAATATTTAAGTCTTCAAAGGAATAACTCTTACCAATACTACTCATTAAATCTTCAAAATCGCCTTGTAGGTCAATTGTTTTAATAAGTGTACTTGTATTATTTTCATAAATATTTAACTTAGCTTCATTTAATTTAACAGCGGCATCAGATAATTTAACATTAATTTGTGCCTTATCAGTTTCAACCGAGTCTAATGTGAAGGTCGCATTTACTTTGGAAACTTCTGTAGTTCGGAAAACACCTGATTGTCCGATAATTTGATCAACCATAATTCCTGCTCCATCATCTAAATTATAGGAAGCAGTCATTACAGCGACGTAATAGGTTTCACTTTCCAGCCCTTCAAATTCTAGTAAATTTGTAATATCGGCCTTACTTAAAAGATCCACTGTCGCTACAGGATTTCCACTATACATTCCTTGTGCATCTGATTTGTATAGCTTAAGTGTCGGGTGAGTTAAATTATCATAAAGAATCGTGTTATCTGCATCAAAGACTTCATAGTTGATGGATAATTTATCTTGTTCCGCTTCTTTTAATGAGAATTGAACAGTTGGTTTTGTCTTTTTACCAACGATAACACTATTTGAAACTGGTGATGCAAATGTGTAATCATACTGACCGTTGTTTCCAGAAATATAAGCTACAAAAACATAATTATTATCGCTCATATCCACTGTTCGACCAACTTTTACAGCAGTGTTTTTCTGACTAGCATCTACAACTGAGTAAGCATATTCTTTTGCTTTGTCCCCATTGGCTTTGTAATCGTCTTCCAAATAAGCTACATAGCGAATGCTTGTTATTGCATTATCAGTATCAACTAATTTGACTGGCTCAACTAAAAATTCGCCTTTATCTGTACTATATGAAAGATTTAAGCCATCAATGGTTGGTTTTGCTTTTAATGTGGAGGAAATGAAGTACCAGCTCTCGTCTGTTACATCTTTACCATCAACAATCAGCTTGTCCATTTCAATAATATATTCTTTACTACTACTTAATGAATCAAACGTCACTTCTACTTGACCATTCTTCGTTAATGCAGCTGCATCTACTGTGATAGTTTTAGAAGTTGTTACTTTACTAGTATTTTCTTTGATTTTTAAAACAAGTTGATCAATTTTACCATAAAGCTCTGTCGCAGTAATTTTAGCTTTTAAATAATCCTCACCGCGTTCTGTTACTTCTGGTTTCAATACAACTGGTTTTGCTTCTACAGTTTGACGGAAGAAGATTGTTTCTTGCGTTTTATCGCTAGCTGATAAATAACTTCCTTGAACTACTACTTGATAACTTTCACCATACTTCAAATTATTGAAAGTGAAGTTTTGATTTATTTTTTTCGAATCTAACGGGACTTTTTTCACAACATTATTATTGCTGTCATAAAGGATTGCTTCCAATGATTTAAGTCTATTCGAAGTATCCGTTAGTTTTAACTCGGCAGAAGCAGTTTGGCCTTTAACCGCCAAATTAACATCTACAATTGGCACTTGGAAACTATTCATGCCATCTGTTTCGTTTAATTTCTTGATAATTTCATTTGCCTGATCTACATCGCCTTGGTTTCCACCTGAGTTATCTCCATCAGTTCTATTATCATTTGTATCGGATTTGTCTCCGTCAGCGCCTGAACTGCCAGACTCTCCTCCACTTGCTCCACCATTACCGTCTGTGGTGTTTGAGCCTTCTGTGTCACTTGTTCCTTGTTCTTGATTTTTATTTGTTTCCTTATTATTTTCATTTGCTTGTGTTTTTGATGCGGTATCATCTTTTTCTTCTTTATCTGTCGTTGCTTTCTCTGTTTCTGTTTTTGCTGGCGTTAATTTCCGTGCATCTGCATCATCATCAATTTCAACTTTGATGGAACGGATATCAATATCTTTTTCATTATCAGTTTGGCTAGTGAGTAATTCTTTTTCTAATTCAAAATGGTAATGATTGTTTTCCATTTCGATATAGGCATCATCACTTGCTATTTCTTCCAGCGTTTTATCTCCCATTAATTGGACTTTTTTATTTTTGTCAATGGAAACAATGACGTTTTTGGGTAATTTTTTATTAAGCCCTTTACTATTTTTCAAGTATGCATTATCTAAAATAATGTATCGGCCTTCAGCAAGTTTAACAACAGTACCTTTTGGTAGTTGTGCAATGGCTTTATCATCATCATTTTTCGCATTATATACACTTTTATTTTCTATTACTGATGTTTTAGATGGTAATTCTATTAAATCTGTTGAACTCTTTATTGCAACACTTTTTCCTAAGAATTGAATCTTTCCATCTTTTAAAAACAATGTCCGTGAAAGATTGATTGGCTTCATTTCTTTGCCATCACTAATTGTTTTTTCATTATTAATCCAAGTGTCGTTATACTTAGCTTCATTTGAAAAGGTAACAGTTTTTCCATCTGGACTATACGTGTAGCCTGCCATCTCAATGGCATAAGCATCGTCTCTCATCAGAAAAAAGGCTGAACCAATTGCGCTAATAGCAAGTAAAGTAACAATGCTTATGACTAAAATATTCTTTTTCAAGTTCTTCCTCCACCTTCTTCGTGATTATTTTTCCAACAAAACGCTTGGCTCATTTCGTTCAAGTGTCTTATCGGTATTGCGTTTCTTTGCAAACTGTTTCTATTAATTAATCTGAAATTATAAGGCTTCTTTTTCCAAATAATCAATCTTGTTCTCCCTGCTTGTCAGTCTCCAGGGTGATGACTTAATGTCTAGTATTCCTTTATTGTGTAATTCGTTTACAACTGATGATGTTGTAGGAACTGAACAGTTTGCTAATTTTGCTAAAATATTTATATGAAGCCAGTCAGAAAAAACTGGCATTTTCTTATTGGTTAAACTATTTTCTAGTAAGAAATTAAGTGTAGAAATAATTTTGTTCCTGGAAGCTTCTGTTCCTAGCAATTCTTGGCGTTTTAAATCTTGTTCGTTTTTTTCTGCTATTTGCAAGAAAAATACTGATAATATTTGTTCTTTCTCTAATTTACCGAAAACTGTTTCAGCAGGTATAAGGCAAATTTCCGTTGTTTCTAAAGCCTTCAACTCCAGTGAATTCCGAGTTGGAAAAATAAAGCTTTTTTGAAAGAAACAGCGAGCGATTCCTTTTTTCTTACCAGCACTTTCTTCTATTAAAGTGCCTTTCTTCATTAATAGAATATGATCACGATCAACTGTAATGCTCTCCCATGCATTTATTTTTTTAAATACGTGAGAAAAATTACTCAGTAGATATGTGTAAATAATGGCATCCCTCTTCACATAATCATAGAATTCAATATACTTCATTATTAATATCAGCCCTTCTAAATTTCTGTTTTATCTCTTTGCGTTGTGCTATTGGACTACACTTTAGTATCTTACTACCTTAGAAGAACTATGATAAGCGCCATAAAAAGCAAAACTTCCGATTTTAAGGTGCAATTTGTGACAATTTTGACATCATTGTTTTTTTGACGTATTTATTGATTAAGTACATAACAAAAAATCTCGTTGCCACCTGCCTCCTCGATAAATAGACTTTTATAAGGCTTTTTTCGCATAATGGCAACGTTTTCATAGGTATTTGATCCCACTCAAAAACGTTAATAGGTTCTTTTTATATGTAAAATTTAACTCAAATTATGCTTTTTATTACCTGATTTATGAAAGTTTCAAGTGCAAATTACCACGCGAAATTTCCTTATTTTCATACGAAAAATCGTAGTATATAAAGCTAAGTTAACATTGTTTTTTTGATAATATAGCATCATAGCAGGGTTTTTAAGTGAAAATCTATAAAATTCAGTTATTTATAATTGTGACCATTTAGACACAAATTTCCCTGCTCCAAAAGCTATTCTAATAATAAGACACTTTTATTATGAAAAAAGATAGAATTGTTTGTTATAATGAACAAATGGTTTTCTTAATTAAATGAAGATAATGAAATACAAGGAGGAAAACTATGTGGAAACGGCATAAATGGCTTTTTATAGCGATTCTACTATTAGTAATTTATGTAGCGCCATTGTTCTTACTTAAAGGTGATAGTCATATTCGGATTCATGATAATTTGGATTCCAATGTAACCTGGTACAAAATGCTTCTAAATAGTGGGGACTATACAGCAAAAGTTGGTACGGCAAATATGGACCAACTAATGGGTGGTAGTGTTTCAAGAGATACTTTTGATTCTGAATTTGTTGGTATTGACTGGCTTTACCTATTTTTTAGTACGCCTACTGCATTTGCACTAAGCCAATTAATTACTCGTGTATTTGCTTTTTTAGGATTATTTTTATGGGCAAGAGATTATCTTATAAAAGACGAAAAATTTCTCGTGCCGCTTTACTTTATATCACTAGCATTTGCACTAACACCCTATTGGCCATCAGGAATGCTAAGTACGCTTGGTATGCCACTTGCTTTATGGGCTTTTTTAAATATTAGAAATCATAAAAGGCGAATTTGGAATATCCTCATTTTGACGCTACTTCCTTTCTATTCCAGTTTGATTTTAGGTTTTTGTTTCTTTTTAGTGATGGTGAGCTGCATTTGGTTGTATGATCTCTGTACGAAAAAACAGCTTCATATCCGCTTTCTATTAAGTATCATTTATATGGGACTAGTGTATTTGATAGTGAATTATCGTTTTATTTACACCATGTTCTTGCACCCCGAACCTGACTCAAGAAGTGAATTTGGGTTATATCATTTAAATGTACTTAGTTCCATCAGACTAAGTTTTAAAAATTTTGTCGTTGGTCATACACATGATCAAGCGCTTGTTGGATATGTTATTTTACCAATACTTCTGCTAGTATTAGCTTCTATTCTTATTCGAAAAGAATGGGCAAAAGAAAAAAACTTTCTATTAATATTTATCTTTACATTATTTTTATCGTTTTGGTATGGATTTTGGTGGTTTGATGGCTGGAACATTTTAAAAGAGCATATTGAAATACTGCGGACTTTTAACTTTTCTAGATTCCATTTTTTGCAACCATTCTTATTTTATGGTCTTTTTTCCCTTGCGATTGTTTACTTAATAAAAAAAGGGTCTGGTTGGAAGAAATTGGCTTATGTGGCGATTATTTTACAGCTCATCGTTGTTTTTGCTCATAATTCAGAAATATATTATCGTTTTGGGGACAATCCTAGTATTAATCAATTTTATGCAACAGAGCAATTGGAGGAAATTAAAGAATATATTGGCAAACCATCCTCCAGTTACCGAGTTGGAAGCATTGGACTACATCCTTCTATCTCACAAGAAAATGGTTTTTACACGGTTGATGGCTACGTGAATTCTTACCCACTTAGTTATAAACGTGCATTTCGTAAAATAATTGCTGGTGAGTTAGACAAGAGTCTTACTTTAAAAGATTATTATGATAATTGGGGAAATCGCTGTTATCTATTTTCTGCAGAATTAGGAAAAAATTATGATTATGGAAAGCACACTAAAAAACACATTAAAAACCTAACTTTTAACGCTAGCGCTTTTAAGGCAGTTGGTGGCGAGTATGTCTTATCCGCTGTCCCTATTGATAACGCGAGCCAACAAGGCTTAAAATTCGAAAAAGCTTTTAGTGATAAGCAGTCTTATTGGAAAATTTATTTATACAAAGCAATATAAGGAATTACTAAAAACATGGGAAGACGCTAGGTGTAACTAGCTACCTCTCATGTTTTTTGTGGTATGATGAGTAAAAGGAGTGATTTTAAATGAAACAGGCAATCCAATCAGTTGGTATTTGGGGCGACAGTATTTTGAAAGGCGTACTTTTCAATCCTGAAAAAAATCGCTATACGCTACTTAAAAACAACTGTATTAAACGCGCATCTGAAAAATTAGGCGTCACTTTTCAAAATCATTCCACCATGGGACGAACTATTATAAAAGGAAACGAAATTTTAAAGAAAGATTTAGCTAAAGATGCTAGTAACGATATTGCTATCATTGAATTTGGTGGGAATGATTGTGATTTCAACTGGGCAGAAGTGTCTGAAAACCCACATCTAGCGCACATTCCGAGTACACCCCTTGATTTATTTGAAGCAAAGTTGTACGAAATGATTGCTAGGCTTAAAAAATTAGAAATCCAACCAATTTTGATGACACTTCCACCACTTCATGCCAAACGTTATTTTCAGTTTATTACGCGAAATGGGCTAAATAAGGAAAATATTCTTTCCTTTTTAGGCGGTGATGTCCAAATGATTTATCGTTGGCAAGAACGTTATAGTAATGCCATCTCAAGAATTGCAAAAACTAGTGGTAGCCATATTATTGATATTCGTGATATTTTTCTTGCTGAATTTCATTATGAAGACCTCCTCTGTGCAGACGGTATCCATCCAAACGAAGCAGGTCATATCAAGATGTCACACAAATTCATTCAATATGCGAGCTCCTATAAAAAATAGTAAAAGACACTACTTAACCCTAGAATAACAGGCAAGTAGTATCTGTTTTTAATGAAATGGTCTAAAATTAAAGATAACAAAGCTTTCATGTTATACTTTAGAAAAAAGGAGTGTATGCTTATTTTACAATTACAAAAAATGACTTCTGAAGATTTACAAGACTTTCTAGCATCCGCTATTTCAGACTATGCCAAAGATAAAATTGAAGCTGGTACTTGGTCTGAAAAAGAGGCGCTAACAAAATCAGAAGAGTCCTTTAAAAAATTACTTTTTGATGGAATAACAACGCCTAATGAATATCTTTACAGCATTTTCACCTCGCAAAAAATTGGTTATCTGTGGTTTCATTTAAACGAAACAGCTACTCAAAAAACGGCATTTATTTATGATTTCATTATTTTTAAAGAATTTCGTGGTCAAGGCTTCGGCACACAAAGTTTAGCCGCTCTAGACATTTTGGCTAAAGAAATGCAAATAGATAAAATAGAACTACATGTCTTTGCACATAATCAAACCGCCATCCATTTATATAACAAAGTTGGTTTTAAAAACACTGATATTACAATGGCAAAATACCTTTAAAAAAAGCAGTTTGAAATCTATAGAAATTGGATTTCAAACTGTTTTATTTTAGACTCGATTGTTCTATTTCAGCTAACTTCTCGTTTCCTTTGGTTGTTCTAAAATATCTTGTAGTCTGACCCTCTGTACTTCGAAAAACAAAATCATTTTCTTCCAACCAATAAACGGCAAAAAGCAATTGATTTTTAGTAAAGGGTCTGGTTCCTGAAAACGCCATTAAATCATACATTAAGTGATCCATCGTCGCATTTACATCTTCGGTTCTTGATAAAATTTGATACATTACCTCTTCAGTTGGTCGTTCCATTGTATCAACTCCCGCTTAAAACATTCTTATTTCCCCGAAAATCATTGTCGCTTAAAATTGATTAAATCTTAATTAAGTTCAAGGCAAACAACACAACTAATAATAGATTAAATAATACAGCAATCCATTTTTCATCTAATAATTTATTTAAATGTGTCCCAATTATCGCCCCAAGAATTGCCCCTGGTATCATATAAATTCCAATAGAAAAGTCACTTCCACCAATTATTGCGTAGGAAGCAATACTCGCAAATGAAGTAAGTAGCGTAACATAACTTGAGGTAGCAGAAGCAGTCTTTTGATTTAACATAAAAATCAGAAGTAAAATTGGAATAACAATTGGTCCGCCCCCAATTCCAAATAAACCTGCTAAAAATCCAATAATTATCCCAAATAAATACGGCATAATTCGATATTTACTTAAGAAATGTGGTTGTTCACTTTGCCGCTTCTTTTTCCACACCATTAATAGCAAAAGTGCAACAATTAAAGCGCCATATAAAAAACGATAAACCACTTCTGGAAGCATTTGATTTACCATCGCGCCAACAAAAGTCGTCGGAATACTTGTAATTGCGATTTTCAGCGCTAAGCCTACATTTCCTTGTTTACGTTTGTAATAGATACTACAAGTAAATATCGCCATTGTAAATACTGTTAAAGCAGAACTAAAAGCAGCTGTACCTTGAGAAACTCCCATTAGTAATAAGATTGGCAAAAGGATAACGCCCCCACCAATACCTAAAAAACTTCCAATAACACTAGTACTAAGAGCTATTAGAAAATATGTTATTATCTCCATTTACTATTACCTCTTTTCTCTATATATTAGCTTATCATATTTCCACTAATTAAAAAGTACTAAAAAAAGACAATAAATTATTGCCTTTAACTTTTTATAGTTGGAGTAGGTTCTAGAAGTATTAGTTTAATTCCTCATCCTTATATGTACTGCCTTCTGTTTCCAATTACTAAAAATTGCTATTTATTCAGCAGACCCCTCTGCTTAATTCCAGTATACTTGACTGGCAAACATTAAAGAAGGGGTTTTTCTTCTTTATAGGTTTCAATTAATGCTTCTTCTAAATCATATAGCGAATCATTTGTTTGATCAAGGGAGTATCCATGGTCTAAAGCAAAAATAATAATCGCATCCCGGCGGTTTTTTGCATATAGCGGTGGATATTCGGTATATTTTAGTAAGCGACTCGCTTCTAGTCCTGAAAGTTTAAATCCAAAAGAAAGAGCAATTGTCCTATCCCGTGATGGCCTTCTAACTCCACTAAAAATTTGATAGCCATATGTTTCATGTAGTCTTGCTGCGCGAATAACGCTTGCTTTTGTTAAATTTTTTTCTGCTAGTAATTCCTTCAAATAACTAACCATTTCATTTGACTTAAATTCGCCCTCATTTTCATCTAGTACTTGGCGTAAATTGGTCGCTTTTTTTAATTCATGAAGTAATTTACTTGTCTCTTTTTCCCCATCCATTAGGCATGCCTCCGACTGTTTTTTTTCATTATATCACGGAATAAGTACCAGACTACTATGCTTCATGCTATAATTTTACTATAAATGTGTAGAAGGGGTTTAACTTAAATGGGAGAAATGACACTTGCTTTTATAGAAGAACAATATAAAGAATTAGATAAACTAAATGATAAAGAAAATCCTGCGATACTTACACGAAATATTTCATCTGGAGCATTGTTTGTTCGCAAAGTACTTCCAATTGGCTACACTTCTGTTATTGAACAACTTAAAAACTTATCTAGCAATTTTTTACCTAAAATTGAAGTAATGATTCCAAATGGCAAAAACTTAATTGTTTATGAAGAATACATTAATGGGAATAATTTAGCCGATTTAATAAAAGTACATTCTACATTTGCACCCGATGAAGTAACTCGGTTGATGTTAATGCTAGCTAACGCGCTGTCCGAACTGCATGCAAACGACATTATTCATCGCGATATTAAACCTTCCAATATAATGATTTCAAATGATGGTATTTTAAAATTAATTGATTTTGATGCTTCTCGTGTTTATGAAGTTGGTAAAAATCAGGATACTGTTAATCTTGGCACCATTGGCTATGCGGCTCCTGAACAATATGGTTATTCGCAGACTGATGCCCGGTCAGATATTTATAGTATTGGGGTTTTGATGTTAGAACTACTACTCGGGAAAAATACCCATCCTGATCAAGAAAATATTACCTCACTTGAAAAAATTTCCGTCCAAGCAGCATCGTTTGATCCAGATAAACGGTACCAAACGATGGAGGAATTTCGCACAGCCATAAAAAATGATTCTCTTGGGCCTACCTTTGCCTCCGAATTATCTGATTTTGCAAGTTTTGAAACTACAAAAAAAGAAATTAAACCACCTTCTCTTCCTTGGTATCGACATATTCCTGGTTTCAGAACCGGACGAACTTGGAAAACGGTTATCGCCGTATTTGGTTATATATTTATATTATTTGGTTTATTTAGCGCCCCAGCAGAAGGTGTTAAAATAAGTCACACAGTTAATTTTTTTGGTAATTTCCTTTTAATTATTCCTGCATTTGTTCTTTTAACGAATTTATGTGGAATTTGGACAAAGTTACCATTGCTAAAATCGCCCTCTATCATAAAAAGAATACTTGGCCTGATTGTTTACCTATTTATCTGTATGATGATTTCTAGCGTATTTACCGATTTATTCTACTAGTCTTATGCCCATAGCATAGGACTTTTCTTCTTATTACATGGTCTAATGGAAACAGATAAAACAAGAAGGAGAGAATACAATGAAAAAATGGAAACACGCTTTACTATTAATGGGGGTTCTTACTTTTGCTCTAACACTAACAGCATGTGGAGGAACTGAGGATACTTCCAATGAGGCAAAAACAGAAACAGCGAAAGCAGAAACGAAAGAAAAAGCAAAACAAAAAACAGACCCAAATACTCTAGGCGATTACAAAGTTGAAATTCTTAGTTCAACTGTTGTCAAAGATTATGAAGGAAAAGATGCTATTGAAATAAAAAGTAAATTTACCAATAATAGCAAAGAAAATATTTCATTTATGATTGCAATTGACCAACAAGCTTTCCAAAACGGAACACAGCTTGAAACAACCGTATCAGCAAGTGGTGATATGGGTGGCATTGATAAAGATGTTCAACCTGGTGCAACATTAGAAGTAACTTCCATATATAGTTTACAAGATACGCAAAATAAAGTAGATGTTGAAGCTAAAGAACTCATTAGTTTCAGCAAAAACACTGTGAAAAAATCATTTGAACTAAACTAAAAAAATGGCCTACTAACAAATTTTGTTAATAGGCCATTTTTTTAAGCTTGTCTCCATTATGATTTGCCTTTTCGTTATTAAGTTTAATGAAGCAGATCAACTTTTGTTTATATAGTTTTATAAGCTAATCGTTATTAGCAAATTTTATTTATCAAATGAAATAACTATTTTTCCAACTGCATGATGCGTTTCGCTTAATGCGTGTGCGTCAAACACACCTTTTTCAGAGAATGGAAATGTTTTTCCAATAATTGCTTTTATCGTTTTATTTTCTAGTAACTTAGCTAACTCTTTCAATTGTTCACCATTTGGTTGAAGCCAAATACCACTAGCAGTAATATTTTTCTCTTTCGCTCGTTCCTCGTTAGAAATGCCGACTATACTTACTAAACGTCCAGTGTCTGCTTTTAGAACATCATAACTATCTGTTTCGATTTGTCCGCCCATAGTGTCAAAAACAACATCAATATCAGAAAGAATATCTTTAAAGTTAACTTCTTTATAATCAATCACTTGATCTGCCCCAAGTGATTTTAATAATTCATGATTTTTAGCACTCGCAGTTGTTATTACTTCTGCTCCAGCATGTTTCGCCAGTTGAATAGCAAATGTTCCAACACCGCCAGCTCCAGCATGAATCAACACTTTTTCTCCTTTTTGAAGTTTTGCATGGTCAAATAGTGCTTGCCACGCAGTTAAGCCAGCAAGTGGTACTGATGCAGCTTCTTCAAAACTAATACCATTAGGAAGTTTTGCTAGCAAATGATCATCTACCGCAGTATATTCTGCATATGTTCCAAATCGTGTGGTTTCTGGGCGAGCAAACACCTTATCACCAACTTGCCAATCTGTCACACCTTCACCTACCTCTGAAATGACACCAGCTACATCCCATCCTAAAATAATTGGGAATTCCCAGTCCATCATCTGTTTTAAGTAACCCTCCCGGAGTTTCCAATCAATCGGATTAATCGAAGTGGCGCTTTCTTTAATGATAACTTGTTTCTCACCAGGTTTAGGCATAGCTACTTCTTTTTCTTTTAATACTTCCTTACCACCATAATTTTCGATTACTACTGCTTTCATTTTACTTCTCCTCCATTTTCTCTATATTATTCATCATTTTTGTGACCGACTTTAACCATAAAGCGACTTCTTCTTCTGAAAAACCTGCCAATGCCTCATTTTGAAATTTTTCTTTTTCTGCTAATAAAGAAGCCAATTCTAGTTCTCCATTTGCGGTTAAAAATAAATACGTATAGCGTTTGTTATCTTTTTTCTTTTCACGGGTAATTAGCCCTTCATCTTCCATACGCTTTAAATGCCTTGTAATACTTGCCGAATCAATGTATAAACTTTCTTTTAACTTATTTTGACTCTGTCCGGGTGTTTGTTTAATGTGAAATAAAATCTCTACTTTGGTGAAGCTTTTATTTGTTTGCGTTTCAAAGACATGGCTAATTTCTTTGGATAACAGGTGCATTCGATAAAGTAATTCAGATCTTTCTGTACATGGTTTCAGTATCTTTCACCTCCATAGTTGATACGTCAAATGATATATCAACTATTATACACTTCATTATCTAAACCACAAAGAATTTGCTCGCTTATACTAGTAACTAATTTTTTGTAAGCATATTATTTGCTGTTATCCTTCTATTTACGCTACACTTAATGAATACTTAACTAAATGGAGGCAAGATTGTAATGACAAATGTTCTTTTCATCAAAGCAAATGGTTTACCTGCCGAACGCTCAGTCAGCGTGGCACTTTATGAAATTTTCTTAAAGGAATACAAAAAATCACACCCAGACGATCAAGTAACTGAATTAGATTTATTTGAAGCTGATCTACCTTATTATGATGTAACAATGATGAATGGGTTACATAAAGAAGTTGCTGGTGAAGCACTTACTGCTGAAGAAAAACGCTTAGCTGATATTGCAAATGGATACTTAGACCAATTTTTAGCTGCTGACAAAATCGTTATGGCTTTCCCACTTTGGAATTTCAGTATTCCCGCTCAATTTTTAACTTACTTATTTTATTTAAACCAAGCAGGAAAAACATTTAAATATACTGCAAATGGTCCTATTGGCCTTGTTGGTGACAAAAAAATCGCTTTGCTAAATGCACGTGGTGGTATTTATTCAGATGGTCCATTGCAAAGCTTTGAAATGTCTGTCAATTATGTAAAAAATGTACTTTCCCACTTTGGCATCTCTGAACCAGAAATGGTTATCGTGGAAGGTCATAATGCAAAACCTGATCAAGCAAAAGATATTATTTCTGCCGGAGCTAAAGAAGCCGCAGAATTAGCTCAAAAATTCTAGAAAATAAGAACCGTCAATGAACACATTCGTTGGCGGTTCTTATTTTTTTATACAAAAAATCCTAATCGTTAACATTTTAGACACAATTTACTCGTTTATTTGTTTATAATTCTCATAAAAAGGAATGGTTAAGAGATAATATATGCTAATATCTATTAGTGCATTCATTTTTAAAGGAGGAAAACAATTTAATGATAAAGCTTAGAATGAAAATTGGTTTATGCACTCTTTTAGTTGGCTTACTTCTCTTTGCTCCATTAGCTATTAATGTTTCTGCAGAAGAAAATGCTAACGTACAAGCAGCCCAGGATGTAGTCAATATCCCCGACCCTGCATTTAAAAGTTATTTAAATGGACTTTTAGGTCAACCTAGTTCTAATGACATTACAGAAGCACAAATGGATACCATCACAGATATTTCTATAACCGGGGGAAATGTGGCGGATATAACAGGAATTGATTATGCGCACAATTTAAGAACGCTGCGCCTAAGTAATACGCTGGTTACCGATTTCTCTTTAATCGCTAATTTATCCAATGTAGAGAATATCTATCTGGCTGGGAGTAATGTTACTTCTGACTCTATACCAGACCTTTCTAACTTACAAAAATTAGCAGGCTTAAATATTAGCCCAGCAAACCTAGATAATGATGCCTTAACTAAAATAAATAACCTACCTAATTTAACTACATTAAATTTAGATCAAAATTACTCAATTACGGACATCTCTTCGCTTAAATCATTACCAAACTTAAATTCCTTACACGTTCAATTTTGTGGTATAAATGACTTTAGAGGTATTGATACTTTTCCAAAATTGAAAAACCTTTATGCTTATGGACAAAATGTTGGTCGAACTGTTTTAATCAATAGTTCTATCAAAAGTTCCGCATTAAATTATAATGAAGCAAATCAAACTCTTTTTGTTCCATTTACATTGATGACCGAACGTTCCATAAATTTCAATGGTGATATAATTCCATTTTCGACATCTACAAGTAGTTCTAATACTTATTTCACTTTAAATGAAGTGCAAATCCCAGGAACTCGCTTAAGCATTGATAATACTGGTGTAACTGTTAATGGCATTACAAAAGAATATTTTGATTCTATTACTAAGATGGAGTATAACGCTACTTATAATAATCCAGGTGGAAGTTATGCTACTCCTCCAAATTTTGATACTTACTATATTTCTGCTGGAACATATGATCATTATTTTGACATTGATCATTCTTTAACGATTACAAATGATCCAACAATAAGCTATACGGAAGGCACTAGTGTTACCGAGGAACAATTTTTAACAGATGTTCATGCAGAGACTGATGATGGCACCCCTGTTACTAGTGATTTTGATAGCGTTGTTGATTTTAATAGCCCTGGTGTATATACGGTTACACTTAATGCTGAGAATGGTGCAGGTTTACAGGCAACACCAACGACTGTAGCTGTTACAATTCTTGCTAAACCCGTCATCACAGCAGATGAGTCCATCACTTACACTGTTGATACAACCAAAACAGCAGAACAATTTTTAAATGATATTTCTGCTAAAACGAGTGATGGAAGTGTGATAACTAGTGATTTTGACACTGTTGTGGATTTAACAAAAGTTGGTACGTATGAAGTAACTTTACATGCATTTAGCGCTGATGGCGTAGAGGCTGATCCAATCAAAGTTTTAGTAACAGTTGCGGAAGGTAATACACCACCAACACCGCCTAATCCAGATCCAACACCTGATCCAGACCCAAGTCCAACACCTAACCCAGATTCAACACCTAGCGGAGGAGACGATACGGTCTATAGCAGTGACAGTAGTGAATCACCCGCTACTTACAACGTCAGCTCTAACGGAACTTCCTCCACTACTAAAAATGATCCTTCCCCTAAATCAAAAAATGCTTTACCAACTACAGGGGATACCAACCAAGCATTCGTTATTTTAATTGGTATCATTTTCACAGGTACTGCTGTTTTATTTTTCCGTAAAAGAACACATAATTGATTAGAAAAAGTACTTGGAATATAAGTCTTGAAAAATAAAAACCAGAAGCGAAAATCGTGTAAATTGGATTTTCGTTTCTGGTTTTTGATTGAAAATAATTAATTTGACTTCCCTTAGGAATATATTTGCTTTATTTCACCATAACTTAACTTTTAATATCTCTAAGATGGCACTCAATAATTGATATGCTTTCTCCAAATCTAAAAGAAGAAATTTATTGACAGTCCCGCTAAAAATATTTTTTCTGTCTATTTTATTGACTATGATTCACGTTTTGAAATAGTATTCATAGTAGCCAAATTTATTCACCATCTCCGGAAAAACAATCTAGTATTCTACTTATATATTTATGGTATCGCTATCTTCAATGCCTCCTCAAACATTTCAGTTAAATTTTCATATTCTTCCATTACATCACCGCCCGGTTTATCCAGAATCTGAAAAGACTCTTCTTCTGAATTCCAGACATAAAAAGATATTTCATCATCTCCCAAGAATAAAAATTTCTTAGTCCAATTATGTTCTCTCCATATTATATTTGAATTTATTAAATCTATATTAGGATGTTCAGGCTGAAATCCATATAAATATAAACCATTAAATGACAGACCATTAACTTGTGACAGAAAATTGTAATAATCATTAAATTCGTCAAAACCAAAGTTTTCTTTCAACCAATCTAAAATATTTTCGTACTCCATTTTACTAATAGGATTAGGAATTTTATTTCCAAATTCTTGTTCAATAGTACGTATTTGACTTATATAATACTCCATTATTTATTAACACACCCGTCTTTTTTATTTAGGATAAATTATTCCCTTAGGCACAGGAAATTTCACTTTAACTGACTCACCAGCTTTCATCTTTCTTGAAAATTCCATTTGAGAATTAGTTAGTATTTTGTGATAAGGATCTTTTTTCACTAAAATCAAGTTATCAAATTGATTAGTACCAGAATCATCTAAAGGCAGCTTATGATGGACATCATATCCATCTGGGTTAAATCCTTTCTTCATTCTTTGAATATCTATGTCTTTTAAGCCTGCTGCTTTTAGTTGTTTTATATATTCATCATCACTTGCAAGTTTCAATAAGTAATTTTTCTTTGTACCTGAATTAAACTCTTTTCTTAATACTTTAGCTTCACTAGAAAATCTTTTCGTGTAAATAATTGTTTTTTCCATCACACCATCCAGCTTGATTGCTTCACCTCTCAATTTACCTACATGCTCCGTTTTACTTAAATGAAAGATTTCATCATACCCTTCGTAGGTAAACTTAAAGGCTTTATTATTACGCACTAATTTGGCGAATTTCTCCAGCTTGGCAACTTTTACAAAAGGGATAACAATAAAGCCTGCTGCTAGGAACCGTTCTTTATTGGGTATTTTTTCCCCAGTTGTTGGTTCCATGCCAGTAAGAAAACGAACAAGGTCTATCGCTGGAGTAACAATATCAAAAATATTTAACCAATTCGCATTCGTTTCCTTGTTCAGCTCCACTTGCTCGTCTACCCTTTTTAAGGTAGCTTCTGTATCTAGTTTACCATCTTTTATCACAAACCCAGCATACGTTCCTTTTGGCATGTATTTGTAAGACAATGGCATACTTCCTTCATACTCTTTAATAAGTGCCTCTTCGGCTGCTTCTTGTTTTTTCTTTTGGTCAGCCGTCCATGCCTTCTCGATGGAAGCAACCCAGGACATATTCATTCCCATTGTACTGAATGTTCCACTTGAGGCGTTAAAACCTGTATGTTGTAAAACTTCGGTTAATCCTACTTGGAGATTTTTCGCTTGTTGGATGACAGGGTCAAAATAAGTCGCTGATGTTTGATGAAACAATCGTAAATTTTCTAATTTTGTCACTAATTTCTTTTTACACATCGTATAGATGGCATCCATCGGCTTCAATAACGGCAACTGATCAAGCATATCTTTTAAACCTGCTTGCAGCCGTTCCATTTCTTCTATTTGCTGAACTAATTCTTCTTCGATAACATCCGTATTCGCTACTTCTGCTTGAAAATTGGTCGTTAATTGTTTGTTTGGTTCCTGTAAGTCTTGGCAAAGCAAAATCATTCCTTCTGCCAAAACTCGATATGTTTCCATAAAATAACGTTTCGCACTTGCATAGGTCTTTCCTTGTAAAGATGGCTCCAAATTAAACATATCTATCGCTCGAATAACATCTTCCATACCAGCAATGGTCAATTGACAGAAAGTTTCCACGCTAGTAGTTTGACTTTCTACTTCTCCTAAGTACATATCTATGCCCATTATTGCACCTCCGTGGATAATGTCAGGCGCTGGTGCAGGCATTCATCTTCTTTATCTGCTAGTTGCCTTTTGTTTTTTTGCAATTGCTCTGTTTGTTCTTCTAAATCATGAATAACTCGTTGATCCATGTGTCGTAAATCCTGGTAATGATTATCTAAGAAAGCATTCATTTCTCTGTCTCTATACCAGAATTGATCCAATCTTTTAAAAAGGTTCGCTTGTCGAAACCGAAACTCATGGTAGTACTGTTCTTTTCTTTCTAAGCTTCTTCGATCTTGCTCATTTGTTTCTTGTTGTTCATTGATTACCCGTAATTGTTGTTGCATTTCTGCTAATTTTTTCTCTGTTTCTGCCATCCCATTCACCCCATATTCAATTTGCAAAATCAAATAGTTGTTTCAGCTGCGCGTCTTGATATTCAAATTCTTTTGCGACACTTTGAACATGTGCTATATCTTTGATTAATCCTTGTTGAAATTGAAGGACCATTTTCTGCACCGTTTGATTCGTTGTCAAAGCTTCTTGATTACCTAAAATAGTTGTTTTTTCTGCTTGCACAATAGAACTAGCGCCAGCGATTGCTACTTTTTCGGAAGCTTGGCCAAGTTGCTCTGCACATCTTGCAGCAGCAGAAAAATTACTTTGGATTTCCGTCATCGTATCCTCTCCTTGTACTATTGAAACTATCCTTATTATAGCATGATTGCTCATTTTTCACATATTTTCCAAGGAAATATTGTTCCATTACCTGGAAGTTATTTCCATACTAAAAAAGTGGAGGGATCTATTCACCTCCACTTTCAAGTACAAACTATCTTTTAAAAGTATACAAAATTTAATTACAAATGATAGATATCTGTCCTCTTTTGACTACTTCCAAAGATGAAGTCAGCTCTATCCATCTTTATGCCATTGTTTTTAAGATAAGTGATTTAATCCCTTCATGACATCCACATTGATAATCTGTTATATCAAGATTCTTTTTTCTTGAAACCTTGTATTTTAAAACCATCTAAAGTCTTTTTATAACTAATTTTTTTAGGGTTACCCGTTCCTCCACCAATCAGCGAACTAATTTTATCTTTATCCGCTTTATACAGATCAACGGACATAGTCATTTTCAGTCCTTCATCGGTAAATTCTGTTTTCAGTGAAGTTCCTTTGCCATCTTTATATTCAGGATACTGCGACTCTGCTTGTTCTGTGAGTTGTTTTTTCGTCGCATCATCTAGTTTTTCCCCATCTTCATAACCAAGATAAGACATTGGGTACACCATTGTTTGATCTACTTTTCTTAAATTATCTCCAACATGCGAGAAAGTTGCTTCCAAGTTCGCTCCGCCTATTTTTGCAACATATGTGTCTTTTTCCACTTTTTCTTTACTTGTATCATTTCCGCATGCTGTTACAAGCACCGCTAATACTAACACTGACAATAAACTTAAAAATTTCTTCATAATAATCTCCTTGTTTTATTAATTTTATAGTTGGTATCGATTTAATAAACTACTTGTATCTTTTTTTAATTCTAGGTAAGAAGCAAGTGTATCACTGTACCAGTTTGTTTTTAAACCTTCTTGCCCATTGATAAAGCTAACCATATAGTCATCCCAGTTATCAAAGTGCATTTCTGCCTGCACCCATAGCTGTTCCAAGAAATCCCACGCTTGTTGTTCACTAAGTAAATCTAGCGAAAAACAAACACGAACTATATACCCAAGTCTCTCCAAATCAAATGCACCATATGTTTTGATTTTTTCAGCTGAAGCTAGAAGATCTGTTTCCTTATAAGCATTCTTTTGACATGTTCGAGTAATTTCACGAACAACTTTATCTTCATCCTCTGATGAGATTACACCATAATAATCATTTACCTCGATCCATTCTGAAATAACTTGGTTAGCTGAGGAAGAATCATTTATACCGAACATCGGTAACCAATATTTCATTACTTTTGCTCCATTTTTTTTCGGATAGTATAGTTTCAATACTTTATTAGCACCGTCAAGTTTCGTTCCCACTCTATATTTACACTCTGTAGTAGAAGCGCCAATACACAACAACTTTTCTTTTTCTGCTGGAAAGTTATTAAATTGTTCATATTCTTTTGGTATAACAACTTTCTTTCGACCAAACATTTATCATACAGCTCCTTTTGTGACAGTTCATTCTGCAATGCAAATGATAAGCCCATAGTTTTAGTTTTTCTAACGAAGCCTATTTTTGAGCCTTCACAGAAATGAATCTATATTTTACTTTTTATCTGTTAAAACATGGATTTTTGATATTAAATATCCTTTTTGAAATGATAATGAATTTACCTCTAAAAATTTTAGATTTAACTACGAGTACTAGCCTCTTCTTTTTTAAGTTATTGTAGCCAATCCTCCACTTTAATTATTAATTCATCATACGTAAGATTAGTCACTACTGCAAATAATGCTAAAAGAAACACGATGATTGCAGCTACCAAACGAATAGGACGTATTAAACTTCCTCCCTCATATCGTTTTGCCCGTACTATTCTTATAATTGTTGAAATTGCATAACCCCCTGATAAAACTAATATTAAATAAGTAATAACTGTCTGACTCATTCCCAACCCTCCTATCTAAAGTAATAACATTCAGTAAAAAAGCCTCCCCTTTTACCTCAACACTTTCTTCTACCATTAAAATATTTTCAAATAAAAACTTTTAGCGCTCATCTCCTATTACTTTATAGAAAGTCCACATAATTATTCATTAATACGAAAACTTCCATCTTAGTACCCTATTTTCTAAACAAATTTTATAAATCTTGAATAGATTACTACACAATACCAAGAACCTAAAGAGTCAATTGAACATTTTTAGTTTGAATTTATGAAGATTTATAAAATATTTACCATGAAATTGAACTTCCGTCAAAGATCATTTCCTTATACTTTTGAAATCGGTGGGATACTATCATTACTGAATCCTTTGAAAAAAGAAGAATTAAACCGTAGATTCTTTACAACCATTCAAGTAGTCGTGTTTATTCATTTAAATATATTGTAGGATTTTATAATTTCGAAAGACCTCATTCTACTTTATTGACAACTGTCCAGTATCTTTCATAGGGGTAGTTTTTCCACTGATAGACTATGAAACTAGAAAAAAACAAGAATCTCATCTAATTCATTTTTAAAATGGAGTAGATGATGATTCTTGCTTTTCACTTTTTATTGTAGCGTTTTAATTAAGTTTTAGTCTTTGTTAAAAGATTTTTATTTACTAACCTCACCGCGCCAGGCTCCCATACCGCCCATCACATTTGTGACATTAAATCCCTCTGCGGCTAAGAACTGACTCGCGCGTTCTGAGCGTCCTCCAGCGTAACAAATCACTGTATAAGCTGTTCCTTCATCTAGTTCATTATACTTCTCTGCTAATTCACTTATTGGAATATTGATTGCATTTGGAATATGTCCCACTTGAAAATCAGCAGCATCCCTTACATCTAAAATATTCATTGGTCCGACTTTTAATTCTTGCTCTAAGTCATTAGCAGTGATTGATTGATACATTTTTTTCACCTCTTCAACAAGTTCTCCTTTAACCATATCGTCTAATCTTAAATCAAACAAATTTTCTGCTCAAAAAGAACCTTAAAGTTGACTAGTTGAAAAATTAATTTCCTTCCACAAAATCACGACGTTTATAACCAATGTAACCTAAAACAAGCAATACGATAGATATTATTGTAATTGTAATAAATGTTGGTAAGTCAAATGATTCTCCTGGAAGTTGTGGTAACCAATATTGAACCGCTGTTTTTGAGAACCAGTCTGGTAAATCAAGTATGCCTCCAAAATAATTCAGCATAAATGAGTAACCTAGATAAATATAGACAACTTTTCCGAGTTTGGGAAGCCATCCTAAGAATAAACCTGCAAGCCCAATGAAAAACAGGATAACTGGGAAGAAATTAAAACCGGCGCCAATAAAGTCGCCAAAATCCATATCCGAGTTACTACCCATTGAAGCAAGTGCAGCTCCACCTAGACTTCCGGCGCTAAAGAATATAGCTATAATTCCTGCAAAAGTAGCTAAAAATACGCTTGTCCAGTAAAACTTAGCACGAGAGACTTTAGTAGAAAACAGCTGACTAAAACGACCATGAACTTCTTCTGAAAAAAGCCTATTCATAATTGCAATTGGTAATATAGCTGATAGCGAAATAAGTACAATCATAATCGTACCAGTGAAAGATTCTTCCAGCGAAATATTAGAACTACTAAACATTTGCTTCAATAGCTCATTACTTTCCAAAAATGATTGCATATCGCCATAAATTGAACCATATGCTGCTCCCATAACGATAAAAGCAACTAACCAACCTAGTGTAATTCCTTTACTTAATTTAGTTAATAACCCGCGAACGGATAATAAACTAGCTCTTGCATTCGCTCTACCTTCTCGTTGCGGAATATAACCGTCACCCATATCTCGTCCACTTTCAAGCACAAATGATAGTATGCTTAAGACGATAACAAAAAGGAATAAATATAGTAGCGGCAACCAGTTATTCTCAGTGAAAGGATAGGTAAGATAAGTCCACCCCATAGGATTAATCATGGATAAATCTACATTTACTGTATCAGTACCCGCACGTAGAATATAAAGTAATCCTAATAATGCGAGTGAAGCACCTGTTGCGCCAGAAGATGCCGGCATGATTTGCGCAAAGAATAACGCAATTGCAGCACCTAAAAGACCAGCACCAGTAATAGAAAGTCCAAATAAAATGGAACCTTCTACGGTAATTGTTTCTGCTCCAAAACTTGCCAAAATAGCAGCTGTTGCAATACCAAGCAAGAGATTAATTAAGAAAGTCTCTTTTATAACAGCAAAAGAGTTTGCTTGTCGTCCAACGCTGAATGAACGAACTAATTCAGTCAAACCCAAATCTTCCTCTTTTCGCGTATGACCAACCACATGCAGAATAGAAATAACTGCAGCAAATAATCCACAAAAAAGTAACATTTCATGCGAATACATTGCACCAAGCGTATAATCTGCTGCGCTTGAAACTGGCGTTGGGCCAACCATCGCAATCATCGCTGGGTTCTGCATTGTTTCATACATTCCAACTAAGCCGTTTCCTTTTGCAATTTCCTCAAAAGCGGGAACAAAAGCTCCAGAAAACAAGCCAAGTCCACCTACCCAAAAAATAATTTTCTTCCAATCTCGTTTTAAATATTGGACAAATAAAATCGTCCAACATGCAAATTTTTCATTCATATTAATTTCCCTCCTCCGAATCTGCCTAAGCTTCGTAATGTCTTATGAACAGATCTTCAAGTGTTGGCGGAACGGACTCGAATTTCATAACGCCGAGTTTTGAGGCTTCTGCTAAAATAGTATTCATTGCTGTATTATCCGCAGAAAAAGTTGCTTCATCCTCTTTTTGAACAAAATCATGTACGCCATCGATTGTTTTGAGTGCGTTAACATCTCCCTTTGTTTGAACTGTAATGGTTGAACGTGTTAAATGCCGCAATTCTGCAAGCGAACCTGTCTCCACTACTTTTCCTTGTCGGATAATAGCAATTTTATCGGCAAGTCGTTCCACTTCACTTAAAATATGGGAGGATAAAATAATCGCTTTACCAGACTGCTTAATTTTTTCTACTTCATCTTGAAACACAGCTTCCATTAATGGATCAAGACCAGATGTTGGCTCATCAAAAATATACAGGTCAGATTCCACCGAAAGTGCAGCAATCAAGCCTACTTTTTGCCTGTTTCCTTTAGAATAGTTTTTTGCTTTTTTCTTTGGGTCTAATTCAAATTTTTGAATAAGTGCATCGCGGCGACTTTTATCCCCATTTCCGTGTAGTTTCATAAATAAATCAATAATTTCTCCACCAGTAAGGCTACCCCAAAGTGCTACATCTCCAGGAACATAGGAAATTCGCTTATGAATTTCCAGACTGTCTTTCCAAACGTCCTTACCAAAAATCTCTGCGCTTCCTCCATCGCTGTGAATAATTCCAAGTAGCGCACGAATTGTAGTGGATTTCCCTGCGCCATTTGGTCCGATAAACCCAAGAACTTCACCAGGATTTACCGTGAATGATACATCGGATAGAGCTTGGAATTTACCGAACTTTTTTTGAAGCTGTTCGACTTTTACAATTTCTGTCATAATTTCGATACTCCTTTTTTCGGTTTAATGATAAAATAGAATAAATAAACTTTCTTAGGTTTAAAATTACCCATCTATTCCACTTTATAAACTGTTTTTCGATTTCACATCAATAATATGTTATTTTAAATCCTATGTCAATGAAATTCTAACGGTTTTACACAACTATTTTCTTTATTTTAGTTTATTAAATGAACTAAAAAGGATAACCAATTGAAGTTTTGAACTAAAAATAATAACAAAGTTTAATATATTAATGAAAGGTTGAATGCTAATGAACGGCTTTGAAAAACGTAGTGAAGAAAAACGAAAACAAATTTTAGCCACCACTTTTTCTTTAATGAATTCCAAAAAAGGGACTGACGGATTAACTATTGACGAGGTTGTAAAACAGTCTGGGATAAGTAAAGCAACTATTTTTAAGTATTTTGATAAAAAAGAGAATTTGATTCATCAAGTTTTTATGCAATTTATGACAGACATGGCAGATTCAGCAAAAGAAATTATGGCGGAAGAACTACCATTTGAAGAAACTTTGATTGCGATGAGTCAAAATAAAATCCGCTATTTAGAACGGGTTGACCATCAATTTTATTTGGACTTAATGGCCTACTACACAAAGAAAAATGATCAAGAATTCTCTTTACTTATGGAAGCATATACAAAAGAAAGCTTTCACATCATGCTAGATATATTTCATCGCGGTCGAAAGGAAGGAAAAGTAGATTTAAGATATTCGGATGAATTTTTAATTTTGTTTTTCCAAGCACTTGTTGAAGGAATTTCCAATCCAAAACTCTATGATAAAATTCTCCCTTATACCGCTGAATGGACGGAGGTTCTTGTTAAAGGAATAGCCCCAAATAAGAAATAAAGTATAAAACACCCTTTATAAGGTACCGTAAAAGTACTTCATAAAGGGTGTTTTTTTGCCATTAAACTGCTTGAGCACCAGTAAATTGACTATTATAAAGATCTGCATAAAATCCATTTTCAGCTAATAAATCTTGGTGAGTCCCTTGTTCAATAACACTACCATGATTCATAACTAGAATTAAATCTGCATCACGAATCGTTGAAAGTCGATGTGCAATTACAAAACTTGTACGACCTTCCATAAGATTTCCCATCGCTAATTGAATATTTAATTCTGTACGAGTATCTACACTTGAAGTAGCTTCATCTAGAATTAAGATGGATGGGTCTGACAAAATTGCCCGTGCAATGGTTAACAGTTGCTTTTGACCTTGGGAAATATTTGATCCTTCTTCATTCAAAATAGTATCATAACCATCTGGAAGTCTGCGGATAAAGTCATCAGCATAAGCGGCTTTTGCAGCTCCAATCACTTCTTCTTTCGTTGCACCATCTCGTCCATATGCAATGTTTTCAGCAATTGTTCCGTTGAATAACCAAGTATCTTGTAGTACCATACCGAATTTTTCACGAACGGCATCTTTTGTCATGTCTCGTGTATCAATACCTTTCATTCGGATTGAGCCACCATCGACATCATAAAAACGCATTAGTAAGTTAATAATAGTGGTTTTCCCTGCTCCAGTTGGCCCAACAATCGCAACCATTTGACCTTCTTCCACATGAATATTCAAGTCAGTCATCAATGGTTTATCCGGTGTATAACCAAATTTCACATGATCGAAAACAATACTATTTTCTTCGCCAGCAACTTGATTAATATTTGCTGGAATTTCATCTTTTTCTTCTTCTTCATCCATCATTTCAAAAACACGTTCCGCAGAAGCAATAGTGGATTGAATGATGTTAGCAATATTGGCAACACTGGAAATCGGTTGGGTAAATAGTTGAACATATTGTGTAAATGATTGAATATCCCCAACTTGCAATGTGCCATTTGTGACAAAAATACCACCGGCCACACAGACACCAACGTAACCTAAGTTTCCAACAAATTGCATTACTGGCATCATTATCCCGGAAATAAATTGCGCTTTTTTCGCCGCTTTAAAATAATCTTCATTTACTTCATCAAACTTAACTAATGTTTTCTTTTCTTGCCCGAAAGCTTTAATAATCGTTTGACCGCCATATGTTTCTTCGACAGTATCATTTAAAATACCTAAATTACGTTGTTGTGCCCCAAAGTAGCGTTGTGATCTACCAGCTATAATCGCTACTAAAATAATACTGATTGGCACTGTTACAAGTACAATTAGCGTCATTTGCCAACTAATTGTTAACATCATAATCAGGACACCAATCATCTGGACAATTGCTGTAATTGCCTGTGTAAGTGATTGTTGTAGTGTATTGGCGATGTTATCCATGTCATTAACTGAACGACTTAAAATATCACCGTTTGAACGAGTATCATAATATTTCAGTGGAAGACGAGCCATTTTTGCTTTTAAATCTTTACGCATATCATAAACTGTCCGCTGTGCCACACTCGACATCACATATTGTTGAATAAAACTGAATAACGAACTTCCAAGATAGAGTACTAAAACAACCATCAGAATGTTAAATATTTTATCGTTGTCAATGCCGTCTTGACTCATTACACCTTTAAAAATTTCCGTCGTTGCTTTCCCAAGTTCTTTCGGGCTGAAAATATTAAATATCGTAGACAAAATTGCAAAGATAAATACAACGATTATTGCGACCGAACGAGGTTTCATATAACCAAGCAATCGGAACAATGTTTGTTTAAAATTTTTCGGTTTGGCGTTGGTTTGCATTCTCGCACCGCCTGGACCTGGGCCTTGTTTTGCTGCACTCATGCGATTTCCTCCTCTGACAGCTGTGACCTCATGATTTCTTGATAAATCTGATTGTTCTCTTTTAATTCTTCATGTGTGCCAATTCCTGCAACTTTACCTTCATTTAGCACAATAATTTGGTCAGAATTTACGACAGAGGTAATTCGTTGTGCAACAATAAGTGTAACAGCTTCGGTGGTTTCTTTCTTAAGCGCTTCCCGAAGTTTAGCATCCGTTTTAAAATCAAGTGCTGAGAAACTATCATCAAATATATAAATCTCTGGTTTTCTAATTAAAGAACGAGCAATCGAGAGCCGTTGTTTTTGTCCACCAGAAAAGTTATTACCGCCTTGTTCTACGCGACTATCAAGCCCATTTGACTGTTTAGAAACAAAATTTTCTGCTTGAGCTGTTCGAAGTGCTTCCCAGATTTCTTCATCTGTCGCATCTTCTTTTCCGTAGCGCATATTAGAAGCAATTGTTCCCGTAAATAACACAGCTTTTTGCGGCACAAGTCCAATTTTTTGGCGCAAATTAGATTGATCCATTTCGCGCACATCAATACCATTTATTTTAACAACACCACTTTCAACATCATAAAAACGCGGTATCATGTTGATTAAAGTAGACTTACCGGCACCAGTACTTCCGATAATAGCCACTGTCTCTCCTGCTTTTGCTTCAAAGCTAATGTTTTCAATAACCGGTTTTTCAGCACCTTCATAACGGAAAGTAACGTTATCAAAAGAAAGTTTTGCTGGGGGGGTGGTTGTTTTTGGATTAGCTGGGTTAAGTATTTCCGCTTCCATATCTAGCACTTCATTAATACGTTCTGCCGAAGCTCCAGCACGTGGAATCATGATAAATACTGCTGATAACATCATAAAGGACATCATAATTTGCATTGCGTATTGAATAAACGCCATTAAGTCCCCTACTTCCATATCGCCATTTCCAATAAACATGGAGCCAATCCAAACAATGGCAATGGATGTTAAGTTCATTAGTAACATCATTAATGGACTCATAAGAGAAAGCAATCGGTTAACCTTAATTGCCGTTTTTGCATAATCGGCATTGGCATCTTCAAATTTTTCTAACTCATCTTCATTACGGTTAAATGAGCGTACAACCCGAATCCCCGTCAACCCTTCACGAATAACGCGGTTTAATTTATCCATTTTCTTTTGAAGGGACTTAAACATTGGCATGGCTTTACTTCCAAGAGCCACAACTAAAATAAGTAATAAAGGAAGAACTACAACAAAAATGAGCGATAATTTGGCATCACGTCCCACCGCCATAATAATTCCACCAAGTAACATAATTGGTGCCATCACCATTAATCGCATCATCATATATAGTACGTTTTGAATTTGAACAACATCATTGGTTGTTCTAGTAATTAGTGAGGAAGTTCCTACTTTATCAAACTCTTGTAAAGAGAAATCCTCTACTTTAGCAAAAATTTTATCTCGCAAATCTTTCCCAAATCCCATAGAAATTCTTGATGCAAGATAAACAACTATAACTGACAAAATAACAGACGCAAAGGATATGAGTAACATTCGCATTCCAGTACTCCAAATATAAGCGGTATCTCCTTCTACGACCCCTTTGTCAATAATATTAGACATCAGTGTTGGTAAATAAAGCTGACCAAGAACTTGCCCGAAAGTAAGGACTAATACGACTGTAATACTCAGCCAATAAGGTTTTAATCTTTTCATTAATTTCATCATTTGCGGTTTACGCCTCCTTATTTTCGGATTTTGTGTTTAAGTAATTTGTTAGTTTTTCTAGCAGGGTTATTAACTTTTTCATGTCGTCTTCTCCTAAAAATTCTTGCATATCTTCAAAACTAGTTTGGAACGCATCCAACATTTTTTTTGATACACCTGCGCCATGTTCTGTAAGTTCTACATACATTGAACGCTTGTCATCTGGATTTTGTACACGTTTTATGAGTCCCTTTCCTTCGAGCGATTGTATCATTTGGGTTACGCTCGGTTTGGAAATTCGAAGCATATGACCAAGATCGGAAACTCGAATTTTAGGTCCTTGGCTTTTAAGTCCACGTGATAAAATAAAAATAAATCTTGTCTCGGATTTACTATATCCTGGGATTTGAAAACTCTTTATTTCGGCATGCTTAAAGTTCATAAAAGCCTTGATAACCGAGTGTCCCAATTCTTGATTTTCGGAAGACATTTCTCCACTTCTTTCTGTTATTTGATTAGTTTACCTAACTAATTATATGATTTATTATTTTTTTGTCAAGCAATATCTTGAAGGATTTTAATATTAATCTATACTTTTAACTTTAATTGTCTTATAATGGCTTTAATTGTGTATAGATAAGAAGGGAGGGGAAAATGTGAGTTCAGTACAAAAGGTCGCCAGTTTAAGCCTTTTTACACTTGCTTGGCCGATATTCTTAGAGCAATTTTTGCGTCTGATGATTAGCTATATTGATGTTTTTATGTTAGGACATTATTCTGATGATGCAGTTGCTGCGACTGGGGTAGCCAATCAAATTCTTGTTATTTCTATTATTATTTATGGATTTATAAGTGTTGGTGTCCAAATAATTGTTGCTCAAATGATAGGTGCTAGAAAACATAAAGAAATTGAAAATGTTATTACAAATGGCTTAGTAGTAGCTTTCTTAATTGGGATTGTTATGAGTATTATTTTCATTTTTATGTCAAAAAGCTTTCTTACCTGGATGGGAATCGCGCCACATTTAGTTGAAGTTGGTGCTCCGTTTTTAGAAATTATTGGTGGGAGTTCCGTTGTTATTGCGATCCATGCATCCATTTTGCCTATTCTTCGGGCGCATGGTTATGTTAGGCAGTCCATTTTAGTGCCGGTAACAATTAGTATTATCAATGTTGTTGGTAATTACTTATTTCTTTATGGACCACTTGCCTATTTAAACTATGGTGTAGCTGGTGTTGGAATCTCTACAGCAGTGGCTAATTTCATTGGTATGGTGCTTGCGATTTTAATGTTAAGAAAATATATTGGCTATACTTTCCATTTCAAAAAATTAGAACAAGTATCGAAAAAATTATTATTCTCGATTTTACGTCTTGGTTTACCATCTGCTGGCGAAAACTTGTCCTATGCTGGTTCTCAGCTTGTTGTAACAGCGATTATTGCCATACTTGGAACAGAAGCACTAACGACAAAAGTCTATGCCTCTACAGTTAGTCAATTTGTCGCCTTGTTTGCCATTGCGCTAGGTCAAGCCTCGCAAATCATTATTGGACGAGCAGTTGGAGCAAAAGAAATTGATAAAGCCTACAAACAAGGTCTTCGTAGTTGGAAGATTGGTTTAGTCGTTGCGACGATTATCAGCATTTCCATTTATCTTTTTGCTGAGCCAATTATGCGATTATTTACAACAAATACAGAAATTATTACAATGACAAAAGAGCTATTCTTACTATCCATTTTCCTTGAACTTGGGCGTGCTACTAATATCATTATTATCAGTAGTCTAAATTCTACAGGAGATGTTCGTTTTCCATTCATATGTGGTCTAATTGTAATGTGGATTGTTAGTTTGCCGTTTTCGTATGTACTTGGAATTTCAGCTGGGCTTGGACTTGTGGGTGTTTGGCTCGCCTATATTATTGATGAGGGTGTTCGAGCAGTTTTAATGTATAGACGATGGCGAAGTAAAGTTTGGTCATTAAAATCAATTATATAAACAAACGTCTCTTTGATTTTTTCGAAGGGGCGTTTTTTCCTATATGACAAAATTGTCAGCTTCATTTGGAAATCGTCACCTAATTCGATGGTTCTTTTTTATTTCCCCGCTATACTATAGATATAAACCAATGAAAGGTTAGATGTGACATGCTTAATAAAAAAATAATGTACGCTTTATGTTATTTTAGTATTTTTTTTGGTCCTATTATCACTCCTAGTATTCTTCTTTTCTCTATAAAAGGCAAAGAAATGAAACATCATGCTAAATGGGCGCTTCTAACACATACTACCTTTGTTATCGGAATGATTGTTGCTTTTCTACTTTATAATTATGTATCGTTTAGCACTAATAGTTCGGATACAGTTCCATTTTTGTCATTAGCTAGTGTATTTTTTATTGTTGTTCTAAATGTTACTATTCTTCTTTTTAACTTGATTCGTGGTATTACTTGTATAGTAAAGCATTCAGAGGATAATTGGGCTAGTTGTTAAGCAAACCATCTAATTTATGCTATAATATAGTGTACTTTGGGAGGTTTTTTTATGCGTTTTATTTTGGCTTACTTATCTATTTTTGTTTTAGGTATTTTTTCTGCACTTTTAATTGAAACTATTCTTTATGAAAATGTCACGCCACAACTCATTTTCTCTGCTATCCTCTTTGCTGCTCCTGTTATTTTAGTCGCCTCTACACTTGGCGAAATATTTTATGGTTTTAGTAACAAGGCTAGCTATTTCACCTTCACTATTTGGGGATTTGCTTATGGGGTTGTCGTTACCGTCATTATTCTTAGCATTATTCAAGTTGCAGGTATGTTTATTTCTGTAGGAATATCCGTGCTTGGTGGATGTATTATGGCTATTTTAGCAATTATTTTCTTTTTCTTACGTGGTGGAAATCGCGCCAGTGGAAAAGCTGCAACCAAATAAAAAAATGTCTATTCCAATTGATTTATTCAACTAGAATAGACATTTTTTTATTCTTCTTCAAAAGCATGATGATTTAAGTTCATTCGAATCGTTTCTAGCGGATATCCATAAAAATCTTCCGTAAATTCCTCCACGATAATGAACCCTTTTGCTAAATAAAAATGAATGGCTGTTTCATTACCTTTTTCCACATTAACAAACATTGGTAATGGCACATGAAACAAAGTCATTCCTACTTCTAAAAGTTCAGTGCCCAGTCCTCGCTGCGTTACTTCTGGCAATAAATAAAATGCTGCGAGCTCACTTTTTCCTTTTTCAAGTTCAATAAAGTTTGCGAATCCAATCACGCTGTCTCCTTGCTCTAAAACTGCAAAAGGTGTCGCTGAAATACGATTATGAAGTGTTTCAACATTATAAAATTTGTCTAAAAAACCATCTTGTACTTCACTTGGGATTAATTCTTGATAGGTGTGGTGCCATGAAGTGATTGCTACATGTTGAATGGCTTCAGCATCTGTGTTTGTTGCTTTTCTAATCTGAAAGTCCATCGCCTATTCTCCTTCCACTTGCACAAATTGATAAAACAGTTTAACTGACTTTACCCCTTTTTCATAAAAAAATGCGCTAATAAAGTAATTAGCGCACAGAATTTATTATTTTTCGATTGTAATATCACCAGAACTAGAGTCAATGGTAACTCGATTTTTCGTATTTGAATCACTTGTTGGTTTTTTCACTGAACCAGAACTTGTATTTACTTCATAAATGGCTTTATAGCTAGCAGGTACTTTTAAATCTACTTCGCCTGAGCCTGTATTTACTTGAATGTCTTTAGCACCATTTATGAATGAAGCATCTATATCGCCAGAGCTTGTTTTAACGTTTAGATTACTTGTAAGTTGCTCTAACTCAACAGAACCCGAGCTTGATTCCACCTGCATTTTTCCTTTTACATCAAGAGTTGAAATATCTCCAGAGCTTGAAGTTAATGTGGCTAGATCCGTAATTTCGCTATTAGCAAGCTCTATTTCGCCAGACTCTATAGCGATTTTTGTGTTTTTTGCTTTCACTCCTGAAACCGTTACGTCTCCTGAATTACCATCTACCGTTAAATCCCCAGTTACTTGAGTGATATTTGTTTCACCTGAGTTCGTTTCAACGTTTGTATCACCCTTTATGTCAACTAAATCAATATCCCCTGAGGTTGATGATGCCTTTACGCTAGCTGCTTCAATTTTATTTACTTTTAATTCTCCTGAACTTGTTGAGCTTACAAAATTATTAGCTTTGAAATTAGAAACGGTCATATCGCCAGAATCTGATTTTAGTTGTAAGTCGCTTAGCTCTGTATCTTCTGTTAAATAGACAGTGAGTGTTTGTTTTCCATATGCATATATTTTCCCAAAATTAAACCAAACCATTTCTTCTGGCACAGTTAAATCAAAAGAAGTCCCATTAGATGATGTGGCATTTAATTTTTCAATGTCTTCTTTATCTTTTTTGGAATAATTTCCACTAAGCTCTACATAGTTTTTTCCATTAGTGCTTTTTTTCCATTCGATTAATGTATCACGATTGGAAGAAAAAGTAATTTTACTAATATCAGATTCCGCTAAATCCCAAGTTTTCGTCAACGATTCGCCTTTTTCAATCATTGCTCCAGATTTCATTGTAAACCCAACGCCGATTGCACCAATAATAAATAATACTAAACCAGCGAAAAATAATTTGCTTCTCCAATGTTTTTTAGGCATTTTTTCCGCCTCCCTTTACTGCAAATTTATGCCATTGAATAATTCCAATTGTTGCTTTTTTAGTGAATTGAAATAGTGAACTTGTAACAAATAGTAGCATTAATCCAAGTCCGACAAGACCAATTGAAATAAATATTTGATACATTTCAAAATCCATGCCAAATAATAGGCTTATTCCAAGTAGTATTGGTGTAAGGAAAAATGAGCCGACCGTTGCCCATAATGAGATCGAAACAGCCCATAACGAAACTATGATGGGAATAATTAGACAAACATCTAAGAAAAACAAACCTACACCTATTAATAATTGTCTTCCTGTTGATCTATTTTCTGTTTGATTTTTTCTTGGGACATAATAGTAATCGTTCTCTACTTTTTCCTCTTTAATATCGCGCTCATTTAAAATATCTGCTGCAATTTCTTCTGGTGTTCCAAGGTCAAATACAATTTGCTCCTCGCTTTTACCCTCTTCTAGCCCATTTCTGAAGTGCTCTTGATAATCTGAAAGCAACTCCCTACGCTCTTTCGAATCAAGCAATTCTAGACGTTGATTTAATTCATTTAGAAAATCTTGTTTATTCATTTTCCGCTTCCCCCTCAGTTAAAAGCTTGGCAACACTATCAGTAAAATTATTCCATTCTGAGATAAGCTCATTTAAGTAAATCTCACCTTTTACAGTTAGCTGATAATATTTTCTTGATGGTCCTTCATTTGACTCAACTAAATAGGTCGAGCAATATTCTTCTTTAACAAGTCTTCTAAGTACAGGATAAATAGCACCTTCTGCTACCTCGATATATTTGGAAACTTGATTTGCTAGCTCATAGCCATAACAATCTTTTTTCTGTATTAAAAATAAACAACATAGCTCTAATACACCTTTTTTAAATTGTGGGTTTACATCCATGCTAGTCCCTCCATTCGGTAGTATTTTCTACTAGTAATAACCGACCACTACTATATATTATTCAGTACTACTATAGTTTATCATACACTAGTGTTCAATGCAAGGTACTGGTTTAAAAAAGTAGTATTGTTTTTTATTTAAATAAATGTTAACCTATCTAGGTAATAAGTTTACATTTAAGGAGTGGTTTTATTATGCGAGATCAAAAGTTAAAATTTTTAGTGGTGGATTCGCTTTTTGCGGTGATTATTGCCTTACTTGCCCAAGTTGCCATCCCACTTGGTCCAATACCTCTTACTGGTCAGACATTTGCTGTTGGTTTAGCAGCAACTATACTTGGTGCGAAACATGGTACTATTTCTGTCATAGTTTACATAGTTTTGGGTGCTGTTGGTATTCCAGTATTTCAAGGAATGACTGCTGGAATTGGTATTATATTTGGACCAACTGGCGGCTTTATTATTGGCTTTATTTTTAGCGCACTTCTCACTGGCTGGATTCTTCAAAAAACAAAATTCACTGTTTCTTTTGCTATTATAGCTAATATTTTAGGTGCGTTAGTTACGCTTATGTTTGGTGTTTTATGGCTAAAAGTTAGTACTGGACTTGATTGGCCAGCTGCCTTTCTAACTGGAATGGTACCATTTATAATTCCAGGTATTATTAAAGCCGTTTTTGCAGCTATTTTAGGTATTATTATTCGCGATCGTTTACTTAAAGCAAAGCTACTTAAAGCATCATAAGCTCCATTAATACACATTTTACCTTTTCTCCTATATAATGATAATGATTAACACTGAGAAAAGGGGCTCGGTATATGTCATTACTGAATGAGGAAAATAGTTTTTACAACACAGACTTACTTGAAATGTTAAAAGACTCCACTGAAGCAGTTCTTCCATATAAAAGGATTCGCTTTAGACGCAACCAAAGAATTATTTCAGAAGGAGAAGAAAGCACATACTTCTATATTATAGGAGATGGTGTTGTCTCTATGAGTAAAAACACATGTAAAGAAGATAGCATTATTAGCTTCCTTGGAAAAAATGAATCGATTGGAACGCTTACAATGCTTGGTGGCGCAAAATCACCAGTTAACTATACAACTATTAGCGAAGTTAGTGTCTTTCAATTTGAAAGAAAATATGTTCTTAGTAAATTTCTAAGTTCGCCAGATGTTTTTTGGCAGATGAATACATTGATGCAAAATATGCTTCAGCCAATATTAGAACGAGAAGCATATGTTAACTTACCTTCTAGTGAAAAAGTATTAGCGGGATTAATTGCTTGTGGTGAACGTTTTGGCAGAATTGAGTCAGATGGTTCATGCCTTATCCCATATTATTTTACTCAAAAAATATTAGGTAATTATTTAAATTTAGCGCGTGCGTATGTCGCGACGAATTTGCGTAAGTTGGAGGAAGAAGGAATTCTTGCTTTATCGCCTAAGCCTTGGCGAATAAACGATTTTGAAACCCATAAGCAAAAATTAACTAATACATATAAGTCATATTTATAATTATCTTAAAAGCGTGTATTCTTAATGAATATACGTTTTTGTTTAGCTATCTTTGTACATAATTTCACAAATGATTTATTTTCGCTTTCTTTCAGATATTCTCCTTGTTATAATAAATATGCAATAAAAAAAAAAGAAAAGAGGACATCTAATGAAAAACTTAAAAAAAGGGATAGCACTAACTTTAGCATTTGGGCTAGCTTTATCTATTAGCACGCCTGCCTATGCGACAGATACGGAGGATGGGGAAAATACAGAGACTATCGTAACTCCTGATGTGGTAGAAAAAAATACAACGGAAGAAAAAGACAATTTAAAAGCTTCACCAAATGCAGTTATTGCAAAAACAGGGCTTGCATTTGAAATTGATTCTAATCCAGTTGCAAGTGATTTTGTAACGATTAATGACAATGGCAACAATCCAACATTTACCTTTAAAAATGGGCAACCTGAAACATCTAATGCTGGAGATTACTCCACAATTATTGTTGTAGATTTCGATGATGCTACATCAATTGAACTCACAGTTAACTATACTGTAAACGTTGCAACACCACTAGCAACTTTAAAAACGACCGCACCAACAATTGCCCAAGATTCTAAACCAACACCAATGCAGTTTGTAGATGCTGCGCCTGATGTAACTTTAAGCTTTAAATCCGGCGCTCCTTCCACTAAAAAAACAGGTTCATTTACGACGACTATTGTTGCGACAAAAGCCGGTATATCTGAAGAATTAATTGCCACTTTCGCTGTTACAGATCAAACTCCACCCTCAATTTTAAGTCAACTAATTCTACTAATAATACGAAAAGGTGATACGCTAGACTATGATGCCTTCGTAAAAATCTCTGATAACTCTGGAAAATTCACAGTAGCTTACAAACCAGGACATGAAGCGTCTAGTACTACACTGGGTTATCAAGAGGCAATTATCATCGCAACAGATTCAGCTGGAAATACACGAGAAGCCACCATCTCATATTTTGTTGCCAATAATGTGCCAACACTAAAAAAACCAGTTATTAATACAACAACTAGCAATGCTTCAACTATTTACGGAACTACATCACCTAATGTTATTGTAGATATGGATGATTCTGACGGAAATACACTTGCGAGTGCCTATTCTGATGAAGAAGGAAACTTTATCTTAACTTTAGAAAAACCACTAAAATCAGGAGATAAATATAGTCTAGTTGCCTATAATTACTCTTTTGACTACAGTGAAGAAGTCATTTATAGCTATAATGAATATAACAATCTACTTGCTATAGTACCTATGCCTGCCCCTCCAGACTCACCGAAGTCAGAAGTAAAGCCGAAGATTAAAATTTCAAACAAAAAAGAGACATTTAAAAAATTACCAAAAACTGGAGATACAAACTCTCTTCCGCTCGCATTTATTGGTCTTCTTTTAGTTAGCGGAACGGTTATTACATTACGTAAAAAACACGCATAAACAAAAATGCAACTATCTAAGTAATTTAGGTAGTTGCTTATCTTTGCATTAGAAATTAACTCATTAAAAAAACGAACCCAATTTAAACAACTGGGTTCGTTTTTTTATTATTTGGTTTTTCCAATAAAGAAGAATGTTGCAATAGCACTGATACCTTGAACGATGAAGAAGATACCAACGATAAGTACGATACCAATTGCCGAAACAACTGGATTGAAAAGTGCAATGAATCCAACAATGATACCAATGATACCAATTGTTAAAATCCAGCCCCAACCTTGTACATTGTTTTGTTTTGCGGTAAACGCACCAATCGTACGCATAATACCAGCAAATAGTACCCACATACCAAACAGTAATACAAGTGTTGCTGCACCTGCAAATTCATTAAATAATAGCAAGAAACCTAATAAAATAGATAAAATACCATCAGCTAGCACCCAACCTGATACTTTCTGCATTTTCTTATCTGAGAAATAAGAAACTGTGTGAAAAATACCAGAAATAAGTAGCAAGAAGCCAAACATTAATGTTGAGGTTAATAAAGAAATCCCCGGATGGAATAAAAACCAAATCCCTAGTGCAATCATTGCAATCCCTGCTAATAAAACAAGAATTCGTGTAAAAGTTTTCATATGTCTTTCAACTCCCAATTTTTTGTTCTAATTCGACCCCATTTTTGATGAAATTCAACTAGACTTATCTATAATAGCCTAAAAATAAAAAATTAAACACTTTTCTCGAACAAAATTTAACTTAAATTTATTGATAGACACAAAACTCACACATTATTGGCCGTAAATCAAATAAAATAAACAGATAGTTGACAATTTCATTCATCCAGCGTAATATAAAACTTAATTTAATCGTATTTTCTTATCATGAAAGGTGGAGGGACTGGCCCTTTGAAGCCTTAGCAACCGGAATATTATTTCACGGTGCTAATTCCAGCAGTATATTCTGAAAGATAAGTCGGAAATCCAAGTTTAGGAAACTCTATCCTCTCTGGCGGCTTATATACTGCTAGGGAGGTTTTTTGATTGGAATTACAAGTAAATACATATTAAAAGAGGAGTGGATTTTATGAGTAATGAGTATCAATTTGAAACAATTCAAGTACACGGAGGACATACACCAGACGGGGATACACATTCTAGAGCCGTTCCTATTTACCAAACAACTTCCTACACTTTTGATAGTCCAGAGCATGCAGCAGCTTTATTTGGTCTTCAAGAATCTGGAAATATTTATACGCGAATTATGAACCCCACTACCGCTGTGTTAGAAGAACGCTTAACTTTACTTGAGGGCGGTATTGGTGCAGTTGCAACAGCTTCTGGAATGGCTGCTATAACCTACTCCATTTTAAATATTGCTGGTTCTGGTGATCATATTGTCGCAGCAGCAACACTTTATGGTGGTACACATACACTGTTCTCTCATACTTTTAAAACATTTGGGATTGAAGTTACCTTTGTAGATCCAAATGAACCAGAAAATTTTGAAAAGGCCATTAAAGAAAATACGAAGGCTGTCTTTGTTGAGACAATTGGCAATCCAGATATTAATATTGTTGATATTGAAAAAGTGGCAAACATTGCGCACACTTCTAATATCCCCCTTATTGTTGATAATACTTTCGCAACCGCTTATTTAAATCGTCCGTTTGATTTTGGAGCTGATATTGTCGTTTATTCAGCTACTAAATTCATCGGTGGTCATGGGGTTGCAATTGGTGGAGCTGTAATTGATTCGGGCAAATTTGACTGGGCAAATGGTAAGTTCCCAAAATTAGTTGTTCCAGATGACAGTTATAACGGTTTATCCTACACAAATGATGTTGGAGCGGCTGCTTATATTACCAAACTACGTGTTTCACTTTTACGCGACACAGGTGCAGCACTATCACCTTTTAATGCATTCCTACTTATCCTTGGTTTAGAAACACTCTCCCTGCGATTAGAACAACATGTAAAAAATGCAAAATTAGTTGCAAACTTCTTAAATGACCATCCAAAAGTTGCGTGGGTTAACTACCCTAACCTAAAAGAAAATAAATATTTTGATTTAGCGCAAAAATACTTACCAAAAGGTCCTGGATCTATTTTCACTTTTGGCGTTAAAGGTGGTTATGAAGCTGGGAAAAAAGTGATTGAGTCGGTGGAACTATTCTCCCATTTAGCAAACGTTGGAGATGCAAAATCGCTTATTATTCATCCAGCCTCCACGACTCATCAACAGTTAAGCGAAGATCAACAACTTACTGCTGGGGTAAAACCGGAATCAATACGTCTATCTATTGGAATTGAGAATGCAGATGATATTATTCAAGATTTAACACATGCACTAGAGCAAATTTAAGGGGATGTGAAGAGAAGTGAGCCTACAACAAAAAGAACTATTTCAAAAAAGTCCTCTTCTACTTGAAAACGGAGAAACCTTAAGTCCTGTTTTAGTTGGCTATGAAACTTACGGAACATTAGCAGAATCTCGGGATAATTGTATTTTATTAGAACATGCTCTCACTGGAACAGCACATGCAGCCAAGCACTATGAAGATGATGCGCCTGGTTGGTGGGATGATTATATTGGACCTGGAAAAACTATTGATACTAATAAATATTTCTTGGTTTGTACGAATGTGTTTGGGGGATGTAGTGGTACAACTGGACCATCTTCCATTAATCCAAAAACTGGCGACCCTTTCCGACTGCAATTTCCTGGTTTTTCAATTAAAGATATTATTAAAGTTCAACGTGAGCTTTTAGAGCAATTAGGTGTTGAAAGGATTGTTTCGGTTATTGGTGGATCTATGGGAGGGATGCAAGCTACAGAATGGGCCATTGATTATGCGGATATTACTGATAGTATTATTAATATCGCATCCCCTCTTGCTGCTGGGCCTGACGCAATTGGCTATAATTTAATCATGCGGATGGCAATTTTAAATGATCCTGATTTTAATGGAGGAAATTATATCGGTCAACCTGAAGGCGGTCTTGCTACAGCTAGAATGGTAGGCATGATGACTTATCGAACGAGCGAATTATTTTCAAAGCGTTTCGAACGATTCACAGTTGCCGAAAGTTCACCAGCTGCCTTTTCCAAAGAACATTTTCAAATTGAATCTTATTTGCAATATCAAGGTGATACTTTTGTAGAACGGTTTGATGCAAATAGTTACTTATATTTAACGAAAGCGATTGATTTATTCGATGTTACTGCTCCTGATAAGGATGACCTCCCAGCGTTTTCAAAAATAAAAATTCCGTATTTGCTAATTGGCATTACAACGGATCAACTTTTTCGAATCCATGATTTACGCCGTGGATATGAGCTATTAAAACAATGGAGCGTTCCAGTTACTTATCATGAAGTTGCTTCTGAATATGGTCATGACGCATTTTTAGTGGAAAAAGAATTACCTAAGTTCGAACCATTAATTCGGTCATTTTTAGCAAATTTACCAGTAAAAACACCTAAAAAAGCTAGCTCAGAAGTTTGAGCTAGCTTTTTTTATTAATCTTTATAAATTGATTTTGTACGGTTAAGCCAAGCATATCCTAAACCGATTACAAGGCCTCCTCCTACAAAGTTCCCTAACAGCGCAAGTACGAGGTTGACTGAAACATTTCCTACTGTCATTGCAGCAAGTGTTCCGCCAGAAGCAAAAAACGCTAAAGAGAAAGAAGAGAAGTTGGCAATAACGTGCTCAAATCCTAAGAATGCAAAGATGAAAATAATGAAAATCATCGCAATTACTTTTCCAGCATCATCTTTCATTCGCAGTGTACAAAGCACGGCGGTATTTACAACTATATTTGCGAAAATACCTTCGACAAAAATCTCGAGTGGCGCTTTTTCAAGCTTACCAGTTACTGCGGTAAACAAAAAGTGGTCTGCTGGTAAATTTTGGAATGCGGACGTTAGGGATACTAAATACCCTGCCAAAATCCCACCAAGTAAATTACAAATAATACATAAGAACAAAATTTGCAATGCTTTACCAGGCTTGATTATTTTTTGATATACACCTGTTGTCATATACATCATATTAGACGTTCCAAGTTCCGCATTCATATAGATAATCATTACGAGTGACCAACTAAACATAAATGCATAAACAATTTTTCCAAGACCTGGTGCAAAATGATCCACTTTATCACCAATCATTACAGCAACAGCGGTCCCTAGTGTTAAGAATAAACATGCTAGCATAGCGCGCACAATATAACGAAGAATACTATTATTTACTAAATCAATTTTTTTGCGCGTACTATAGTCAATTTTCTGCATTAATGGACTGCTTTCTACATCCAAATTACTTCAACTCCAAATAAAGAATTATTCTTGTGAAAATCACAACTTGTTCATTGTAGCACGTTTTTTATTTTATGAAAATAGCTTTCATAAAATAAAGCGTTACCATCAAAAGAAAAATGATTTCTGGACATATTTAAGTAATTATCTTGTTTATAGTTCCCGAATTTTACTAGATTAAAACAAAAAGAGAATAGATTGCTCTATCCTCTTTCCTATTGCTTATTTACTAAACCAATGTTTTTTAGCAGAATCTTTTGCTTGTCCTTCTGTTGCTTGAGCTTCTTTGATTTCTTGGGCTACAATAGCTTCGTCCATGCGTTGAACTCGACCGTGTAACTCATTAATAGCAACATCATTTACATTTCCTAGTTCTTGTTCTGTTGCAATTAAGATAACGCCTGTTGATCCTTCTGGAATAGTTTTTAATGTTCTTTCAAATATGGTTAAGGCATTTTTCACTTCGCCAGCATCTCTTGTTGTACCTACAATTGCACCTATCATCCAGCCGATTAATATACCAAATGGACCACCTAGAATACCGATTAACATCCCAATAAGGCTGTCTTTCATGTTTTTGTCGGCACCGGTAAAGTCAAGAAAATCTTGTGCTTCAAGTTTATTCCCAGGTTCATGTTTTACGACTGCCATCTGGTAGCCAATAATTTTACGTTCCTGGTGCAATCTTTTCATTTCAGAAAAAGCTTGATAAGAAATGCTTTCCTCATCGAAATTCATAATTAACACGGTCTTTTCTTTTTTCATTTGTTGTACCCCTCTCGCATCATAAGTATTGTATTGGTATGTTTATAATACCTATTGTTATTCTACTCGCTTTCTATAGTAAATAGCAATTAATTGCACTAGCTTGCTTAATAAACCGTTCTACATATTCATTAAAGTCCTTTTTTGCCAATAATTGGAAAGAATTTCGCGGTTTTGATATTTTTTTCAAGTAATAGAAAAATAACGCTTCTCTATTTTCCATATCGTGAGGTGCTTTTAAATAGTCATGGTAAATAAATTAAGCGCACTAGCTATTTAGATGTAACATCAGCTAACAATATAATACCCCCAAAAGTTAGATTTCCCGTCTACTCTTGGGGGTCATTTCAAAGAAGGTTTCTTTTATTTTTTAACTAGCGAAAGATTGTACCATTGAAAAGCTGGATAATAACATTAGCTTATTGTAACTTTTACGGAGCATCTGTTAAAGTCCATTCAATCGTTGTTTCATAAGCTTCATCAGCATAAGCTTCAGAGGTGTCCGCTTCTACCAGAATACCTTGATTTTCTTCCCAATCAACTGGAACAATTAATTCTTCTGCGCCATTTGATGTAAAAACGGTAACTGGTTCATTCGAAAGTGTCGTTTTCTCCCCATTTCCATCAACAAAAATAAGTCCGTTTGGTAAAGTATGGTCGCTATTCGTTGTTGAAGTTAATGGCGAATTAATTGCTGCTGTAACCCTAAACTTACTGCCACTTCCTCTAGAATCTTGTACTGACATGGCAAATGAATCGTTTCGTTTAGCGATATTTTTTTGATTTTGGAGTGAGATTGTTTCAAACGAAAAGGATGTTGGGATTTGATTGAATTTTAGTTCCCCAGTTACTTGGATAGTAATATCTTTTGTTAATGTCCCTATTTGAAGTGTGGCTGTGTATGCACCAGTATCTTTTTGCAGATTGGTCTCTTTTACTTCAATGTGGGATGTTAAGTTTTCACCAGTGTTTACATTAAAAGCCTGCGCTTCTGATTGGCTTAAGATTAGTTGCAATAACGCTTCATCGCTAAGACTATTAATTTCTTCTAATTTTACAACAAAATCTTTTGCTCTTAATGCTTTATCATCTTGTAAAACCGTTGCATCATCTTTTATAAACACGGGAACCGTAATATCTGTATAATTTCCCGCCTTATCTTCTAAACGTACTATCGCTGTTGTTGGACCAAATGTAGCTGTATCTGGTTGGCTTATAATCGTTTTAGAAATACCAGCACCTGATGTATTATCTGAATGATCATATATATTGGTTACAAGTTGTGAGACCTCAGGAAAAGTATCATTTATATTTAAAATCTGATTTACTGGTTCACCATTTGGTCGAGTCACATCTTCCACCGTAATTGTATCAAGCACAATATTTCTTTGGTCTTGTGTTATAGTTGCTTTTAACTCTGTATATGGCTTAATAAAACCATTTGGTATTGCTAGCTGGAAATTTCCAGTACTATCTGCTTGTCCAGTTAGTTTTTTCTCTACACCATCTTCATTATAAGAAACAGCTATATACGCATCTTTTGTTATATTTCCTGTTATTTTGTTATCTGCATCAGTTACAGGATTTATAGTACCTTCTAAATGCCCCATCGCTATCATCCGCGCGGCTTTTTGATCGAAATTTGTAGAAGTCATACCAGCATTTGTTGTTAAAATATTCGTTGTCGAGCCACTAAAAGTTAAGCTCCCTATTACATTTTCACCATTGGGTAAACTAAAATACTGTGCTGGCAAATCTTCTCTTACAACACTTCCTGCTGTATTCCAATAATTCACCATTTGCGCTTCAAAATCAAATGTGTTTTTATATGGCCAGTAAAGCATCGCACTATCTTGCGCGGTAGCCATTAAAAAGCTTCTTGGATTTCTTATATCTAGTTTAGCATCTGAATTTGTAAAATGAATAATATTATCTGTTCCACCCGTTTTTTTCAAAACAAATCGTGCATCTGGGTTTACAGTAATACTTCCAGATAACCAAAGAAGTGGATTGGTACCATCTGTTTTTGTCATAGTAACATCTGCACCAGCGTCAATATTAATTGCTCCTCCAGATGTATCTCGAAAAATATTGTTATCAGAGGTAATGTCTAATTTGGCATTTGCTTTTACGGTCATATCAATCGGTTTAGAACCACTTCGATAAAACATTCCTGTTCCATTGGAAATTATTTTTACATTCGCATTTTCTTCTACAGTAAATGTATTTATATCTGAAGTTCCTAAACCAAACCAGAAAACACTATTAGCATTAGGTGTATCATGGTCAATTAATAATTCTCCAGAAACATTAACACTCTTAGTTTCTGCTACTTCATTTGGGGATGCTGAACCAGAAACAACTTGAGCAATTTTCACGGAATTTTTCCCAGAGAAAAAAGTAGTTCCATTTAAATTATAAACAAGTTGCGGTCCTTGATAATCGATATTCTCATAATTTTGCACAACATCTTTTGCTGCTGACAAGACGGAGATAGTTCCATAATAGTTTTTCCCAAGAATTTTCATATCCTTAAGTGTCGTTTCTTTTGTACCACTATTAGAATCAATGGTGATAACTGAGCTTTGAAGTACAGAACTGCTCATTGTTTCTGTTAACGTATGGATTTCATTCGTTACTGGATCTTTCCCAGAAAGGGTTAACGATTTTTTAGAAACTGGTACTTTAATACCTGCTGAAAGTTCTACATCTGCCCCTAAATATATTGTGTCAATACCATTATCTTCTGAAATAGCTTTCTGCAGTTCATCAAAATTTGTTACGACTGCTTCATTCGCTGCTAAAGTTGTTTCGGCTTCTGCATTACTAGAAGTATTAAAACTTAAAAAAAGAGCTATGATGATTGTCCCTGCGAATACTATTTTCTTAAAAGACATTACTGATAGCTCCTTTCCTCATTTAATACTTTTTTTACGTTTCTTAACTATTAGCAAAATAATAATGAGCAAGATTAATCCTGCACATGCTGCGATTCCAACATACAGCCAAGTGTTCGTTTTTTCTATATTGACTGCTTTTTCATTTAAGGCATTTCCTTTTTCATCAATTGTGAATTTTTCATCCCAATTCCATGTGTTTTTTCCATCTGTTGCGGTCATTTTTAACCGATAATTACCCTCTTCTAATGGTTGGTTTTCCCAGTCAATATCGAAATCAAAACTAGAATTCGGCGCCATTGTCATCTGATCTTTTTTTGTTTGGTGGAGCACTTTTGTGGAATCCTGTTTATAAATTTTTGCATCCACACTTAAATCATTAATAATGACTGGCTGATTGTTTTGTAATCTAGCAACAATCGCTGTACGATAGTTAACTAATGTTGGTTTTATACTTGATAAATTTATATGTGGATCTACTTGTTTATCTGTTTCAGATAATTGCATGCCAACAATGTAGGAATATTCATTTTTAAGAGAGACACCCTTTGTTTTCTTCGCGTCTGTCGTTGCTTGCTTTTTAAATTGCACTGCTCCCAATATAACGCCATCCACTTCTTCTTTAGGCATTTCAATAGCTATTTGCACTATCTCTGTTCCATTAGCAGGAATCGTAAGCGTTTTTTGGTCGTCTGATATTTTTGCTATTTCAGGTAGCGGATATTTTAAACTACTATCTGCATTTGTTACATCATTCTTTGTATAATCGATTGTTCCAGTTCTATTAGTAGTTGCATAATTTACAGCTACATCTACATTAATTTCTTCATTTGAATTATTTTTCACTTCAATTTCTACTGTCTGTTTTTGTTCTGGTTTCATTTTCAAGTCAAAGTAAGTTTGCTTTTTGTCGATTTGATTTTCTGGTATTCTTGCTTGGACAGAATAGCCCACATCACCTTCTGCTGCGTTTACTTGTGAAATCGGAAAAATCCCAACTAATAAGGGGAGTATTAAGAATAAACTCAAAAATCTTTTTTTCAAATATATCTTCCTTTCTTTAGAAGTACATCATAAAAAATTAGCATCTAAGGTGGCAATGTTTTCCTTAGACGCTAACTCTTTTAAATTCCAGGTGCGTCTGATAAAGTCCAAGTAATCGTCGCTTCATGGCTGCCAATTGTTGCGCTACCACCAGGAATAACTAATTGCACATTATCATTCAAGCTATTAGCATCATTTGGAGTTGCTCCAAGCCATCGATTAATCCATGTTCCCATACCTTCCGTTTCTTTGGCAGAGAGTACATTGACGATGGAAGTGCCATCAGTAGGAATATCAATTTTTTGAACTGCGGTTGGTGAACTTGTTGTTGTGCTTGCTGTGGCAGCTTCTCCATTTTTAAAAGATAGTTTTGCACCAGCTAAAGAAAGCTTGTTTTCTCCATCTTTAAATGCACTTGCCTTTGCAGTAACACTCCATCCTTTTCCTGTTCCACGTCTATCACTCACTTGGATAAAAGGCTTTTTAGAAACGGATGAATAAGTTTGTTCGGTTGATGAAACTTCATGTGTGCCGAAATCAACAGATGATACATAATCCAATGTAAGTGAACCTGTATTTCCAGTTCCCGGATCTGTCGGATTTTCTGGATCTAATGGATCTAAAGGCTTAGTTGGATCTTCTGGACTTACTGGATCAACTACCCCTGTCCCCGCGTTAAATTTTATGGAAGCTTTTGAATCTCCTACAGACGTAACTGCCGCCAATGCAGATGGTGCCATAAGTGTAATGGAACTCAAGGAAATTACTCCTAGAATTATAGTCTTTTTAAAAATCATTTATTTCTCCTTTCATTCGGTGTTAACCTAATATTATTCTCAAACTAGACTCATTTCAATCTATTTTTGTTTCTTTTACACACTTATCACTCGTCTTTTTATGCTTTTTCCGGCAAATATATACTTAAAAAGTACCTTTATTACACATTCTCGCTATCAAAGAGGGAATTTGTGACGTTTTAATGAATTTTTGCTTTTGAGAAATTTATCCACAAAAAAACCTATTGATTTAAAAGTAATGTAGTGACCCCAAAAAGTTAGACTTTTTATAGAGTGGAAAAAATCCACTCTATTTTTTATACAAACATTTCCTTTTCCTTCCTAAATTCAATTGGACTTTTCCAACCTAATTTTTCTTTCATACGTGAATGATTATAATAATAAATATATTTTTCTATCGCTTGTTTTAACTCATTGTAACTTTTATATACTCTACCATGATAAAGTTCTTGCTTAAGGATACCGAAGAAATTCTCCATAGGAGAATTGTCTAAGCAGTTTCCTTTGCGGGACATGCTTTGATAAATTTGTTTTTCTTTTAATGTGTGACTATATGCTTTCATTTGATAAGCCCAACCTTGGTCTGAGTGAAAGGTACGACGAAAAGGACAGTCTTTTGTACGTTCAATAGCTTCTCCTAAAGCTTCCATAATTGTTTCCGCATTCGGCCTTTTTGATATACCATAAGAAATAATTTCACTATTGTACAAATCCATGAAAGGATCTAAGTAAAGTTTCTTAATCTGTAAAACATTAGAGGAATCTTTTTCATAATATTTGAACTCAGTTGTATCAGTTGTAATTTTCTGATGAACAACGCTGGTACAAAAGTGCCTATTAAGAAGGTTTTTGGCTATTCTTCCGATAGTTCCTCTGTACGAACTATACTTGCGTGATTTACGTGTAAATGAGCGAACTTGTAACGCCAGTTTTTGCATTAATCGTTGTACTTTTTTCTTATTTACAATACAACCACGTTTTCTAAGTTCTTGATGCATTCGACGATAGCCATAATCTTTATGTTGTTTTCGGATTTCTTTCATGATTTGTTCAATCTCTTCAGTTGGATTCTCACGACTGAATCTTTTCTGCCAATACATATAAGTTGATCTTGGAAACCTTAAGGTTTCCAGAATATCTTTTAATCTAAATTTTTCTCGGAGACTATGGATGATTCGCGCACAAGTTTCATTTTCTTGTGTCGTTCTTTCAAACGTAGCCTCCTCAATTCTTTTAAATAGGCATTCTCAATTTGAACCATACGTAATTGCTTTTCTAAATTCTTGATTCTTTCTATATCACTATTTTTCGTTTGTTCAATCTTTTCATCAATCTTTTTTTAGGCATTTTTAGAGGACGTCCTTTCGGTTTTGATAGTCCTTCCAAACCATTCTCATGGTAATTTCTAAGCCAATTGGCAATCATTGAAAAATTATTTATCTCCAATTGATTTGCAACTTCTTGAAAAGACATCTCTGTTGTTAAATACAACTCTATCGCATCTGTCTTAAATTGAACAGAGTAACTTTTGTTTTTTCGACTACGAAGTAGTCCCTCTTCACCAAATTCTTTATAACTATTAATCCATTTTCTTATTTGAGTGTTACTTTTAAAGCCATATTTTTTTGCAAGATAAAGGGTACCGCCCTTTCCAGCTAGATATTCATGCACTATTTTAAGCTTAAATTCAAAGCTATATTTTGCCATATAAAAAGACCTCCAAAAGTTAGATTTTTGGTCTAACTTTTGGGGGTCGGCTCATAATCATACTTCAATCAATAGGTTTTTCTTTATTCTTTTTCTGATGGAGCAACAAATTCACTTTCCGGTTGTTCACCATATAAACCTGAGACTCGTTTGAACCAAATGAAAACATGCGTTACGATAACTTTTAATACTGCGTAGCCTGGTACTGCAAAAATTACACCCATAACACCGAATAGATTTCCGGCAATTAAAATAACAAAAAGAATAGTAATTGGATGCACTTTTAATGTTTTACCCATGACTTGTGGCGAAATAAATTTACCTTCTAATAATTGAACGACACACCAGACTATAATTAATTTAACTAATAACCATGGAGATGTAACTATCGCAATAATAATAGCAGGTGTAATAGCAATTGCCGGTCCCAAATACGGAACAATACTAGTACAGGCAGCAATGATTGCTAATGTCAAAGCATATGGTAGACCGATGATTAAGTATCCAATAAATAATAAAATACCGATACATAAACTTACAATAATTTGTCCACGAATATAAGAACTGATTTGATGATTTGCTTCAACTAATACTTGACGAGTATGTGCACGACCATTGACTGGCAACATTTTCAGTAGAAAGTCTGGCAGCTTTTTGCCATCTTTAAGTAAGTAAAAGAGGACAAGAGGAGTAGTCACAATTGCTAGTACTACTTCTGTAACTGTTCCAACAATACTTCCGATACTTGAAATCGCTCCATTTAATACAGAGGTCCCTTTCTCAGAAATAGTTTTCATAATTTCACTCATATTGGTACTTAGTCTATCCTTTAATTGGTCGAACAAACTTGATTGACTGAATTCATTAAATTTCTGTGTGATTTGATCCCAGTATCCAGGGAAAGTTTTAAATAGGCTAACAATTTGATCCTTGACTGCTGGAATAACAAAACTAAATAGTAGAATGATTAAACCAATAATGACTAGGTATAATAAAGCTATGGCCCAACCGCGCTTCCATTTATTTTTCTCCAACCAATCAATTACTGGATTAAATAAGTAATAGGAAATTCCTGCTAATATAATTGGTGCAGCGACCGTTTTGAGAATGACCATCAATGGATCAAAAATAAAGGCTATTTTGGTTAAAACGTAAATATCAAGTGCTACTAAAAGAAAGATTAATAACCCTAATACAAACTTGTTATCAATAAAAAACTGTTTAAATTTTGTTAATGACCCCTTCACTTTTCCACCCTCTTTTGTGTATATTTATTTTCATTTGTTATTATTATATAGAATATTACCCTCGTTCTCACTTAATTACCCATTTATTTAGGAAAATCAGCCCCAAGTTGTAGCGTTAACCTTGAACTAGCCCTTCTGGATCTAATTCAAGCAGTGCATGAGCAAAGTAAAAATGATAATCTGCTTGGAATTTCTCAAATAATTGAGCGCCTTCTTTTTGATACATAACAAGTGGATCTTGTTGTCCATACGCCCGTAAATGAATCCCTTCACGAAGTTGCACCATTGCATCTAAATGCATTACCCACATTTGGTCCATTAAGTTTAAATAAACTTCTTTTTCAATAGCATTAATGGTTTCTAATGGGAATTTGTCTCGCTCTTTTTTATGCCAAGTGACAATTTTTTCCACCACTTCACTTGCTTCCATTAACGATACTTCATCAAAAGAAATCGGGAATTTTGTTCCACCGAGAAATTCTTTTTGTCGAGCGTAGTATTTGTCCATTTTCTCTGGATCTATTTCAGAATGAATAAAAGCATATTCCGCTACTTCACGAAGAATTTTTTCAGAAGATACGCCTAGTTTATTCCTTTCAAGCAATTGATCTCGCTCTTTGTATACCATTTTCCGTTGTAAATCGATTACTTCATCATAGGAAAGTAAATCTTTACGAATATCATAATTAGCGCCTTCAAGTCGTTTTTGCGCATTAACTACAACTGAGTGAATTTTATTGGAGTTTACTGGTTTACCATCACGTGGCGCTTTTCGTTTAAGTTTAGTAGATAATTTTTCCCAGTTTTTACTTTCAAATTGTTCTAGTAAATCGTCTTCTAATGAAATCATAAACTTACTAAAACCAGGATCTCCTCGTCGACCAGAACGTCCCATTAACTGCAAATCAATACGGCGACTTTCATGACGTTCTGTTCCAATCACGGCTAATCCGCCTAGTTTATGAACATCTGGGTCGAGTTTAATATCGGTTCCACGTCCAGCCATATTCGTCGCCAAGGTTACCATGCCACGTTTTCCTGCCTTGGCAATAATTTCCGCTTCTTGCGCATGGTTTTTGGCATTTAAAACTTGATGAGGAATTCCTGCTGCATCTAGCAATCCGCTAATCCACTCATTACTTTTTATAGAAGAAGTCCCAATTAATGTTGGCTGTCCTTTTTCATAACGCCATGAAACTTCATATACAATCGCGCGTCCTTTTTCTTTTTTTGTGTAGAAAATATCATCTGGAACATCTTCACGGTTAATTCGTAAATTAGTTGGGATTACAACAACATCCATATTATAGATTTGTCTAAATTCTTCTTCTTCGGTTTTAGCCGTACCTGTCATTCCAGAAATTTTCTTATACATCCGAAAATAATTTTGAATAGTAATTGTCGCCAGTGTTCGTGACTCTTCTTTCACTTCGACCTCTTCTTTTGCTTCAATTGCCTGGTGTAGTCCATCATTAAAACGGCGTCCTGGAAGCGCACGTCCTGTATGTGGGTCAATAATAAGTACTTCCCCATCAAGCACAACATAATCTTTATCTTTATGCATTAAAAAATGAGCTCGCATTAGTAGCATCGTAATACGTAGTTCTGATTGTGCTTCAGCTGAGTAAAGTGATTCTACTCCCCAAAATTTTTGTGCTTTTTCAATTCCAGCATCATTTAACCAAACAAAACGTTTATGTTCTTCTATTTCATAATCATCTTTCATCATTGTTTTCACAAGTTTATTGGCTGTTTGATAAAGTGTAAGATCTTCTTCTTTTCGATCTGAAATAAGCAACGGTGTACGAGCTTCATCAATAAGAATAGAATCTGCTTCATCGATTAATACAAAGTCAAGACCGCTTTGTACTTTATCTTCCATTTGGCGAACCATATTATCACGTAAATAGTCAAAGCCAAATTCAGAAGCTGTTCCATAAATGACATCTGCCGTATAAATTGCTCTCTTCTGTGCTTTATCCAACCCAGATTCGTTTAATGCAACTGAAACACCTAAATATTCTAGTACTTGACCAATTTCTTCTCGGTCACGTCTAGCCAAGTATTCATTAGCTGTCACAAGATGCACACGGTTACCACGCATTACTTCAATGAACATCACAAATAAAGACATCAATGTTTTACCTTCACCGGTTTTCATCTCGGCTACTTTGCCATCTCCAATAACAAGTGCACCAATTAGTTGCACGACTACTGCATCAAGGCCAATAATACGGCTAGCTGCTTCTCTTGCAAGTGCAAAAATATTAATTTTATCTCGATCTGTCATCGGTTTTGTTTTGAACTTTTCACGCCAAAAATTGGTTTGTTCACAAAGTTCATTTTGATCCATATTTTTATATAAGCCTTCTTTTTTCACAATTTGGCGAGCTATTTCACGATACTGTTTTACAATTTTTCGATCATCAAAATTCTGTTTCATTGAATAACATCCTCCATACCTTCTATTATAGAATACCATAAAGTCATCTGGCAATTCATTTCCAGTCTTTCTCCATCAAAAAGAGCTCTGATTTCATATTACAAATATATTAAATTTTTCTATTTACAAAAAGCAATAGGTTTCCCATAGCGAAAGTTGTTGATTGTTATCCAATCCATTCCTTTATCTCAAAGGACTCCCCAGCAGTACATCCCAAGTCTTAGGAATACACGTTCGTTTTTATTATTATTACAAGTTTATTACAATCATCTGGTATAGTCCGTTTTCTATATTCGACCTATTATCTCATTGTTTGTTTTTTAAGTTAAAACTGGGTAAACTTAGTATTAATCACTATAAAATCAATTCTCAATTACTTATTTATGTATGGGATTTTCTGAAAAAAAGAGAGGAGTTTTATGAATATGAAAAAAGCAACTATCGCGGCTACAGCTGGGATTGCGGTTACAGCATTTGCTGCACCAACTATCGCATCCGCAAGCACTGTAGTAGTTGAAGCTGGAGATACTCTTTGGGGTATTGCTCAAGATAAGGGGACAACTGTTGACGCACTAAAAAAAGCGAACAATTTAACATCTGATAAAATCGTACCTGGTCAAAAATTACAAGTAACTGAGGTAAAAAGCGAAAAAGCAGAGAAATCTGTTAGCGCAACTTGGTTAAATGTACGTTCTGGCGCTGGCGTGGATAACAGCATTGTCACTTCTTTAAAAGGTGGCACTAAAGTAACTGTTGAGTCTAACGAAGCAAATGGCTGGAACAAAATTTCTTATGGTGAAGGAAAAACTGGTTACGTAAATGGTAAATACTTAGGTACTGCTGTAACAAGTGCTCCTGCTGCTACAGAAGAAGTGAAGCAAGCAACAACACAAGCTGCTCCTGCTGCTGCGGAAGCTAAAACAGAAGCTAAACAAACTACTCAAGCAACTGCTGCACCAAAAGCGGCAGAAACTAAAACAGCAACACCAGCTCCTGCTGTAAATACAAATGCTTCAACACACACTGTTAAAAGTGGCGATACAATTTGGGCATTATCCGTTAAATACGGCGCTTCTGTTCAAAAACTAATGTCATGGAATAATTTATCTTCTTCTTCTATTTACGTTGGTCAAAATATCGCGGTAAAACAAAGTGCAGCTAAAGCGTCTGCTCCAAAAGTAGAAACTAAATCATCTACTCCTGTAGCCGAAAAACAAACAACAACTCCTGTAGCGAAAGAAAATACAACTACAGTGAAAAAAGAAACAACACAAACAACAACTAAAGCACCGGTACAAGCTGCAAAACCAGCTCCGGCACCTGCACCTACAGTTAATACAAACGCTTCTTCTTACACAGTAAAAAGTGGTGATACGTTAAGCAAAATTGCTACTACATTTGGAACAACTGTTTCTAAAATTAAAGCACTTAATGGCTTAACTAATGATAATTTACAAGTTGGCGATGTTTTAAAAGTTAAAGGTACTGTACCAGCTACTACTACCAATAATGTAACTGCTCCAACAACTAATACAAGTACTAATACAAGTACATCTAACACAAGCACTCCTTCAAAAAATACAAGCTCTAATCAAAGTACAAGCAGCAGTGCTAGTGCTAGTTCACTAATTGCTGAAGCTCAAAAACACCTTGGTAAAGCTTATTCATGGGGTGGTAATGGTCCAACTACATTTGACTGCTCTGGCTTTACTTCTTATGTATTTGCTAAATCTGGTATCACACTACCAAGAACTTCTGGCGCTCAATATGCTAGCACAACAAAAATTTCTGAATCTCAAGCAAAACCTGGTGATTTAGTATTCTTTGATTATGGTAGCGGAATTGCTCACGTTGGTATTTATGTTGGTAATGGTCAAATGATTAATGCACAAGACAATGGCGTTAAATACGATAATATTCACGGCTCTGGATGGGGTCAATATTTAGTTGGCTTCGGTCGTGTATAATTAATAAATAATTGAATGAAACCTGTGGAGCAGGAATTTCGCTCCACAGGTTTTTTGTTGGCATTTTATCCTGATGAAAGACGGTGCTTTATGAAAAACTCCATAAAAATAAAAATTTTTCCCAAATTCACCAAAGGCTATAAAGAAGGCTACCCTTTAATTCTTAAAGAGCGTATGGAAAAATGGCCTAAAGAAATAGAAGAAGGCGATGAATTAGAATTAATAGATACATCTGGTAAATTTGTAGCACGAGGTTATCATGGTAAACAAAACAAAGGTGACGGCTGGCTTTTTACTTGGGACAAAAAAGAACAGCTTGATGAAACTTTTTTAACTAATTTAATTACAACCGCAAGAGACAAAAGACAGTTCTTATTCGCTGATGATTCTACAACCGCATTTCGGATTTTTAATGGAGAAGGTGATGGTTTTGGTGGTTTTACAGCAGATTATTATGATGGCTTTCTTGTAATCCAGTGGTATAGTATTGGGGTTTATTCTTTTCAAAAAATGATTTTAGACATCTTTATGTCCCTACCAGAAATTAAAGGTATCTATGAGAAAAGACGGTTTCAAGAAGATACTAAAGATGATTTTGTCGCCGGTCAAAAAGCTAATTTCCCTCTAATTATTAAAGAAAACGGAATTAATTATGCCACTTATTTGGATGATGGGTGGATGACTGGTATTTTTCTTGATCAGCGTGATGTAAGAAGACGTATTAGTGAAGATTACGCTATCTCTAAAAATGTTTTAAATACATTTTCTTATACTGGCGCGTTTTCTGTTGCAGCTTTATTTGGTGGCGCTAGTAAAACTACTAGTGTAGACGTGGCCGGACGTTCTCTTAGCAAAACAAAAGAACAGCTTGAAGTAAATGGACTGGATCCAGCAACTCAGAATATTATTGTGGAAGATGTATTTCATTATTTTAAATATGCCTTACGTAAACAACTTACTTTTGATTTAGTTATTGTTGATCCACCTAGTTTTGCTCGAACAAAAAAAGTCACATTCCGAGCTGCCAAAGATTATCCTAATTTACTTCGGGAAATTATAGATATAACCGCTACTGGTGGAACAATAATTGCTTCTACAAACTATGCTGGCTTTGGAATGAAAGCTTTTAAGAAAATGATTGCGACAGCTTTTGAATCAACGGAGCGAACTTATAAAATTACAGAAAGCCACTCCCTCCCTGCTGATTTTACGATAGATAAAAACTTTCCTGAAGGGAACTATTTAAAAGTGCTATTTTTGACTTTGGATAGATAAATATTGACCAAATTTAAAACACCATTGTTACTAACAGTGGTGTTTTTCTATGGCTAAAAGCGGATAATCATTATAAAAATATGCCTATTTTTATTATTTAATTGACTCTATATACAATTGATAGTTTTTATTTCCTCCCGATAAATTATAAACTTCACTAAAACCATTATTCCGAAGTATATTTTGGGCTGCATTCCCAGTTACTCCTTTATTACAATATGTTATGGTTGGCAAATTTGCATCAAGAGAGGTAATCTTTTCACGTAATTCAGCTAATGGAATATGAATAGCACCTTTAACTGCGGATTTTTCGAATTGTTTTTTTGATCTTGTATCAATAATTTGCATTTTTTCACCATTGTTTTGTTTTTGAATGAGCGCTTCTGGAGTAATAAGCGGATTATCATTTAGCGCGTTATTCAAAGCCATACCAGTATATAAAATGGGATCCTTTGTTGTTGCAAATGGTGGCGCATAGGCTAAATCTAAGTGAAATAAATCTGCTGCTGTTGCTTTAAAAGTAATCGCTGTGGCAAGTACGTCGATTCTTTTATCCACCCCACTTGTCCCAATTATTTGAGCACCTAAAATACGCCCTGATTCTTTAGCAGCAATTGCTTTAATTGTTAATTCTTTCCCACCTAGATAGTCTGCCTTATCTGGTTTTATATTGTACAATACTTCTATATCAATGCCTTCTTCATGTGCTTCCTGTTCTGTTAAGCCTGTGTATGCAACCGCTGTATCAAAAACACGAATAATTCCTGTTCCAAGAATGCCTTGATGTTTTAGTGAGCCGCCCGTCAAACTATCCCCAGCAATACGTCCCATCTTATTGGCTGTTGAACCTAATGGACGATACAATGGTTTTCCCGTAATCAATGAATAGCTTTCTGCCACATCTCCAACTGCGGAAATATGAGGAATATTCGTTTGCATCTGTTCATCCACGGAAATTGCTTTAGAAATACCAAGTTCAATACCCGTTTCCGCTATTAAATCTGTATTGGGCATAACTCCAGCCGCTAAAATTATCATATCTGTTTGGTACTCTTTTTGTTGATTATCCCATACAGCAGAAATTTGTTTTCCATCTGGTGTTAAACTTACTTTTTCCACAGCAGTATTTAAAATAACCTCCACACCTGCTTGCGTTAATACTTTTTGCACACGAAAAGCCATATCTTTATCTAGATGTTTCAAAATTTGGTTGCCTCGTTGCAAGATTGTCACTTCGATATTTTGCAACCTCAATTGTTCTGCCATCTCTAGTCCAATAAATCCTGCGCCCATAATTAGGGCATTTTTGGGTCGTTTTTCTTTCATAAATTGATCTATATTAGCAGTATCTTGAATATTTCTAACTTGAAAAAGATTGGTCATTTCAGAATATTTTTTAAAGACTTCTGGTATAACAGGCTTTGCTCCGGTTGCAAGAACTAACTCGTCATATGAGTCATGCAAAATCTCTCCTGTTTTTACATTTAATATCGCTAATTTCTTTTGTTGAGGATAAATTTTCTGTACCTGATGTTCGGTAAAAATAGCCACATTATATCGTTTTTGAAACCATGCGGCATCTCTTGGTGTCAACGTATCCATCGACTCAACTTCTCCGCCTATATAATAAGGAATTCCACAGACTGAATAAGAAATATCTTTATCTTGTTCGTATACAACAATTTCTGCTTCTTCTGTATTTCTTCTTGCTTTTGCAGCAACACTTGTCCCAGCAGCTACTGAGCCTATAATGACTATTTTCATATATTTATCTCCATTCATTCCAAATAATTAACGCAAAATATAAACCTGTCTATGTAACAAATAGGACAGATGACCCTACTGATTTTAAAATAGTTTGCTCACTTTATTTTTGATAAAACATTGCGGTTAAATTCCCGATCTGGTATTATTCTAGCCTTTTTGGTTATGTCAGTTAAAATCTATTCATTTCTAAGAACCAAAAATATTACCAAATAAATGGAATTAATTGTTTTGTGGTTTTCTCATAAGTTTCGAATTGTTCTCCATATTTTTGACGCAAGTAGGCATTTGCATTTGGTATATAAGAAAATATAAATAAGCAGGTTAAGCCTAGTGGTATTAGTAATGCCCACCAATTAAAAGTGAGTAATGCAAAACCAGCCACCCAAAGAATATCGCCTAAATAGTTGATATGAATTGCATATCGAAATAAACCTTTTGTGTATAACTTTCCTTTATTAGCTGGATCATCTTTAAATGGTTTTCTTAATAGTTCCGACACAGTATTAAGTAGGCTACCAACAATAAATAGCACTATCCCTAATATATATACAATTGGCTGAATATTTTGAGGTCCGAAAATAGCAAATAATGGAAAACCTAAGTAATACAAACCAAAAGCAATACTATTCCCAGTGGCTTCTTTCCAGCTTATCCCTCGTGGAAGCCATAAAAACATCATTCCATTTAGACGTATAAAGACAATTATTAAGCAAAAGTAAATACTATTACGAATGATAGTATCTGTTTGCCAATGATTAAATAAGAAAACAGCTATACCTAAATAGCACAATTGCGCAATTAAAATAAATATTTTAGCAGATAGTGTGCGTTTTTTTATACCATACATTTTCCACTTCCCCCTTTTTAAAGAGTACGAATAATATCCATTTTATGTTTAGACTTTTTGTAAGGTAATTTAAAAATTTTATTATTAATTTATTCCACTCTCTGGGGCAATTAAACTTGTTAATTCGGCAATATCTTTGTCATATTGGTCCGTTATTAAAGTGACTTCATTTAGCTCAAATGCTTTTACTGCAGATGATTTATGTATTTTTGAGCTGTCGCAAAGTAAAAATGCTTTTTTTGCGGCTTTTAAAATTTCTTTTTTCTTGTTGGCTTCTGTTAAAGTTGGTGTACTTACACCGCGAACGATATCAACCCCATTTGCTCCTAAAAAAGCTTTATCAAAATTAAAAAGTTGGATATTACTATCTGTTAATGGACCGTTAATAGAAGAGATAAATGGGCTATATCTTCCGCCTAAAATAGTGATTTCCGCACGTATTTCTGTGGATATATTAAAAATGCTGGTATTGGTAGTAAAAATGCTTATTTTTTTATCCAAAATTTTATTTAGTAATGCCGTACAAGTTGAACCTGAATCCAAATAAATAACATCACCATCATTAATTTCTCTTGCAGCTAAACTGGCGATGATTTCTTTTTGTTCTGTTTGAATTATACTTTTAGCAGAAATTGGTAATTCGCTCGTACTAGAGGATAGTTTGACAGCACCACCAATAAGCATATTTACTTTTCCCAACTTTTCCAGTTCTTTTAAATCTCTTCTTAAAGTGGATATAGAAATATTCGGAATAACTTTTTGCAATTCATCAATCTTTATAATTTCTTTTGTTTCTAAAAATGCGATAATTCTTTCTTGCCTTTCATAGGGAATCATATATACCTCCAAAAATAGCTATCTCTTTATAATGTCATTAAATTTTATATTTAATTATATTTTATCACTATTTTTCAATTTTATCCAAATACAAAAAAGCTACGAAAAACCTTTGAACGTTTTTCGTAGCTTTGATAGATTTTATTTAACCATTCCTATTTCCTGTTTTAAAAATGAATCTCCTTCTGTGATGCTAAGTGAACTATCTTTTAAATTTGTGAAAATAATTAGTACATCTGTATCTTTTCCTTTTGATTCCAAATATGGGAAATCTACTGCAACTAATTCTGTATCTTTACTAACTTTGTCTCCTTCTGCCACTTTCATTGTAAAGCCCTCGCCATTTAGTTCTACTGTATCAATTCCAATATGGATTAATATCTCTAAACCAGCTGCTGTTTTAATAGAGATAGCATGTTTAGTAGGGAAGATAGAAGTAATTTCTCCTTCAACTGGGGAATAGATACTTTTTTCGGGTGTTTCCAGGGCAAAACCGTCTCCCAAAGCTTTAGAAGAAAAAATTTCATCTTCTACTTGATCAATTGTTTTGATGACTCCATTTGCTGGAGAATAGATAATTGTTTTTTTCTTAAAAAATTTCAAACTGCTCCTACTCCTTTAAATATCGATATATTCTAGGCTAGTTTTTCTTCTCTATTTGTAAATATATAGGCTAGTATCATCGAAACCATCATTGCTATCAGTAGACCAATAATTGCTTGGATGAAATTAGTTGAGTTATCACCGAAAAATGCTGGTAAAGTGATAACACTACCGAATACAAAAGAATTTGCCACAACTTGCATCAGCCCTAAATAAGCTCCACCAGCTGCCCCACCAATAATTTGAGCTAAAAACAACTTTTTATTTTTTACTAAAAGCCCGAATAATGTGGCTTCAATAATAGCAGATAGTGCGATTGTAATAAAACCAGTCATTGCAAAACTACGTAATTGGGAATTTTTAGCTTTTAAATAAACGCCGATTGTTGTTCCCATTACAGCAAAGTTACATGCAAATGTGAAAGGTACGATATAATCAAATCCGTACGTAGAAATATTATTAATCATAATTGGATTAACTGCCCAGTGAATACCTAAACTTACTAGAACACTCCAACCTCCACCAACAAGGATCCCAGTTAAAATACTACTTCTTTCTATTAACCAGTTAACGCCATTTGCCACTAGTTCTCCACTATAAACACCAATTGGTCCAATAATAATGACAGTTAAAGGAACCATAATAGCTAATGATATGAGAGGAATAACTACTAGCTTAAGGTTTTCTGGAACTTTTTTATCAAGAAATTTATATAGATAGGAAAATGCCCAGATAGATAAAATAATGGGAACTACTGTCGAATTATAATTCATTAAAACTACTGGTATACCAAAGAATTCTGTTGTTGCTCCATTCCCTGCATTACCTAATAATCCAATAAAATCTGGATGGATTAAAGCTGCTCCAATTAACGCAGAAAGATACGGACTTGCTCCAAAACGTCTTGCAGAAGTAAATGCAAGTAACACAGGTAAGAAATAAAATACGCTCATACTTGTTGCATATATAATCGTATATGTTCCACTGTCTTCACTAATCCATCCCAATTGTACACATAAAATTAATAAACCACGTAAAATCCCCGAACCTGCAAGTGCTGGTAATAATGGGGCAAAAATTGCTGAAACAGAAGAGAAAATCTTACTTATCACACTTTCAGAAGAATCATTATTATCATTTGGTTCTAAATTTCCAGTTCCTTTAACCAAACTTTCAAATTCATCATATAGCTTAGGTACTTCTGTTCCAATAAGTAGTTGATATTGACCAGCTTTATTTACGACATTAATAACGCCATCAATATTTTTCACTTTTTCATCATTTGCCTTGGAAGAATCTTTTAATGTTAACCTTAGCCTAGTAGCACAATGCGTCATATTAGCAATATTTTCTGCTCCACCAATATGTTCGAGAATTTCTTTTGCCATTAATTTATAATCCATTCTGTCCACATCCTTTTTAGTAGTATTTATTAATTAGAGCTAGTTAAAAATTCAAGCATTAGTTGATTAGCTTCAATTGCATCATTTTTATCAATTATCGTTTGAATATGGTTTAATCCTACCTGATCAATCATCTTATTAAGTTGTGTGATCATTCGAATATTTTGTTCACATTCCTTAGTAGCATTTTCGATTACTGGGAAGGTATCAAAATAAATAACGCCATCATATTGATGTTTTCTAATATAATACAAGAACTCTAGTGTTTTAAAAGGAGTTGCAGAACCAATCATTAAGCCATCATCATTTAAGCCGTATCCATCATTTAGGTGAATACCAAATAATTTATCTCGACTCCCAAAAATTTCAGCAGCAAAAGCAGGATTCTCATGTTTCATTAACATATGACAATAATCCAATGTAATACCCACATTTTCTCGGTTAATTTCATTTAACATCATTCCAGCTAGCCCCATACTATCAATAAAAGCATATGCTCTCGGTTGAAATGGTTTATATTCAATGCTAATTTTCAAATCTGGCGCATAGTCTGCAATTTCAATGAAAGCATCTCTAATTTGGTTCCAAACTTTTTGGTAATTAATTTGAAAGCTATAATCGAAACCATCAAACCCTAACCAAATAGTAACCACTTTCCCTCCTGCATTACGGCAATAATCAGCGGCATTTTTACAAAGTTCTAATGCATGTGCTGAAATTTTTGCATCGGCATTTCCCAGTTCTCCATTTATAAATTCTCCACGAAAGCGTAATGCTACACCGTTTAACTTTAAATCATGCGCTTCCATCATTGTTTTAATTTCAGAAGCTTCCAATTTTTCAATATGCTCTGGGTAGTTCAAATCTACATATCCTAAACCTAATTGTTTAAACTGTTCTAGTACTTTTTTTAAATCATTTTCATAAACTGGTAAAAATGAATTAATTCTTGTCGCTAATTTCATTTATTTCCCTCCATATTTTTAAGATGAGATAAGCATATCATATAAATGAATCGCTTACAATCATATTTTTTTCATTTTATTTCAATTAATTTCATTATTTTCCATATTTAACCAACGAGATTTTCCTTTAAATGGCGTTTTTAAACACTTTTGAATTATTTTCATTTATCCATCGCAGTAATAGTTTTTCATAATTTTTCAAATAAAAAACAAGCCTTTTGTATCAAGAGGCTTGTTTTTATTTGAATAAGTATTGTTGTTATATCCGTTTTAACTAGCTAACACCACTTTTTTATTATGGATGTTGTTTTTCTGTTTTATTTTTAACGGATTGATTTGGAAGAAAACTTTCAAACCAGTCATATAAATCATCTTCCTCCGCTTCATTGATATTATGACCTATAAAGTAGCGATGTTTTTCCACATCACAACCTATATTTCTAAAAAATGTAGCAAGTTTATCCGCTTCATTCACTTGAATAACTGCATCTTCTAAACCATGACCTATAAAAATGCGTTTATTTTTCAGCAATAAATTGGCAGGTCTATCTTCCAAAAACGGAAGCAAGCGACCGCTCAAAATGGCTGCAGCTTTGTATTGCCCACCATAACTATGCAAAATCGATGTCGTTAAAATGGCTCCTTGATCAAAGCCGGCAAGGAAAATTTGATCTTTATCAATGGATTTATATTGTTCACAAATATTATCAATGAATTGTGCCACCCGAATACTTGTATCATCAATTTCATGTGTATTTGGGTCTCCTTCTGTAACCATATGATAAAACCCGAAGCTAGGTCCATATTCTATGTCTCCACGTAAAGAAACAACGACAAAACGATCCATTAATAACTCTAATCTTCCGGCCATATCCAGCTCATCTCCACCAAAACCATGAATTCCAAATATTACCGGAAATGTTTCTCCTTCTTTTCTACCAATTGGTTCATAAATATCATAAGCGTACATTCTCATTTTTACACCAGCCTCGTCTTTATAACAGTTTTTTTAATACTTCTGCTTCTTCATCAGTTAGTGTAATCCCTTTTCCCATTTTTTCATGGTCTTCTGCCCAGTCGCGAATATCATATTTAGCTGGACGACCATTCCAACTAATTCGATTTAATTCTTTTCGCCAACCACGTGCATTTTCGGAAAGTACACCGATTTCTTCGATAATTTCATATTCAATATTAGCCAAATTATCTCCTACCTTTTCTACTTGTTTATCTAACATACTATCAAATATTTACCCCAAATAACATCTAAACAATCGTTAATTCCATAAAAACATCCTTCTTACTAGAATTTTTGATTTGATTGGGTTACGATTAGGAGGTAATACATGGTTTGGAGGTGCCTCAGAATTGAATAATGAAACAACTGATTATTTGCTTGAAACATGTTTAATGGCAGGTAGAATCATGATGGAAAGCGGCGCAGAAATGTACCGCGTGGAAGATACGATGAACCGAATTGCAAATATCGCTAGTAGCAAAAAAGGAATTAGCTTTGTGACACCCACAGGGATTTTTATGTCGCTTGAAGGAGAACGAAATGTACAGTTACAGCAAATCCCAACTAGAACAATTAATTTAGAAAAAGTGTCGTTAGTTAATGAATTATCTAGGGACTTTGCCGAAAAAAGAATCACCTTAAAAGAATTACATACCCAACTCACTAATTTAGATGCAGATGTGCGTCATTTCCCGCTATGGTTGCAAATTCTTGCTGCATCACTTGTTAGTGGTTCATTAATGATTATTTTTGGCGGTAGCTGGGTTGATTTTATCCCCACTTGTTTGATTGGCGCCATTGGATTTATTATTTTTCACTATACACAAATTTTTATGAAGGTAAAATTTCTAGCTGAATTTTTAGCTTCATTGACAGTAGGCTTATTGGCTGTGTTCACGATTTCAATTGGGCTAGGAATTAATTTGGATAAGATGATTATTGGTGGTGTAATGCCACTTGTTCCTGGGGTTCCCATTACTAATGCCGTACGAGATTTAATTGCCGGTCACCTACTAAGTGGAATGGCACGTGGTACAGAAGCGCTTCTTACTTCTTGCGCAATTGGAATTGGGATAGCGGTTGTTTTCCGCTTTTTCATGTAAAGGAGGCTACAAAATGGATTTAGTTTGGACAATTATCATTCAATTAATACTTAGTTATGTAGCCACGGTAACCTTTGCGATTATTACAAATGTGCCAAAAAGAGCGCTAAATGCTTGCGGTATTACTGGAACATTTGGTTGGATGGCTTATTGGACTGTACTGCAAACGGATTCTGGGATTGGTGCATCCACTCTAGCAGGAGCATTTGTAGTTGCAGTACTTAGTCACACTTTTGCTAAATACAAAAAAATGCCCATCACCATTTTTAATGTTCCTGGTATTGTACCACTTGTTCCTGGAGGACTTGCTTACCAAGCTGTGCGCAATTTTGTGCTCGGTGATTACACGGAAGCTATTGGTATTTCTGTTCAAGTCACCGTCGTCGCTGGAGCTATCGCAGCCGGTTTAATGCTATCCGAAGTATTCAATCATAGTATTCGTACCTTTCGCGAACGAAAAGAGCATATATAATTAGTGCAAAAAACTGCTAATAACAACCGTTTCATGATTGTTATTAGCAGTTTTTTTAATGTTAATTTTCATTTAGATTAGTTAATTTCGCACAAATATCTTTCGTTGCTGGGTACACTTCTTTATATAGTTCATATAGTTTTTCATAGGTTGCTGTATTTTCTTTATTTGGTAGAAAAGTATCTTTTTTATATTGAACAAACACATCACGACAGCTTTCGAAATCTTTAAACCAGTTATTCCCAACAGCTGCAATCATGCATGCTCCTACTCCAGGTCCTTGTTCTACTTCTAAACAAATTATCTCTGCATTAAAAATATCTGCTTGCATTTGTAGCCAATCGCGATTTTTTGCACCGCCACCAACACTAATAATTTGCTTAAAGTGTTTATTTTTAGCAGATTCCATTAGTACTTGAGCATCTTTTAAGCTAAAAGTAATCCCTTCAAGCACAGCACGAGCAAAATGTTTTAATTCATGACGGGTATCCATTCCGATAAAACTGCCGCGAATTTTTGAATCAATATGTGGTGTTCGTTCCCCTACAATATATGGTGTGAAAAGCAAACCTTCACTGCCAGGAGAGACTGACTGAACATCCGCAAGTAATTCAGCAAAACTCAAGCCTTTACCAAATGTATTTTTAAACCAGTTTAAAGAATTTCCGGCTGCAAGCGTTACTCCCATCGAATAAAATACATCCGGGATAACATGGTTAAAAAAATGTAATTTCCCTTGATAAGCAGAAATTGCTGTTTCAAAAGAGCTAAACACCCCACTCGTTCCAAGTGAAACAAGCGCATAATCCTCGTTAACTATTCCTGCACCTAGCGCGGCGCAAGCATTATCAGCTCCACCAGCAAATACTTTTACTTCTTTTTTTAAGCCAAAACGATTCGCATAGTAATCATTTACGACACCAATTTGAGCTAAAGATGGAACCACATCAGGTAAAATGTCTTTATCAATATGGAACTCTTCGCAGATTTTAGTCGACCACGCTTGTTTTTCAATATCAAATAAGGAAGTTCCGGCCGCATCAGAGTACTCAGAATGGATATTTCCTGTCAAAATAAAACCTAGATAATCTTTTGGTAGCATAATCTTGCTAACTTTAGCCCATACTTCTGGTTTATTTTGTTGTAGCCATAAGATTTTTGGCAACGTAAAGCCTTCCAGAACAATATTTTTAGTAATCTCTAATATCTGGCTTCCAAATTGTTCCATGATTTCTGTACATTGTTCTGTAGTCCGTACATCATTCCATAAAATCGCCGGGTAGACTACTTCATCGTTTTTCCCAAGTGTTACTAGTGAATGCATTTGTCCAGAAAAACTAATTGCCTCAAGTTCTGCACTAAAATCAACCACTTCTAAAGTTAATGCCGTCAGCACTTCTTCCAAAGCGATAACCCAATATTCTGGGTGTTGTTCCGAAAAACCGGGAGCCGGCGAGTCGATACGATACTCTGCTGAGGACTCTGTAATCAATTGCCCCGCCTTATTCATAACGATACCTTTTAGCGAACTTGTTCCAAGATCAATTCCTAGTACATAACCCATTTGCTAAAACTCCTTTATATTTAAAAGATATAATCATTTAATACTGATTTTACATGCTCGATATGGCTAGATTCAAGTTTGATACTATCCCCATGTTTGTATGCATAGTTAGTTAGTGATTCTAAGTCTTCTTTATCAGCTAATATAGATTTACCAATCTCTGTATCTGACCATTTGCCATAGCGTTCAGCAAGGATATTTTCCATAAACTTATCTTCTGTTAATTTAGCAGCTGCTTTCAGTCCTCGGGCAAATGTATCCATTCCAGCAATATGTGCTAGCAATAAATCTTCCATTGCAAAAGAAGAGCGTCTTACTTTTGCATCAAAATTAATACCACCAGGAGCAATTCCACCATTTTGTAAAATTTCATACATTGCCAGTGTTACATCAACAACATTTGTAGGGAACTCGTCTGTATCCCAGCCTAGTAGCATGTCTCCTTGGTTAGCATCAATGGAACCAAGCGCATTATAATCACGTGCTACACGTAGTTCATGTTCAAAAGTGTGACCAGCAAGCGTTGCATGGTTTGCCTCTAAGTTTAATTTAAAGTCACCTTCTAAATCGTAATGTTGAATAAATGCCATTGTTGTTGCAGCATCGAAATCATATTGATGTTTGGATGGTTCTTTAGGTTTTGGTTCAATTAAGAATTGTGGTTTATGACCAATTTTTTCTGCATAGGCAATCACCATTTTAAATAGGCGAGCGATGTTATCTTGTTCAAACTTCATATCTGTATTTAACAGCGTTTCATAACCTTCACGTCCTCCCCAGAATACATAGTTTGCTCCACCTAATTTTTTAGAAATATCTAATCCTTTTTTCACTTGTGCTGCCGCATAGGCGAAAACTTCTGGGTCATTTGTTGAACCTGCCCCATTATTAAAGCGCGGGTGAGAAAACATATTCGCAGTGTTCCAAAGTAATTTAATGCCTGTTTCTTCCATTTTCACTTTGATTAAATCGGTAATTTCATCCAAATTCTTCATAAAATCCTCGATGGAATCTCCTGCTGGGGCAATATCAATATCATGGAAACAAAAATATTCTACTCCTAATTTTTCAAGAATTTCAAAGAATGCCTCTACACGATTTTTCGCAGTATCCATCTCTGTTTCACCAATCCAAGTTCGCTCATTAGTAGCCATACCGAATGGATCACTACCATCTTGTGTCATTGTATGCCAATAAGCCATCGCAAAACGTAAATGGTCTTTCATTGGTTTTCCAAGAACTACCTCGTCTGCTTGATAATGGCGAAATGCCAAACTATTTTTTGTATTCTTACCTTCAAATTGTATTTTTTCTACTTGTGGGAAATAACTCATTGTATATATCCTCCTTTTAAATTTATATATTATTTTAGTTAGTTGGTGCGTCGAACTAACTATATAATAACCTTTTTCCCCTTCTCTTGTAAAGCGGTTTCAGCAAATTCGTCCAAATAAAAAACTGTGGCGCCTATTTTCCACAGTTTTTCATTAAAAATTTATTTCTTAAAAATAACCTTTTGCGTTTCAAGTCCGAGTACTTGTCTAGTAATAAGTGCCACTCCGCCAAGCAAAGAGGAGTCATAAATGTCATGTTCAGTAAACTCAATTCGTGTATCGCCCAATGGATCTAGTTTTTTATATGCTACAGAAATTCGCTCCAGTAACTCAGGAAATTGTGCTAAAGAACGTGAAGATAAAAATATTGCTTCAGGGGCACTAAATTGGACTAAGTTATATGTAATTTGCGAAATAGCTGTAATCCATTCCTCAACCACTTCTAAAACAAACGGATTGCCCATTTTGATTAATGCAGCAAACTCATCTACGGTTAAATCCGGTTTTTCTTCGTGTTTTGCTATTTTTTCCATAATAGCTTTTTCAGAATAAAGTTCTTCTAAACGATAAACTTGTTGATCTTTACAAACAACTGAACGACCAATTTCGCCAGCCAACCCTTGTACACCATGGTAAAGTTGCTCGTTAATAATGGTTCCTACACCAATTCCATTATGAATATTCAATGCAATCAAATTAGTTAGTGGTTCCGCGTCTGCATGATTCCAAAAATCTCTAATTGAAATAGCGGTTAAGTTCGCTTCATTTTCAAATCGAATGGGTACATCTACTATTTTTTGTAAAGCATGAAGTAATGAAAAAGAATCTAACTCTAAAAATGGACTATAACGGATTTCATTGTTGTAAACTGGTGCATGGGTTGATACAGCAATACCCAAAAGCCCATTCATTGTTTCATAATTCGGCAGGCTAGATATTATTTTTTTCATCATCTGAAAAACATCTTTTATGCTCTTCCCTATTAATCTAAGTGATTCTTTTTGGATTACTTCCCCATTTAAATAATTCACTGAATATCGTAAATGTCTTGCCCCCATATCAAAAGCTAAAACATAACCATAGCGATAATTAAACTGAATTAAATTTGGTTTACGTCCACCAGCATTACCGGATTCACCAATGCCGAGTTCTTCAATAAGTCCTGACTCATGAAGTTCGCGAACAATGGATGATACAGTGGATTTTTGCAGATGAATTCTACTCGCAATTGAACTTCGAGATGTTGGTCCGGCATTAAATAATGTTTTTAATACTAATTTCTTATTATTTTCCCGCATCACATCTTGGTCTGTTTTTTGAGTCATACTTATATCCCTTTCTTACCGTACATTTTATTTTCTACTGAAAAGTATATCATATTTTCTCCAAAATAAAGGAAAGATAATTTGCACATAAAAATAGGAAGGTAAAATGAAACTTCATTTTACCTTCCCCTTCTTTAACGTCTAGCAATATTCACTGTTGTAAAGACAAATTTATCATAACGGTGACGCGACTTCGAAAATTCAAAAGCAAGACCGTTATTCAAATACACGGTTTGTTCTACTTCGACAACTGGATCATCCGCCGCACAGTCCAAATATTGTTGATCAAGCAAAGTCGCTTTATCCGCACGAATTTGTTTATAGGAACTCGCAATTTTTAAATGAAGTTCCTCTTGGATATACGAATAAATGGAGCCTTCCAAAATTTGTTGGTTAATTCCCGGGATAACTCCAACTGGCATATACGTATGTTCTAACACATATGGTTCATCTTTAACTACACGCACACGAAGAATATCATAAATGGGTGTTTCCATCTCAATATGCAAACGTTCCGCAATTTCTTCTGTTGGAAAAATAACTTTGAATTCAATGACCTTGCTAATCACTTTTTGACCATTTAAAAGTTTTGTAAAGCCATTTACTTCTTGATTGTGAATCTGCAACCGGTCCGCGTCCAGCGCCGATTTGATAATGAAAGTACCATGCCCACGTTTTCGGTAAAGCAATCCTTCAAGTACAAGTACCTCAAGTGCTTTTTTCATTGTCATTCGACTACAATCAAACTCTTTCGCCAAAGTTATTTCATCAGGAATAGGTTGATTAAGCGGATATGCGTGATTCATTATTCTTTTTCGAATTTCTTCAGCGATAAAACTATATTTTGTTTGATTCTGAGCCACGGAAGTTCACCTCTTTACACATAATAGTTTTATTTTATCATATTTAATCTTCAAAGCCATTATTTTTTGCGAGTTCTTTATACCAATGACCGGAAGCCTTAATAGTACGTTTGAAATTATTATCCAAGTCTACTTCGACTAAGCCATAACGGTTTTTGTAAGCATTCGCCCAACTCCAGCAATCCATAAATGTCCAAAGGTGATAACCATTACAATTTGCACCTTCATCTATTGCTTTATGCAACCATTTCAAATGACTCTTAATAAAGTCAATTCGGTAGGTATCTTCAATCATTCCATCTGCATTACGATAGCGACTTTCACCTTCAACACCCATTCCGTTTTCAGAAATAAAGAATGGAATATTATTATAATTATCGCGAATATTAATTGCAATATCATAAATCGCTCTTTCAAAAATTTCCCAACCACGGTATGGGTTCATTTTACGGTATGGCATTTCATAATTGTCAAAAAGATGTTCTGGCATAAACGGTGCATCCGGATGTGCCGCATATTCTTTTGCTTTCACGCGGCGTGGTTGATAGTAATTCACACCTAAAATATCAATAATATTATTTTTGATTATCACTAAATCTTCCTCTGTATATGTTGGCAAAGCATCATGCTCACGAATAATTTCCACAAGATCAGCCGGGAATTCCCCTTTTGTTACTGGATCTAGGAAACTACGATTGAAAATTAAATCTGCAATATGCGCCGCTTTTACATCAGCCGGGTTTTGGCTACGCGGATATGATGGTGTTAAATTTAAGATAATTCCGATTTGCGCTTTAGGAATATTTAACGCATGAAATTCTTTAACAGCTAATGCATGTGCAAGTGTTGTATGGTAAGCCACTTGTATTGCGCGTTTAAAATCAACAACATTTGGAAAATGCATATCATATAAGTATCCCGCTTCTACAGGAACAATTGGCTCATTAAAAGTAAACCAATGTTTCACACGATCACCAAATAACTCAAAACAAGTTTTTGCAAAAGTTGCGTAGGCATCAACAACTTCACGACTTTCAAATCCGCCTTTTTCTTGCATCGACATTGGCATATCAAAATGGTATAGATTCATAAATGGTTCTACATTATTTGCAAGCATTTCATCAATAACTCGATTATAAAAATCAACTGCTTTCGGATTTACTTCTCCGATACCATCTGGAATAAGACGAGACCACTGAATGGACGTCCGGAAAGAATTATGTCCTGTTTGTTTCATTAAAGCAATGTCTTCTTTATATTGATAATAAAAGTTCGATGTATTTGTTGGTCCAACACCATTAAAGAAACGTCCTGGTTCAATATCATACCAGTGATCCCAAATACTAGGTTTTCTACCATCTACATTTGCTGCACCTTCTGTTTGAGGACCGGAAGCAGCACTACCCCACCAAAAATTTTCTGGAAATTTATACGTCATTATTTCTTACCTCCAATAATTATTTGCTTTTATTATACCTTATTTTTTTAAAAGTATAAACTTATTTATTTAAAAGTTTGTTTTTTATTTTTTATTTCAGATTGTATTGCTAAAAATGTTCTAATCGTCTACAATAAAAAAGTCGTATAAGTTCGGTAATATGGACCGTTCGTTTCTACCAGGCAACCGTAAAATGCCAGGCTACGAGCTATTGTAAATTACATAGGGATTTTTTGCTATTTTTTATTTTTTTATTCCCTTTTTTACCTTTGCTCTTTCCGTTATGTGCGACAACATAAATAGGGAGGATTTTTTTAATGGATAAATTTTTTAAATTACGCGAGAATAAAACGACTGTTCGAACAGAAATACTCGCAGGGCTAACGACTTTCTTATCAATGGCTTATGTACTTTTTGTCAACCCATCCATGCTTGCAACTACTGGAATGGAATTAAAAGCTGTTTTTGTAGCGACGATTCTTGCTTCTGTTGTTGGATCACTTGCAATGGGGTTAATTGCCAACTATCCAATCGGACTTGCTCCAGGTATGGGATTAAATGCCTTTTTCGCTTATACCGTATGTGCGCAGTGGGGTATCCCTTGGCAAACAGCACTTGCAGGCGTACTTGTTTCTGGGCTAGTTTTTATTTGTTTAACACTTTCAGGTATTCGCGAAAAAATTGTTAATGCGATTCCTTCCGAGCTAAAATTTGCAGTTGGAGCTGGAATTGGTTTTTTCATTGCTTTTCTAGGATTGAAAAATGCCGGAATTATTGTGCCAAATGATTCGACGATTGTTGCGCTTGGTGACTTGCATTCTGGACCAGTTTTGCTTGCTGTTTTCGGAATTATTATTACCGTTTGTTATATGACACTTGGATGGAAAGGCGCGATTTTCTTTGGGATGGCTACAACTGCAATTGCTGGAATGATTTTTGGACTAATTGATGTTCCTACGCATGTCGTTTCTTCCGTTCCAAGTATTGCACCGACTTTTGGTCAAGCAGTTATTCATTTGCCAGATATTTTCACCCCACAAATGTTGATTGTTATTTTAACCTTTTTCTTCATTGATTTTTTTGATACTGCTGGCACTCTTGTTGCTGTTGCGACACAAGCTGGTTTTGTCAAAGATAATAAAATTCCACGTGCAGGACGTTCACTTTTCTCTGACTCCATTGCAACCGTATTTGGTGCCATTTTTGGGACATCCACAACTACTTCCTATGTAGAGTCTACTGCTGGTGTGGCAGTTGGTGGTCGAACTGGTTTAACTGCCGTCGTTATCGCCATTTGCTTCTCTTTATCCTTATTCTTTTCTCCGCTTCTCGGGGTCATTACTAGTGCGGTTACAACGCCAGCGCTCGTTATTGTAGGTATATTGATGATTGGTAATGTGGCGCATATTGATTGGACGAAATTTGAAGTTGCTGTGCCTGCGTTTTTTGTCGTATTAATGATGGTGCTTACATTCTCCATCGCAACAGGTATTGCAATAGGCTTTATCTTCTATCCAATTACAATGGCACTTAAAGGTCGTTATAAAGAAGTCCATCCAATCATGTATGTGATGATGGTACTGTTTATACTATATTTTATATTTGTTGTTTAAAACGTCAAAAGACCGAGGAAGCTCCACTGTCCTCGGTCTTTGTTTAATCATAATAGACAATCATAAAATTTTTGCCTCGTTCTTCATCGTATCCTTGTACAAAATCAGTTTCCTCTAATTGCTCTAAATCTTTAACTACTACTGAAATGTTTTTTCCTAATTTAATTGTTTTACGAATTTTTTTAGATAATTTTTCGCGTTTTTCTTCATCTAATTGAAAACTCTCTGGAAATCGTACATTGTTTTCTTTTTCAAATGTATCTACCATTGTGTTAAACTCAGTGATTTCTTCTGGTTTTTCAATGGTTGTCCGGGCAAATTCGGCAATATTAAGTGTTTCTTCGCCTGCTAAATATTCCGTTGTCGCTTTTACAAAATTAGATTTATCAAGCAATGATTCTTCCCGTTGCTTAATATAATCTGTACAAACCTCTACAAAACCTTCTGTATAAAATTTCTCGTCAGTAATTTTTTCAATTCCTAAAAATTTATCTTTCCAATAAACTGAATCACCGCGATTAAGTCGGTCGAGTATTAACACCTTATTTCCTAAATCTTGTTCTAAATTGAAAATCAAACAACCTTTATCCAAATCAGTTCCTGTAATTCCTTTATCATAACCAATCTGGAATTCCCGACCATTAAAATCATTTTTCAAAAAGACTTCTTTATTTTCAACTTTAAAAATACCAATACCATTCGTAAAATCACCGTCAACAACACAGCCTTCAATAAAGAAAATCCACACATCACCGCTTTTAATATTTGGATGTGTTGTTTCACTATATAAATGTTCCAAAATTTTCTTTGATTCAGCAAGAAATTCATCTTCCATTGCAAACATATTGGCTGCAAACGTTCGAACTTCATTAAAGTCTAAATCCGTTTCGTGAGTGAACTGATAATATTCATCTTTTTTAAATGGTTCTAAAAAAATCGAAGCAAGTGTTTGATTCATTTCGGAGCCAATATCAGCAAGTACATTGGCCGACACCTCTGTCCCTTCTTCCCTCGCTTTATTTCCAGCAAAGTGGACAACGAGTTTAGTTATCTTGGCATAAGAAAAATCTGGCATTTCTTTATCATCCTAACTTTTATAAAATGGTTATTTCCTGTATACTAATTTTATTATGAACACTTGGAGGGAAAGCAATGATTCCAGCAGATTTTGAAGATCGCGTTTATGAAGTAGTTAGACAAATTCCTCGTGGCAAAGTAACAACTTATGGTCAAATTGCCTATAAAATTGGCTTTCCAAAAAATGCCCGGCTTGTTGGTGCCACTTTAAAACGTTCGAAGCGTGATAAAATTACACCTTGTCATCGTGTCGTTAATGCAGCTGGTCGCCTTGTACCTAATTGGGATGAACAGCGCGAACTACTTTTATCTGAAGGTATCCAATTTAAAGCAAATGGACATGTTGATCTAAAAATCTATTTTTGGCAATAAACTTCATACCCTCTACCAACATCTTGAATTCCATGCGAATCAGATCCATATACAAATGGAATCTGCAATTCATTCGCTAAAAGAATAATCTCTTTCGGCGGGTAAGTTTCACCACATAAGGCTTTAAATAACCCAGCTGTATTAAAATCAAGTTCGTAGCCTCTTTTTTTTACTAAAGTAAGCACTTGTTGAAATTGTTCTTTTACTTCAACTGAAAACACATTCTCTGACGGACCAAAGTACTGCCAAAACTTTTGACATAAAGAAATATGTCCCATCCTCGTAGGTTTATAACTTCCCAAATCTGCTTCGATTGACTGTTTAATTCCTGCTAAATAGGCTAGTTGCGCGTTTTCAAATCCATCGTAAAATTGAACAATTCCTGCATCATAATCCTCCGCTGAAAAATCAATGGCGCGATAACCACCCTGCCCTTTTAAAAAATGTAATGACAAAATACCGTCGTCTGTTTGTGCCCCGTACTCATTAAGAAAATCCCGCGTAAAATCTTCATATCCCATCAAATAATCTACTTCAAATCCAATATGTATTAATAAATCACTCGCATATTTTTTCTTTAAATGCATCATTTTTTTCAAATAGTAATCTATATCATTAAGCGCCATACCCGCAGTCTCTACTGCTTCCTGATCTCCAGCTGTTTCTTTCATAAATTCACTAGGAAGCGGTGCATGTTCGACAATTGAATATTCATCAAAATTAAGTTCTATCGCTCTTAAAATCATTTCTTCTACATCTTCTCTCGTTCCGTGCGGACAAAATTCTGTATGTGTATGTCCATCTCGTTTCATCCCCTGCACCCCTTCCATTTTCTTCTAAATATCGCAAATAACACACTTATTATACCATAATGAGCCATTTATTATTTATAACCTATAATATAAAAAGAAAGTTCTCTAGCTAAAAAACGAACTTAAAAAATTAAATCTAGCTTATAGCAACCTAAAAAACAGTTGGAAAATAAACATGACAATATCGTCACTTTGAAGATTATTATTGTAAGAAAAAACGCAGGATTATTTAGAAATTCTCTTATATACTTGTTTCCATGGAGCGCTTTTACCCAAAAGAAAGCGAGTGATGTTAAAGCCTTATTAAAAAATTCAAATTCGTCTTATCCCTTGGCGTTGCTTTAACATTATGAACTCCCTAATACTCCCTTAACCGCATCCCCCTGGTGCGGTTATTTTTTATATTAAAACGTACAAGTCATGTCAGCTAATAAAAAGCCAAAATGCTGCCAACAAGATGACACTTTTTTCTATAAAAATTGCAAAAACGTTCTCATTGACTACATTTTAAAAAATTTCTGAAAAATTGGTTTTTATGCTTGAAAATATTCTCAACAATGTGTAAACTAACAACATAGGTAAGAAAAGTTGACCTACTTGATGCGAAAGTGCAGTTTCTTTTTCACTTTATAACATTTTATGTATTAAAATTGGTTTTTTACTTTTTCTTATAGTCAAAATATTTAAACAAGGAGCGATTAAAGTATGGCACAAATGTCCACTATCCAAAATGACACAAAAACAGCAGAAGACTACGCAGCACGTGTGTTTGCAACAATTAAACAACGTAATCCTGGAGAAACCGAATTTCATCAAGCGGTAGAAGAATTTTTAACCTCTGTTATTCCAGCGCTTGCTAAAGAACCTAAGTACGAAGCAAATGGTATCTTAGAGCAACTTACTGAACCTGAACGTCTTATTAGTTTTCGAGTTTCATGGGTAGATGATTCTGGTGCAGTACAGGTTAATCGTGGTTACCGCGTGCAATTCAATAGCGCAATTGGGCCATATAAAGGCGGCTTACGTTTTCACCCTTCTGTCACAGGAAGTATCGTCAAATTCCTTGGTTTCGAGCAAATTTTTAAAAATTCCTTAACAGGATTACCAATAGGTGGCGGTAAAGGCGGATCTGACTTTAATCCAAAAGGAAAATCAGATGCTGAAGTAATGCGCTTTTGCCAAAGTTTTATGACGGAATTACAAAAACATATCGGTCCTGATACAGATGTTCCTGCTGGTGATATTGGGGTTGGTGGACGAGAAATAGGTTACTTATTCGGTCAATATAAACGTCTTCGCGGCGCATATGATGCTGGCACTTTAACTGGAAAAGGACTTACTTACGGCGGAAGCTTAGCAAGAACAGAAGCTACAGGCTATGGTCTTGTTTATTTTACAGTAGAAATGTTAGAAGCAGCCGGTGAAACAATCCGTGGCAAAAAAATTGTTGTTTCTGGTTCTGGAAATGTAGCTACTTACGCTATTGAAAAAGCACACGAACTAGGTGCAAAAGTAGTGGCATGTAGTGATTCTTCTGGTTTCGTTTATGATAAAGACGGCATTCAAGTAGCAACTGTTAAGCAAATAAAAGAAGTAGAACGCAAACGTATTAGTGAATATGTTGCTTTCCATCCTTCTGCTGAATATTATGCTGGTGGTGATGTTTGGTCAATTCCGTGCGATATTGCTTTACCATGTGCTACACAAAACGAAATCAATGCGGATCAAGCTCGTGCCTTAGTGAAAAATGGTGTTATTGCAATTGCAGAAGGTGCTAATATGCCTTCTACACTTGAAGCTATTGATATTTACCATGAAAACAATGTACTATTTGGACCTGCCAAAGCTGCTAATGCTGGTGGTGTTGCAGTATCCGCGCTTGAAATGGCTCAAAACAGCACTCGAATGAGCTGGACATTCCAAACAGTTGATGAACATTTACAAAACATTATGAAAGACATTTATAAAAATTCTAGCAACGCAGCAAGCGAATATGGCGCATCTGGAAACTTAGTCATAGGTTCCAACATTGCCGGTTTCCTAAAAATCGCTGATACAATGATTGCTCAAGGAATTATTTAATAAAAAAGGCACTCTTCCAAAAAAAGAGTGTCTTTCTTTTTCATAACAAAAAACTAGCATCTCATTACATTTTTATTTATACATTAACTTCTAACGAACATGATAGAAACAATTGCTTTTAATCCGCTTTGAACTCTTTCCAACTTTTTGCCAATACGTCCATATATAACTTGTCGAAACGTTGATTATTTCTTAGGATAATTTCTTTTGCTAATCTTTTTTCATCCAAAGTATGGAGTTTGTGAATTGTAGCCTAGACAAACAATTATTTTATTTTCCTCTGCCTGTCTGGGCTTTTCCATACACCTGTTCCATATCCTAAAATCGTTTTTATAGCTGGGAAAAAGGTTGTTGCAATCGTTGCAGCACTTAACATCCAATAAAATAATAAATAAAGTGGTGCGAAGATAAAATATTTTACCTTTCGACTTTTCTTATCCACAAATAATGCTGTGAAAATTTGTGATAAACCAGCTACCATTTCAAAGCAAACAAAAATCCCTGAAAGTACAAGCATATGTTTTATGGCTTGATATTGTTGCGTCCAAATTAAATAAATCATGGTGATGAAAAAAATAATAGAAGATATCCAAAAAAAGAATGTCCAAATAATACTTAAGCTTTGATCGAAATAAATGCCCGTTCTTCCAGGTTTTCTAAATGGATGACGAAAAACTTTTTTGAAATTAGTTAACCATACTTCGGTACCACCTTTTGCCCAACGTTTCCGCTGTTTATATAATAATTTAGTTGTTTCTGGCACTTCCATATAAAATTTGATGTCTTCAGCAAACAACGCTAACCATCCGCCTAGTTGATGATCCCATGCTATACTAATATCCTCCGTAGCTCGATTTTGTCTAAAAAGTCCAGCATCAATAAGTGCTTGCTTTTTGTACATGGTGTTTGCCCCGCTATATGCATAAATCACACCAAAAACAGCCGTTTGAGTACGTTTAATAATACCAACTATACTCGCGAATTCTACTGTTTGTGATTTCCCAACTAGTGTTGATCGATTTCGTACTACAGCATTGGAAGTAATCGCCGCAATGTTACGGCTCTCCATCCGAATAAAATAGTTAACATATTTTTTCAGTGCATTGGGTTCTGGTACAATATCTGCATCGTTGCTCAAAATTAATTCTCCTCTAGCAAATCCGACACCAATATTAAAGGCATGTGCTTTTCCTTTATTTTTTTCTATTCTAACAACTCTCAAATTGTGATATTGTTTTTGTAATCGTGCTAAAATTTCAGGTGTTTCATCTGTTGAACCGTCATCCATAACAAGCACTTCATACTTACTATAATGTAGCTTGTTCATCATATAGTGTATTGTGTCTTCGATGATAAGTTCTTCATTATGTGCTGGAATCATAATCGTTATAAATGGCTCTACCTCTTTTGGTATATCAATCCACTCATCCTGCCGATAATGATATAGGAACTTATAACAAATTACCCCCGTCAACCAAGCAATTCCTCCTAAAACTGGATAAGTGAGTAAAATAACGAAAAAAATCATTATCAGTATATTTATAAATGGTGAGCCTGTTTCTATATTCATCATTTTAGAGGTACCTCATTCTCTTTATACAATTTCTCTATATCATCATCAAGGAAGTTTTGTTCTTCAGAAACAGAATAGTCCCGAACCAATTCACGCTGTTTCTTTGGACCGAAACGTTCATGATATAATTTTTCCATAATCTGTTCTCGTCTCTCTGCTTGTATTACATTATACGTTGCTTCTTTTTGTAAATGTTGTTTAAAAGTCCGATTATTCCATATGGTTAAACAGACAAACATAATAATAATGAAAATAATTGCGGCTAAGTAATAATATTTTAATATATTAAAAATATGTATAGCCATTTCAAAAGCATTATAGACAATTACCTCATCTTGCTGAAACAATATCGGAAATAATATGAACCAAAAGGGAAGCAATAAAAGAAGCCAAGCAAATAGAACAATTACTAATTGACGAATTTTCAGCCCAATATGACCTCTCTCAAAAAAATAATCTACAATTAAGCTTTCTTCCTCGGTATGTTTTATCTCGGAAGTTTCCACGGTACGTTTTATCTCGGGAGTTTCCATATAGTATACACTCTCTTTCCTTATAAATTTTTCACTTTTATAGCCCACCGCTGAATATTCTGCACTAGGCTTTCTTCTAATTTTTTCTCTTCTTTAGAACTTATGAGTCAATCAACTCACTTGAAAGATTCAAGTCCAACTCTTTTTTTATTCGATATACTGTCATCCGTGTCACGCTATTTTTTTCTGCAATCGCTTTTATAGATAAATCATCATTTAACATTCGAACAATTTGATGGTAAACTGCTTGTTTTTGTGGGTCTTTTGCATTTGCAGTATACAGCTTTGGTCTCCCTTTGTACACTCCTTTTTCTTTTGCAATTGCAATCCCTTGCGCCTGTCTTCTTTTACTCTCAGTTCTTTCTCTTTCAGCAATCATAGCTAACAACTGGAGAATTAACTCCTTTACAAATTTATCTAATAAGGGGTCTGCCAATGGCTCACTTAACAAAGGTACACTAGTGACCAATAAGCCAACATTTTTCTCTTTAAGAAAATTTACCGTCTGCACGATTTCTGTATAATTTCTCCCCAACTGGTCAATGGCTTCTACCATGAAAAAATCATCTTCATGCGCAAAATTTAATGCTCGATTAAATTCCTCCCGATTAATGACATTCGTGCCAGATTTCTTCTCTACAAATATTTTTCCAGCTCCATGTCTCTTAAATTCTTCCATTTGTCGATCTAAATTTTGATTAGTAGAACTCACACAAGTATAAGCTATTATCATAAAAAAATCCCCTTTTTTCAAAGCCATTTAATATACACCCTAATTTTACATGGGGAATGGTGTGTTTGCAATAACTAAGTTGTGTTTATTATGGGTGTCCCTAATTGGATAATTAAAAAAGTCCCTATTGATTCATATCTATGTAAAATATGATTCATTATAGACATATAAAAAGAAGAGGCGAAAATCCGTCTCCTCTTTCTAAGTCTTATTGTTATAGATAATTCGTAATTTCTACCAAACCAAACTAGCACGTTTTTAAATCACGTTCAATTTTGCTACTTCATTTGGTTGCTTCTTCTTTTATTTCTACTGGAAACATAACTCTTGTACTCACAAAAAACACCTCCATTAATTTCATTTTACATGAATTCAACGAAAGTGTTTTTCTTTTATTCTTATTTTTTTAGTGGCAGTACCAATATATTGGTGGGGTTTCAAACCAAGGCGGCCGCATTCTGCCAACAAAATGCTTACGCCAAATCAGAAGGAACGAAACCTTTTTGAATCAATGTAAATGTTTTCTGTCTACTTCATTGATACCTGCCCACCTATGACTCTTGAATAATTAGTTTATAAACTGTTTCTTTTTCAAAGCGTTCATTTGGTTTTAAAATCACGTTGCCCCACTCTGGATAATCGGTTGCTCCTGGTGCCACTTGGGTTTCCAAAGTAATTCCTCCATGGTTCGCTAATTTTTTCCCGTGCATGATAGGACCTTCATCCCCAACATTCGCTGTAAAAACCACTACAGCAGGATCGTCTGTTGTCATTTCGACGATTACTTTTTTATCTGGAGAAGTAAGTGTGACTTGTGGCGACTGTTTATTTAATAAAAATGGGTGATCCAGTCCATCAATTTTACTTGCTTCTGAAGCCACATTCGTAAATAGTTCGCTCATTTTTTTCCCTTGAGTAAAATCAAAAATCGTTCCTTGAACACTGTTAACATTTCCTGTTGGAATAACTTGTTTATCTACTTCAATGTAGCGTTCTGCGTTCATTTTTAAAATATGTTCATCGATTCCTTTTGTACTATCTCCTGTCAAATTAAAATATACATGATTGGTAGGATTGTATATGGTCGCTTTGTCAGTTGTCGCAGTATAAAAGATTTTCCATTCATTCTTATTGGTTAGTGTGTAGGTGACTTTTGCTGTTAGATTCCCCGGAAAGCCTTGATCTCCATCTGGATTCGTGAAAGTGAAGGTAACAGCAACAAAATCTTTTGCTATTTTTTCGGTAGCTTCCCACATATATTTGTCAAAGCCGATACCGCCGTGTAAGTTATGTCCCGTTTCAGAATCTACAGAAACTTGATATTGTTGCTGCTCAATGGTAAATGTTCCTTGTTTTATTCGGCCTGAAAAACGTCCAATTGACGCACCAATATAAGGATCTTTTTCTAAATACTCTTCAATTGAATCAAATCCTAACACTATTTCTCTTAGTTTTCCATCTACCATCACTTTTAAAGAAACGATACGGGCTCCTTGGTTTGACACAGCTAGTTCCGAGCCTTGATTGTTTTTTAAAATAAATAAATCAGCAGTTTTACCAAAGCTCTTTTTAAGAATATCCATTGTATTCGCCCCTTTTTTCCACAAAAATTATACACCAAACCTTCAAATTTAAAATGAACGATTGAACAAATTTAAAAACTTGATTTTTGGAGTAATCTCTCCTGTCTCAACATCGACCTTTTTTTATTTAATTGTTACGTACTCTAAATCAACTAATTTTGCCCATGTTTCAATTTGATCAGAGGTTAAGTTTAAAGAAATAACGGTATGATGTCCGCCACCGGTTTCAATCCATGACTGAACGCCTTCATGGAAGTTTGGTTTTGGTTGCCACATTACCCGTGCAACAGGTAAGTTTGGTGCAGCTTCTGTTGGCTCAAATGCATCTACTTCGTTAATCAATAATTTATAATGGGTGCCAAAATCCGCCATAGAAACGACAACGCCTGCACCTGACTTTCCATCAAAGACTAAACGAGCAGGATCTTCTCGATTCCCCATTGAAAGAGGAGAGACAACGATTTTCGGCTTATTATTAGCTAACGTTGGGTCAACTTCCATCATATGAGATTGTAAAATCGCTTCTTGACCTACTGCTAATTCATAAGTATAGTCTTCCATAAATCCAGTGTTTTCATTTCTAGCCATAATTTTCATTAAACGATCAATCGCAGCTGTTTTCCAATCTCCTTCGCCAGCAAAGCCATAACCTTCTGCCATTAAACGTTGGACAGCTAAACCTGGTAATTGTTGCATACCATATAAATCTTCAAAGTTGGTACTAAAGGCATTGTAATTTCCTGCTTCAAGAAAGCGACGCAAACCAATTTCTTGGCGTGCTTGTACTTTTACATGTGCCGTCCATTCTTCTTCGTCATACTCCCCATAATCAAAATCGTATAATGTTTGATATTCTGCAAACAATGTATCCACTTCTTCTTTTGTTACTGCATCAATGACTTGAACTAAATCCCCAATGCCAAAGTAATCAACTACCCAACCAAATTGAATTTGTGCTTCTACTTTATCTCCTTCTGTCACGGCTACATTTCGCATGTTATCCCCAAAACGAGCCACTTTAATAGCAAAACTTTCATTATATGCTACTGCTACATCCATCCATTCAGCAATTTGTTTTTGTATTTCCGTACGTTGCCAGTAGCCTACAACAACTTTATTTTGTTTGTTTAAACGAGCATTAATAAAAGCATATTCACGATCGCCATGCGCTGCTTGATTTAAGTTCATAAAGTCCATATCTATTGTTTTCCAAGGAATACTTTCATTGTACTGGGTCGCTAAATGAAGCAATGGTTTTTGCAATAATTTTGTACCACGAATCCACATTTTAGCTGGGGAAAATGTGTGCATCCACGTAATGACACCTGCCACTTCATCCCGATAATTGACTTCTTTCATAATTTTCGTAATGGTCTCTGCCGTTACAGCTAGTTCTTGTAGTTTAATTGGATAAGGTAATTGACCACTATCATTTAACACTTGTACCATTTCTTTTGCATGGGTACGAACTTCTTGTAATGCTTCTTCTCCATATAAATGTTGTGAACCGACGACAAACCAAAATTCTTTTTGACTAATTGTTAGCATTTTTTCTTCCTCTCCATTCTTGACTATTTTAAAATCATTGGATTATTTTTGACCGTAATAGGCATCTTTACCATGTTTACGTAAATAATGTTTATCTAAAATTCGTTGAGGTAACTCTTCTGAAAAATGATTCAATTGTCGCGCGAATAAATTCATTTTACATACTTCATCCAATACCACGGCGTTCATTACAGCACTTTTAGCATCTTTGCCCCATGTAAAAGATCCATGACCATGTAATAACACACCTGGAACAGCCATTGGAGCAATCCCTCGTTGTTGGAAGGTTTCAACAATTACATTTCCTGTTTCTTTTTCATATCCTCGATCAATTTCTGCTTGTGTTAGAAAACGTGCACAAGGTACTGTCCCATAAAAAGTATCTGCGTGAGTAGTCCCCATGGCGGGCACATCTAAGCCAGCTTGTGCCCAAATTGTTGCCCAAGTTGAATGCGTATGAACAACCCCTCCGATTTCTGGATATTTTTGATACAAAATAGCATGGGTAGGTGTATCAGAAGACGGATTTAATTTTCCTTCTACCACGTTACCTGCTAAGTCACAAACCACCATATCTGCAGGTTGTAACGTATCATAATCCACACCAGATGGCTTAATTACAAATAACTCTTTTTCTCGATCAATGCCACTGACATTCCCCCAAGTGTATTTGATAAGCCCTTGTTTAGGTAATTCTACATTTGCCTGATAAACTTCTTCTTTTAAAGCTTCTAACATCTTTGTCCCCTCCTTTAATCCTTAGTTCCACGCTTCAGCAGTTTTTTCAATTGATAGTCCAGCCTCATAGCGTTTCATAAACTGTTGGAAGCCCGCAACATCATCAGGATTAGGTTTTTCCTCAATTGCTTGGCTTTGTACAAAAACTTGTTGCGCTAAATAATCTGTTAAAGTGACTTCTTTTTCGGCATATTTTAAATAATCTGCTAATAAAGCAATCCCCCAAGCGCCTCCTTCACCAGCTGTTTCCATTAACGAGACAGGTGTATTCATTGCTGCAGCTAAAATTTTTTGTGCCACCCCAGCAGTTTTAAAAATACCGCCGTGCCCGAACACTTGATCAATGGCTACCTGTTCTTCATCTGTTAAAATTTGCATGCCTATGTGCAATGCACCAAACGCTGAATACAAGTGGCTTCGCATAAAGTTTGCCAAATTAAATTGACTATCTGGTGTCCGAATAAACAACGGACGCCCGTTTGACACTTGCGTAATGTTTTCACCAGATAAATAACCATAAGGAAGTAAACCACCACAATCTTTATCTCCTAATAAAGCCTGTTTGAAGAGCAGTTCATACAACTGATTTGTTGAGATGTTAAGTCCACCGAGCGTTGCAAATTCATTAAACAATTGTATCCAAGCATTAATATCAGAAGAACAGTTATTCGCATGAACCATGGCTACTAATTCTCCAGCTGGTGTAGTTACCATGTCCAATGCTGTATGAACTTTCTTTAACTCTTTTTCCAAAACAATCATAGCAAAAATCGAAGTCCCCACAGAAACATTTCCGGTACGAATAGCGACACTGTTGGTAGCAACCATCCCCGTCCCTGCATCGCCTTCTGGTGGGCATAACGGAATTCCAGGCTTTAAATCGCCTGAAGGATCCAACCGTTTAGCTCCTTCTTCGGTTAATATCCCTGCAGATTTTCCAGCGACAAGGACGTGTGGCATAATCTCTTTTAATTGCCAAGGGTACTTAGCAGATATGACTTTTTGCTCAAAACGTGCCAGCATTTCTGCATCAAACTGCTTTGTTTTAGGATCAATTGGAAACATCCCTGAAGCATCGCCAATTCCTAACACTTTTTCACCAGTGAGTTGCCAATGAATAGATCCTGCTAAGGTAGTCATATAGGCTATGTCTTTTACATGTTCTTCTTGGTTCGACATCGCATGGTATAAATGAGCAATACTCCAGCGTTGAGGGATATTGTAATCAAATAATTCCGTTAGTTCTTTTTCTTCTGCGGCCGTCATAGTATTCCGCCATGTTCGAAAAGGAACCAGTAAACGATCGGATTGATCAAAAACTAAGTAGCCATGCATCATAGCACTAAACCCTAATGCTCCTACAGTTGTTAAGGTTACATCGTAGGTTGTTTGGACATTTGTTTTTAATTGTTGATAACTCTCTTGTAATCCATGCCAGATTTCTTCCAAACTATAGGTCCAAATGCCGTCAATTAATTGATTTTCCCATTCGTAAGTGCCTGAAGCGATTGGTTGTTGGTAATCATCAATCAAAACAGCTTTGATTCGAGTGGAACCAAATTCAATGCCTAATGATGTCTTTCCTTGGCTAATTGTTTCTTTTACTGCTTTTGAGTCCATTATTACGCCTCCTGTACCTGAATTTCATCATTCATTTGTTTTCATATTTCGTGTGTAGCCTGTTGGTTCACCGAAAACAGGGAAGCCTTTCTCATCCCATGAAAAAATTTGTGCATTAGCATGTCGATTGGGGTTATCTAACGGATCGCCTGCTTTATTTTTTTCTGGTCGAGCATGGTATACAAGAACATCAGCTTGGTCATCTTCACTTTTTGTAAACGAGTTATGTCCTGGTCCAAATTGTTTATTTTTTTCTGAGGAAACAAAAACGGGTTCTGATGCCTTATGCCAAGAATAGCCATTTAATAAATCGGCATTTTCATCAGCCCACAGTAGACCAATCGCATAATTTTCATCTGTGGCACTTCCAGAATAGGTGATAAATACTTTGCCATTTCGTACTATGGCAGCCGCACCTTCATTGACAGAAAAACCAATTTTTTCCCATTCAAATTCTGGAATTGATAATAAAACTTGTGGGCCTTTTAGCGTCCAAGGATTTTCCATTTCAGAAATATAAAGATTGGAATTTCCCGGAATTCTAGGATCTTGTTGTGCCCAAACATAATACAATTTATTTTGATGTTGAAATGCTGTACCGTCCAAACTGAAACTGTCAAAAGCCGTTTTAATTTGACCTTTTTCAATCCAATCGGTGTTCATAGGATCTGCTTGTTGGTTTTCAATAACAAACATTCGATGATGGTGGTGTTGGTCCCGTATTTGTTCATCGTCGCTTGCAGCAAAGTAAATATACCAACGCTCATTGATGTAATGAATTTCTGGCGCCCAAATTAGTTGACTCATTGGGCCTTCTGTCGGTGCTTGCCAGACCAACAAGCACTCTCCGTTCCCTAGTTCATCGATATTTTTCGCTCTACGAAGTTCAATAGACTGATATCCTGGTACCGAACCAGTAAAATAATAAAACCCGTCTGTATGTTTATAAATCCATGGATCAGCTCGCTCTATAACAATCGGATTTTTGTACGTCGCTTTTTTATTCATATACTTCCCTCTACTTTTCCTATAACTTTTTGATTTTAATAACATTCCATGAATATTTGTCCAATGTAACGACTATTTTTCCGTTCTCTAAGCAGTTAATTGTTTTTGTTTGTGGAAGAAGTGTAGTTGGCGCCGTCCTTAAATTTTTATCAGATAGTTGTTCACTTTTCAGGACAATCTGTTGACCAGAAGTTTCTAAAGAAAAATCGTGATCTAGCTGCACGGTTTGCCTATCATGACTACGATTAACAAAAAATAAAACTAAGTCTTCTTCATTTTCTACAATGACACTGTCTACAAACGGAACATTTTGTGCCTTTTCAGAATCATATGTCGGCCCAGTGGCTACCTGTTTTAATACTTTTCCTGTTGCATAATTGGATAGATGTTCCAAAATATAATACGTTGGATTGCACCACGCTTGGCCACCTGCATCTGTCAAAATTAACGGAATCGTATTTACTAATAAAGATTGACAACCGATTTTCACTCGATCTGCATGACGCAAAATTGCTAAGCCTAGCGAACCAAATAACAAAGCATCTTCCATAGTAAAATAACACCAATCAATAGGACTCCCAATTTGAAAATCTTCATGTTCTTTTTCAGGTTGCGCATGTACGTTCCATTCATCAAATGCTAAGTACATCGTTTTCTCGCTCCGTAAAAGACCCTTTACATAGTCGCAAGTCGCGATAATTTCTTCAATTTGCCGATCAAAACGATACGCTTTAGCTAAATAAGTAGGTGTGTCATCCCGTTCATTTTTAGGTGGTCGCGTTAAATCATCTGCATCGTACTTATCGATATAGTTGTGTAATGCTAAATAATCCACCTGGTCGTATGCTTGTTCTAGTGCAACACGATCCCATTCTGGATAACTAGCTAGCCGCGGGGTTGAACTTCCTACTAAAATGGTTTCAATAGAATCGTCTACTAACTTCATGACTTTTGATGCTTCATTTGCTAAACGGCCGTATTCATATGCACTTTTAGCACCAATTTGCCACGGACCATCAAGTTCGTTTCCCAAGCACCAAAGTTTGATATTAAAAGGAGTTTCTTGACCATTTTCCCGGCGTAAATCACTCCAATAAGTGCCTTTTGCAAAGTTGCAATATTCTACTAAATTTCGAGCATCGTCAATGCCTTTGGTTCCAAGATTAACTGTGAAAATAGGTTCAGCATTTGTTGGTTGTATCCATTGAAAAAATTCATGAATGCCAAATGTATTTGGTTCAATTCCCCGCCAAGCTAAATCAATTTTTCTCGGTCGCTTATCAATTGGGCCAATGGTATCCAGCCAATCATAACCAGAAGTAAAATTTCCTCCCGGATAACGAATCACACCTAAGTTTAAAGATTTGACGAGTTCCAATACATCTTGGCGAAAACCATTTTCATCTGCTGTAGGATGCCCTGGTTCATAAATGCCTGTATAAACTACACTTCCCATATGCTCCACAAAAGACCCAAAAAGGCGAGGACTAATTTCTCCTACTGCAAATGCTTGTCTGACGCTTATCTTTGTTTCATTCATGTTCCAACCTCCCTTTCCTTGATAATATTAAAAACATTAAATTCCACAATCCTCCGACAAATAAGAAAATAAACGGCGGAAATAAAAAGACCAATAATGTAAACAAAAGAATCAACATACTACAACTAAGATTTCTTAAAAAGGAAACCACCAAATCCAAAGAACTTTCTTCAAAAATCCTGATGAAAGACGCTTGTTCCATTTGACTACAGTTATTTATCCACGAAATTAAAAGCATTAAATACATGATCGATACGACAAAACCACTAATCGGTAAGAACAAATTGTTTTCTTGTAGCAACAAATTCGTTATTGTAAAGATCCCTACCGTCAAGCAACTCCACAATACGTTGATAAAAAAATGTTTACGGATCCCTGTAAAAAAGTAATTCAAAATATGTCCCGTTGCCCCACCTTGCCACCGACGCAACACATACAACACTGCCACAGAAGCAGGCACTACAGTAATCACAGGTAAAGAAATCACGACCCACAATAAACCTAATAAAAGATAATCAGAAAGTACAATTAGTTTTGTATAAAATTTGGTTTCTACTAATTTCATTTGACCAACCTACTCTTTCATTCCAGTCATTGCCGTTCCTTGTACAAAGTATTTTTGAGCAAACATATACACAATTAATAACGGCAACATAGAAATAACTGTTCCTGCCATCACCGGTCCGTAAAAGGAAATATTTTGACCTGTGAATAATGCTAATCCAGCTGGCAATGTCCGCATTTCTGAGCTGCTCGTTAAAATCAACGGATACAATAAATCATTCCAACTATTCATTAATGTAAAGATAGCTAAAGATAAGACTGTTGGTTTACTTAATGGCAACATAATTTTCCAAAAAATCCTAAATTCGTTTAAACCATCAATTCGAGCAGCTTCTTCTAATGATGATGGCAATGTAATGAAAAATGAACGCATCATGAAAATTCCAAAAGCGGTAGTCATTCTTGGAATAATTAATCCAGAATATGTATCCAATAAGCCTAACAAGTTCACTTCAAGAAATAACGGAATCATAAATACTTGAAATGGAATCATCATGGTTAATAAAACAAAGTAGAACAAGACCGATTTTCCTTTAAAGTTCATTCGTGCAAACGCATAACCTGCCAGAGAATCAAAGAAAACAGAAGTGATAACTGTTCCTCCAGCAAAAATGACGGTATTTTTGATGTAATCTAGCAACGGAATGGTAGACCAAACCTTGATATAATTATCTAACGTATAACTATCCGCAAAAATCTTTGGCGGAAATGAAATAATGTCCTTTTCAAATTTAAATGATGAAAGTAATAACCATAGAAAAGGAAAAGCAATGATAAATAACACTAGTACCATACCAATAGTTGTGAAAATCTTTTTTCGACTAAATTTTTTTCGTTTATTTTCAGCGATTAAAATCGTTTGTTCAGTGACCATTGTTTTCCCTCCTATTTCATTTGTTTTTCTTTATTGGACATATATATATTTGTAGAAATAGCGATAACTGCCACAATGATAAACAGAATGGAAGATAATGACGAAGCATAGCCAAGTTCATATGGCGCGGTAAACCCACGACTATAAATATATTGGACAGCTGTTTCTGTTTTAAATTGTGGACCCCCACCTGTCGCTACATACACTTGGTCAAAGACTTGCATCGAACCAATTAAATTAGTCAAAATACAAAAACCAAGCGATGGAACAATTTGCGGTAAAGTAATATTGAAAAATTGTTGACGGTTCGTTGCGCCATCCATTTCTGCTGATTCATATAACGAAGGAGAAATCCCTTGAATAGCCGTTAATAAAATCGTCATAGTGACCCCAAAATTTTTCCAAACCGTCATCACTGCAACAGTTGGCATCGCTAGAGTAGGATCTCTAAAAAACTGAGGAGTTGGCAACCCTACTTGCGTAAATAAGTATGGAATCGCACCTATATTAGGATCCAGTAACATCGAGAAAATAATCGCAATAGATGTCAGGGAACAAATAACTGGAATATAAAAAGTCGAGCGACAAAAACGATTAAACTTTGTATTTTTTGCAAGAACCACTGCTGCTAATAAGCCAACTATAATCTGCAATGGCACTTCTAATAAAGTAAAATACAACGTGTGAAACAATGAATTAATTGCACGACTATCACTGAAGATTCGACTGAAATTATCAAAACCGACGAAATTCTTATTGGTAAAGAAAATATTTAAATCAGTAAAACTAATGGCAAACGTTCCTAATAACGGAACCACCGTAAACAGTAACAAAATCAAAAAAGATGGAGCTAAAAATAAATATGCAGCATGATTCGGTTTATTCCAGTATCTGGCTAATGTTTTCAATCGATACACCTCTCTTTTAAAAGATTTTGAAATGGTGATTGTGACTAAAAGGATTTCTGTCACAATCACCCGCCGTAATTTTTTTGTTAGCCAATGACTGGCATTTATTGACTTAACAATTGATTGATAGCTTTATCAGCATCTTTCATTAGTTTTTCCGGATCATCGCCAGCCAATAATTTTTCAATTAGTGGATTGATAATATCATTGTTAATAGCAGAGATTTTAGTAAACCCAGGTAAGAAAGGCTCCGCATAATCCATTTGTTTCGATAATTCGGAAACAATCTCATTATTTTTCACTTCATCGTCATTTGCTACAGAGTTCAAATAAGCTGGAAAACCATTTTCGATGCTCCATTTTTTCCCTACTTCTGTTGTATTCCAGTATTTCAGGAATTCATAAATCGCTTCTTTTTTGTCACTACTTGTGCTTGCTGGAATGGCATAGCCTACACCATCTAAAATAGCGGTTTTTTCACCATTTTCAGTTGCTTGTGGTAAGGTCGTTACACCATAATTAATTTCATTGGCTTTCAAACCGTTATTCAACCAAGGACCATTCACTTCCAACGCTAATTGGCCTGCATTCATTAAATTATCCATTTCTGCTCCTGAAATAGATTCCGGACCTGCTTTTTCTTCGTAAATCATTTTTTGAATAGCTTTTAATGTGGCTAAATTTTCAGGAGAATCAAATTCAGATTTTGTGTAATCATCATTCACTAATTTTCCTCCGTTTGCTAACATCCAGTTATATAGAGGAGCAGTGCCATCTTTGTTAAAAACAAATCCAGAAACATTACTTCCTTTGTCTGCCAATTTAGGTGCCATTTCTGTTAGCTGATCCCATGTTTTCGGAGGTTTCGTTGCACCTATACCTGCTTTTTCAAATAAATCTTTGTTCCAATACATATACATACCTTGCACTTGCATCGGGATAAAATATTGCTCTTTGTTAACTACGCCAAGGTCTATAGCAGTTTTGGTAAAATCTGATTTGTCGACGCCATCATATTTCCAAAAATCATCTAACGGTTGAACCGCTCCATTTTCAACATATTGCGCATAATCAACATAATTCAAGGCAAAAAAGTCTGGCGCTGTATTTGATGAAATGGCTGGTGGCAATTTTTCGTTTAAATTAGCCCACGTCATTACATCCATTTCCACTTTGATATTTTTGTCGTTAGTTTTGTTAAATTCATCGACAATCTTTTGTAAAATTTCTCCATCTGAAGCGGTAAATCCATTCCAGAAAGTAATGGTCACTTCATCTCCTGAGCCGTCCTTAGAAGCACTTTTCCCACTACCACAAGCTACCAAAAGACATGCTGCTACAACGACTATCGAACCAAGTAAAATTTTTTTGAATTTCATTGATAAATCCTCCCTTATTTTTTGTTTTTATTACCATTTACAACGAATCATATTCCAAGACAATGGTTGTAGTTGACAATGAACGCCATCAGCGACGATTTCATAAGCTGCTGATTCCGTTGGTTGAACAATTTCTCGTCCTTCTCTATTGATTTCCTTAATGTCAAAGCCACTTAATTGCGAAAATTCCTCTACTGAATTAATCATTATATTATCGAAACTGATTTCAAAATCTAAAATTTCTTTCCCTCGATTAACAGCAAAAATTACTACTTCATTTTTTGATTCATTTAAAACCGCAATTGATTCAAGATAAGGTACTTTTGCAAAATCTTTTGTTTGATAGGTTTCTGATTCAATCCGCGGTTGCAACACCTTCCCACGACCATTATTTGACACTTGCATAAATGGATAAAAAATAGTCTGCTTCCATGCTTGCCCTTCAGGATTCGTCATAACTGGCGCGATCACATTTACCAATTGTGCCAAACAAGCGATTTTAACACGATCACTATGCTTTAATAACGTAATAAGTAAACAACCTAAAAGTAACGAATCTTCAAAATTATACTGATCTTCCAATAACGAAGGAGCGATTTGCCACGGCTTAACTGTTTCGTCATGTTCGTTACTGTGATACCAAATATTCCATTCATCAAAAGAAAGATTGATTTGTTTGCTACTATGTTTTTTTGCTTTCACTGCGTCACAGATAGCTATAACACCTGTTATAAAAGCATCCATATCTAATGAACGTGCTAAATAGTTTTCAAGATCATCTTCTTGATTCCCATAATATTGGTGCAATGAAAGATAATCAATCGAGTCATAAGCATGTTCCAAAACGGTTAATTCCCAGTCGCCAAACGTCGGCATATGACTATGAGAGCTGCCACAAACTACCAATTCAATGGTCTCATCCACTAATTTCATGGCTTTGGCTGTCTCTGCGGCTAGCCGTCCGTATTCTTCTGCTGTCTTATGTCCAATTTGCCAAGGGCCGTCCATTTCATTGCCTAAACACCAGGTCTTAATGTTCAACGGTTTTTCTAATCCATTGGTTTTTCTTAAATTACTCCAATAACTATCTCCTTCATAATTGCAATATTCCACTAGATTTCTTGCAGCATCAATACCTCGAGTACCTAAGTTAACAGCCATATTGATTTGTGCATTTGCTTTTTTTGACCATTCATAAAATTCATGTAAGCCAATTTCATTTGTCTCAGTGGTTCGCCAAGCTAAATCCAAGCGTTTTGGTCGCTCTTCAACTGGTCCAATACCATCTTCCCAGTTATAACCTGATAAGAAATTTCCACCTGGGTAACGAATAAGTGGGACATTTAACTCTTTTACCAACGCTAAGACATCTTTTCTAAATCCTTGTTCATCTGCGTTTGAGTGCTCCGGTTGATAAATCCCTTCATAGACTGCACGACCCATATGCTCCACAAAAGAACCATAAATCCTCTCATCCACTTCAGAAATTGTAAAATGCGTATTCACCGACAATTTTGCTTTCAAATCCAACCCTCCTTTAATATTTATATAAATAATAATTCAATTTGAAAGCGTTGTCAATAATAATTATATTAAATAGTATTTTACCAATAAATATAACATAAACATTTACATTAACTATATTTTGACATGTAGAATTTTTTGTTATATAATTAATATAAATACTAAGATAAAATAAATGACATTGAGGTGAAACACATGCAATTAGAAGTCAATGAAGAAGCTTTACCTGTGTACGAATCGTTAGCCAGTAAGGTGAGAATCAAGATTATACAGTTGCTTTCAAGAAATAAAATGAGCGTCAAAGAATTAGCCAATGCTTTAGGACTTAGTAGCGCAATCATCACGATGCACATTAAAAAATTGGAAGATGCAAATATTATAAAAACAGAAAAAGTCGGTCAAAAGAAAATTTCTAGTTTACGTGTAGATAAAATCGACATCAATTTTCCTGAAAAAATATTCAATGCTTTCGACTCCAAAGAAACGTTTATTCCAGTTGGTCATTACACCAATTACTCAGTAGAGCCCACTTGTGGTTTAGCAACGATGAATGAATTTATTGGCGAAGTGGATGAACCAAAATACTTTATAGATACTCGTCGAATGGATGCCCGTATTCTTTGGTTTACAAAGGGGTTTGTGGAATATCAAACACCTAATTTTCTTTCTAAAAACGAAAAATTAGAAATGCTGGAAATTTCAATGGAAATTTCATCTGAATTTCCTTTTGCTAATGATAATTGGCCTTCAGATATTACTTTTACTTTAAATGGTGTGACATTAGGTACGTGGACAAGTCCAGGAGATTTTGCAGACATACGGGGAAAATATACACCGGATTGGTATCCAGATAATTTGAATCAATATGGTTTACTTAAAACAATCCGTATTACAAAACATTTAACGAATATGGATGGTGTCGCTTTATCCGATATTACTATTGCTGATATCCCATGCAATGAAGATACTTGGCATTTACGTATTGAAGTAAAAGATGATGCCAAAAATGCTGGTGGTTGTACACTTTTTGGTCGCGGATTTGGAAATTATGATCAAGATATTAAGCTGAAATTTTTTTATAGTTAAATCCATTTTGAAACGAAAAATAAAGAGCTTCAAAAAAGTCCAGATACCAGTCAAATTGATTGGCATCTGGACTTATTTTTGTAAAAAAATAAGAACACCTTTGCTAAAAAAAGTGATAAATCCAATAAACTAGCAAAGTGTTCTTATGTTTAAAAATTATATTTCAAATGGGGCCTTCTTCTTATCATCTAAAATGATTTTGTACGCCTACACGCAACTATCTTTTCTACTCGTAAGATTGAAGCAAATGCAATAAATACACCTACGTATGTAATCTTTTCTTTTAAAAAATGCGACTAGCTTGTAAAAGTGACACTCAGATGACTGGTTTCATTTTATTTTCTTTAACTCCATTTAATTTGGGTTCATTCAAAAAAAGCTAATTTTGTATGTATAAGTTCTTTTATATCAGTCAATTGTAAAAAATACATATCGGATAAAAGAAGCAAAAATCGTCTTTCCTTTCTGAACACCAATGTTTCATTCTTTATCCACAATCGGACACTTTCTATTTCATCAATCTCCGCAAAACATAGGAAAGTCCAAACCACAAAATAACACTAATAAAAATCGTCACTACCCATCCAAATGTATTATGTTCAAGCGGAAGTGGCATGTTCATACCGAAAAATCCAGTAATGATTGTCGGTACCGTCAACAAAATCGACAACGCTGTAAGTATTTTCATCGTATCATTTAAATTATTGTTTAAGATATTATTATAAGTTCCAGATAGCTGTTGCAAAATCTGTGAGCTTAAATCTGTCATTTCCACTAATTGTCTAGCTTCGATCAAAGCATCTTCAAACTGTTCTTTCTCCACTTCATTTAAACCACGATACACCATGTGTGCCTTCATTTGCTCGAGTAAAGCCGCATTTTGTTTAGAGGCAGATACAAAGTAAACTATTCCTGTTTCCAAATCCGATAAGGAAAGTAAATTCTTTTTAGTCGTTTTAATTTTCAGCTTATCATTGATTGTCTTTCTTTCCACATCCATTTCTTCTACATAAGGGAAAAAGGAATCCATAATAATATATAAACTGCTAAATAAAAATTGGTATAGTGTCTTTTCTGTATCCTCTTCTAAATGCTTTTTCATCTTTTCAATAATATATTGATTATTTTTATTAGTAAGTGTTACTATTTGCGAGCCTTTAATAATAAACACCATTGGAATTGTTTCATGATGATTATCTATTTTTCTTTGATCAGGAACATTAAAAATCAATACAAAAGATTTTGTTTTTTGATCATATTCAAAGTGTGCTCTTTCATTTCTGTCCATAGAGTAAGCAATGACCTCATCATCCACCCCATAATTCGCAAAGTACTCTTCTAATTTATTGGTTTCGTCTATATCAATGTTAACCCAGCTATACTGTTTATTTCCAAAGTGTGTTTGAAAAAGCATGTAATCATCCTCTCGCATAAAAAAAGAGCTATTTAAAAATAAGCTCTTTTTCATTATTCTATACATAATTATAGCACAGAACCTGGGAAATTCTGTGCTACAACTATCTTTTAAGGAGTGTTTATTTGATATAAAATAATTAAAAACATTTCTACGGGGGAAGTGATTTATCTTTAATTAAATTATTTCAAACGACAATCTCTATGGGATAATTACATTTTACATTACTTTTATTTCCTAGTCAATACTTTTATTACAAAAATATTTCATAAAAGACTAAAATACTATTTTTCATCATTTGAGTAATAACATTGCAATAAACGTGATGTTTTTATATCTTTTCTCCACTATGCTATAATTAACTAGGAAATATCTTTTATAGGAGGATTTAACATGTCAAATAATGAAGCAACAGCTTATATTGGTACATACACCAAAGTCGAAAGCCAAGGAATTTATCGTCTTGTAATCGACAAAACGACTGGCGAAATTAAAGAAAATACATTAGCCGGAAAAATGGACAACCCAACATACCTTAAAATTTCAGATGACGAAAAATTCGTTTATTCCGTAGCAAAAGATGGAGATAAAGGTGGCGTTGCTGCTTTTTCTATCGAATCAAATGGTTCACTGGCGTTAATCAATCAAGATTTAGCACCTGGGAACCCACCTTGTTATGTTGATGCGTCTCAGGATGGTGCCATTGTTGTATCTGCTAATTATCATTTGGGAACTATTGTTAGCTATCCAACTGAAAACGGAGCAGTAAAACCAGCAATTTCAACTATTCAACACGTGGGTAAAAGCATTCACGAACGTCAAGAAAAACCACATGCACACTTTGCCGGCTTTACACCAGATCAAAAATATGTTGTCACATGTGATCTTGGTACAGATAAAGTAACTACTTATACTGCTACTGCTGGGAAACTTGAAAAAGCAAGTGAATTAGATGTAAAACCAGGAAGCGGTCCACGTAATCTTGTTTTCCATCCAAATAAAAGTTTTGTTTATATTATGACAGAGTTAACATCCGAAGTGATCTTTGCCGAATATGATAAATCAACAGGTGAATTAAAAGTGATTCAAACAATTGCTTCTCTTCCAGCTAACTTTGAAAAAGAAAATAAGGGTAGTGCAATTCATATTTCTCCAGATGGTCGTTTCTTATATGTTTCCAATCGTGGTCAAGATGCGATTGTTAGCTTTGCCGTTGCCGAAGATGGTAAATTAACACTTGCACAAACAACACCTGTAGAAGGCGTAGGACCTCGTGATTTCGACCTTGACTATACTGGTGACATTCTCGTAGCTACAAACGAAAACAGCAACAATGTAACTGTTTTTGGTGTTAATAAAGAAGATGGTTCACTCACATTACTTCAAAAAGATGTCAAAGTACCTGAACCAGTTTGTATTAAATTTGTAAAATAAACTAAAAAGACAGCAGAACGAACACATAGTTCTGCTGTCTTTTCTTATGCTAAAACTGCTTTCCCAGCTTCTATATAGCTTAAATCATTTACTATCTCAATCGACCACTGTCCATTTTCGAATATAATTTTTGTCACACTCGCATTAGCAAGTTCCGGATCTACTAATTTAGGATTAAGGAAGGAAACAATTGCATTAATTGCCATGCCATGTGAAACAACTAGGATATTAGCATCATCTGTTGTATTTTCTGTGCTGACTGTCTGTAAAGCCGCTTTTAGTCTTCGCTCCATTTCCTCGTAACTTTCTGACATTCCTGTTTCATCTAACTTTTCCACTGTTTCAGAAACAATTCGGTAGCCATCATCACCAAAGCTGTCGAAAGCTTCTTCTAATGTATCAAATCCTAGATGCTCCATTACTTTACCAAACATCACATCTTCTAATTCACCTTCAAATTTCCCAAAACCAAATTCACGGAAATCACGTAATTCATTAATTGTTAAATGTGATTGATTGCTTTCACGCAAAACAATTTCAGCTGTTTCAATTGTACGTCCTCTATCACTTGTGTAAACCGCTTCAAACGGAGTATCCCGAAGTCCACGACCTAAAAACTGAGCTACTTTGATTCCTTCATTCGTTAACGGTGTATCTGACCATCCTTGCACGCGACGACTTGTATTAAACATCGTCTTTCCATGTCTTACTAAATAGACAGTTAATTTTATATCCGACAATTAAACTCCCCCTTGCGCTTGTTTTCCAGCTTCAACATAAAACATATTACCTGGTTCTTCAATGGAATATGCTCCATTTTCAAAGATAACTTTTGTGACACTAGCATTTTCAATTGTTTGTAAGTTTTGACCCGGATCAATCATATCAATTATCCGGTGAATAACCATCCCATGAGCAACTACTAAAACATTTCCTCCGCCTATTTCTTTCACATCCGTAAGAATTTCATCCAATCCTGCAGTCAATCGCTCTTCAAAAATAGTGGAGTTTTCCGTCATACCAGTTTCATCTAGTCGATGTACAGTATCAATAACGAGATTAGAATCATTTTCGGTTGTCTTATCATAGTAGCTTTCAATGGTATCAAAGCCATGCTCATTAGCCACCATTTGCAGCACTGTTTGATTATACTCACCTTCAAATTTCCCAAAACCGAATTCGCGAATTTTTGCTAGTTTGGCTAATTTCAAATGATGATTTTCACTTTCTTTCATCACTATTTGCGCTGTTTCAATTGCACGTCCTCGGTCACTTGCGTAAGCGGCTACAAAATCAGTCCCTTTTAAACCTCGACCCAAATCATGTGCAACAAGTGCTCCTTCTTCCGTAAGTGGGGAATCTGCCCATCCCTGTACTCTATCAAGTGTGTTTAAAATCGTCTTTCCATGTCGTGTCAAATAAATTACTACCCTGCTTGATGATTCCATGTATACACTCCTTTAAATTATCACTTCTCCCTTTAATATTAGCAATACTAACTGTTAATGGCAAACTAATTTATTTTCCATATAAAAAAAGCACTTCCTCTAATGAAAGAGAAAGTACTTCTAAACGTCTTAATGAACACCCTTCATATACTTTTTCAAGAATGGTGCCAAGATGAATAGTGCTATCGCAAAAGCAATCGCTACAAAACCAGTGATTCCGAAATACGCAACTTCTGTATCAGCACTAAAGAATTGTGTTGCTTGCGCGTTGAAAGCTTGCCCCATCGAATCTGATAAAAACCATAAGCTCATTGTTTGAGATGCAAATGCTTTTGGAGCTAGTTTCGTTGTTGCTGATAAGCCAACTGGCGAGATAAACATTTCCCCAAAAATACAGATGAAGAAACTGAGCACTAACCAAAGCGGACTTACTAGTGTGGTTGTATCTCCGTGCAAAATCCCCGGAAGCATCATAATAACAAAAGATAAACCAGCAAAAAATAACCCTAGTGCAAATTTACGTGGAGTAGATGGTTGTCTATCCCCAAGCCGTGTCCAAATCCAAGCAAATACTGGTGAAAGGATAATCACAAATACTGGATTAAGCGACTGGAAATTAGCAGGATTTAAATTAAATCCACCAATTGATAAATCAGTTCTTTCAGCAGCAAAAATCGCTAACGTACTAGATCCTTGTTCTTCTATCATCCAAAATAAAACTGCGATTAAAAATAATGGTATGTATGCAGTTAATCTAGATTTCTCATCTGGTTCCGTTTTCTTACTTGTCATCATCATAATGAAATAAGCAAGCGGAACGCCAACACCCATTACAGTTACAGCAAGAATGATGGTATTAATGGTTAGACTACCTGTTATCATTGTTAAAATAGCAATTAATAGACCGATTGCCAAAATAATTCCTATAATTTTGACGGTCAGGCTTTTTGCTTCTGATTTTTGAAGTGGATTTGGTACTTTTTTGCCTGCTTCTTTTAAATATTTTTTACCTGTCAAAACATAAACTATTAGCGCCACTGCCATACCAACTGCTGCTACACTAAAACCAGCATGGAAACTATCAGCTTTATCTGAAACAGCTGAAACGATAAAAGGTGCAATAAATGCTCCTAAATTAATTCCCATATAGAAAATACTAAAACCAGCATCTCGGCGATTGTCTTCGGGCGGATATAAGTCTCCAACTACATTAGAAACATTAGGTTTAAGCAAGCCAGTTCCAAGAATAATAAACGCCATGGAGATAAATAAAGCCGTCGCTCCACCATTTGGTAATGCTAGCACGATGTGACCGAACATAATCAGTACTCCACCATAAAAGATCGTCTGTCTAGGCCCTAAAACTCGGTCAGCAAACCAGCCGCCAATAACCCCAGACATAAATACAAGTGACCCATAAATTGACATTATTGCTGTTGCCGTTGCTTGACTAAACCCTAATCCACCATTCGCAACCGTATCGTACATATAATAAATAAGTATTGCGCGCATCCCATAATATGAAAATCGCTCCCAAAATTCAGTATTGAATAGGGTAGCGAGTCCACGCGGATGTCCAAAAAATGTTTTTTCCTTCGCTGGATTCTCTGTACTCAAGAAAATTCGCCTCTTTTCTTTCTTTTCATATTAAATAAACCTATAGCAAATTTCTAGGTGTTTGCGAAAAATTTCCTAACTATTATAAAGCATTCGTATAAATTTGACGACTTATCTCTAGAGTTTGATTGCCACGTTCTGAAATATTAGTCAATCCGTGACGTTCCAATTGCTCTACAAGTTGCTCTACTACTTCTTCGCCAAGATTATAATCGCTAAATCTAGTCCCAGCTCCTAAACTTTCAAAGAACTCACGTGTTTTAGCAATTGCTACATCTATTTTTTCATCGTCATTTCCCGTAGTTATTCCCCACACTCGTTTTGCATATTGTACTAATTTTTCTCGTTTTTCATTGCGACGAACATTTAATAGTGAAGGTAGTACAATGGCTAAAGTTCGTGCGTGGTCAATTCCGTAAAGCGCTGTAATTTCATGACCTAAACCATGGCTCGCCCAATCTTGCGGAACACCTCGAGATAACGTGCCATTTAGCGCATTGGTTGCCGACCACATAAACGTCGCACGTGTATTATAGTCATGATTATTTTCATCAATCACATCTGGTCCAATTTCAATCAATGTTTGTAGCAAGCTTTCTGCGTAACGATCTTGCAGCAAAGCACCAACCGGATAAGTCATATACTGCTCCATCACGTGCACATAAGCATCCATAATTCCATTAGCAAGTTGACGTTTAGGCAAAGTATATGTAAGCTCTGGATCAAGCAAAGAAAATACTGGATAAGTAAAAGGGCTACCGAATGAAAGTTTAGCTTTCTTTTCTACAAATGTTACCACCCCACCACTATTCATTTCAGATCCAGTTGCTGGTAATGTCAAAATAGTTCCAAATGGAAGTGCTTGTTTGATTGGACGTTTTTCGCCAATTCCACTTCCAAAAATATCAATTGGATCCCCGTCAAACAAAGCTCCTGCTGCAACAAATTTTGTACCATCAATAACAGAACCACCACCAATAGAAAGCAAAAAATCATAGTTTTTTTCTTTTACTAATGCAATTGCTTTTATTAATGTTTCATAAGTAGGATTTGCTTCAATCCCACCAAACTCCCCAATTTCTCTATTTTTTAAAACGGCTTTTACTTTATCAAGGGTACCAAATTTTTTCACACTGCCGCCACCATATAATAGTAGCACTTTTTTATCTGCAGGAATTACCTGATTTAATTCTTCTAAACGATTTTTACCAAAAATAATATGCGTAGGGTTATAATAATCGAAATTCAACATCTCTTGTCCCATTTCCGCTTCCTTCTTTCTGTTTAAATATTTACATAGCATAGTTTATAATACACTTTTTCAGGAAATTTTAAACCTTTATACGAAAGTTAAGTGTTCTTTAAGCAATGAAATATACTTTTTTTGAATTATTGCACTAATATACAGTGATTTTCTATACAAAAGACCTACTTTACGTTAAAATAAAAAGGAAGAAGAATGGAGTGAATAACATGTTGATAAAAAACCTTTGTATACCTAAAATAAACTTAACAACCGTTCCTGGAGACGCTACTTTACAAGAGGCTATCAATCTATTAGAAGAATCTGGTTATCGCTGTGTTCCCGTATTAGACGAAAAAGGCGAAAAGTTCTTAGGTAATATTTATAAGATGCATATTTATAAACATGCCGCAAATGGTGGAAGCTTAAGTGACCCTGTCATGAGCTTAATCAAAAATGCTACTAAACATATTTGCGTCAATGCTTCTTTTTTTGAGGTCTTCTTTACGATAAAAGAATTGCCATACATTGCTGTTTTAAATGAGCAAGGTCATTTTTATGGTATTTTAACGCATGGAAAACTACTAGGATTACTTCAAGATGGTTGGAACGTAAAAACTACTAGTTATGTGCTTACGATTGCAACTGGTGAAGTGCAAGGTGCCTTAACAAAAATCACTAAAATTATCGATCGCTACACAAGCATCGCCAGCTTAATCACATTAGATAATCAATCAGATGACTTTATTCGTCGAGTACTTGTTTCCTTACCAGTTGGCGTAACAGAAAACACTAAAGACGAAATTACTGCCCACTTAGAAAGAAAAGGTTTACGGGTAGTCGAAACAGAAAAAATTCAAAAATAGTAAAAACAGCTTGAATGCAAGAGATTATTCTCTAGTTTCAAGCTGTTTTTTTATGCATATTTATATTGTTAGTTCAACTATATATAATAGATTTTTTCACTATAAAATTTTCTGTTTAACCCATATTAAATTGCTGGTGTGTCACTTAAAGTCCAAGTTAAAGTACTTTCGTAAGTTCCATCAGCGACAACTACATTTTGTGGAATAGTTAATTCTGGTTTAGAAGTTTCTGTTGCGGATACTTCGGCAGAACCAAAGCTATCAGACCAAGTTCCCATTCCTTCATCATCACCAAAGTTTGTTGGTGTTGCCGTTTGATTATCATGTGCTGCCATTACTGGTACTGCGCCTGTGCCAGTCATAGAAATAGTAACATTATCATATCCAACTGGAGCTTGTGCAGTAGAGGTAGCGGAATTAACTGTTGATTTTGGAATAGTCAACTGCGCACCTGGAATAGTTTTCGCTGGCGTGGAAGAATCCTCAAATTCATTCCCTGTAACAGAAAGTGTCCAACCTGTATTCGTACCACGAACATCACTAATTTGGGCAAACGGCGTTACTTGTTGAATAACGGTTGCTTCACTTGCATCTTGTTGACCATTACTATTTGTATCAATATATGTAGAGATACTATCATCTGCTGCATGTGCAGTTATTGAACCAGTAGATAATTTCGCTACGTTATGAATACCAAAATCCCAATCGGATACCGCTAAAATCCATAGACCATCTGTTCCTACTGTTGGATCTGTTGGGTCTGGTACAATTGGATCTGGATTCACTGGATCAGGGTTAATTGGTGTTGGATCCGGAATAGTACTTTTATCAAATTCAACCGTTGCTTTCGAATCTTTGGTGACAGAGGTAGCTGCTGAAGCAAAATCTCCAGAAAGTACTGGTGCTACAATTAATCCTAGTGCTAATAAACTCGCTGTTGTTACTTTTACTGTTTGACTGATCATTATTATTCTCCTCTTTCTGTTATTCTTTTTTTGGTGGTGCATTTGAAACCTGAACTACTTGCTTTGCCTCACCTCCTTTACGTGGCTTTTAGTTGCTAATATTAGTAAGCCAAGCCCTAGTAACAGAAGATACGGCTCTGATGTGTCCCCTGTTTTGGGTAATTTTGATATTGGTTTTTTAGAGGGGAAAGTGCCACTTCTGTCATCGGTTTCCCCTGTTTTTGTACCAGAGTCCTGTGTTAATTTTATCCCTGCTCGACTAATGGCCGTATCAACGTTTGTGTTCGCTTGTGTAAAAAGCGGTAAAACGCATATAAAGAAAGCACAAAGTAATATGAATCCAATTTTTTTCATTTTTGTATACTCCTTAAGAGATTATGGTCGTGGTGCATCTTCTAATGTCCAAGCTATTGTCGCGACATATTGACTTCCAACAAGTGCATCATGGGGCAAGATTTCCATACTTAAAGAATCTTGTAGTGAAACGGTTGTTATATCATGTCCCGGAGTTCCAGCAGGTTGCATCTTTTCAACAGGTTGGTGAGAGTTGTTTAAAATAATATCTGTTGAAAGGGAGTCACTATGATACTTAAGAGGTGTTTCCAGAATATCCCCTGTTGCATTTTGAAAAACGGAAACAGCAGATGTAAGGGTCCAGCCCATTTCTGTTGTTCTTCTATCAATAACACTTACTTCTGCAACGGCATTTGTTCCGTAACCGTGTAAAGTTTGTTTATTGTCCGAGATGGGAACAGCATCTACGTTCGCATCTGTATCCATTCGAAAAGTTGTCGGTATTTTTAATTCTAGTGCGGGTCGAATACGAACTGTGACAGTAACAGGCTCTGACCAATTAGGAGCTCTCAAAGATTTTACAGTAACTTTGTAATCTCCTGGAATAGAAAAATCAACCACCCTATAAAAATCAGAAGATATATAAGCTTGCGGATCATCGGTTGTTGCATGCGAATCTTTTAAAAATTGACTTTCTGTTACCATTTCATTTTCATCATACTCTACCAATTCATCCGCTGAAACAACTGGCGAGGGACGTATATAATCTAAAAGCTGATACACACTCCCAGTATAAGCAATACTTCTTTTGTTTACGGCGTTATCATAGACCCAAGAATAGCCAATACCATTAGGATCTTCGTTGTACATTATGCTTTTTGGCCAAATAATTGTCGCATTATTTGCTTCGTAATAACCTTTTTCTGGTTTATCATCTGGCATAATGTATTTTGGTGGAATATAAGCCCCAAACTCATCTTTAATAATATTTTTAAGTGAGAAATCTTCATTTGTAGGAGCCGACAAAATAGGACGAGTGGGTTTTTGATTTCTTATTGAAAAATAAGCTGTATAAATACTGGCACTGGCATCAAAACTGCCCAGTGGTGATATATCCGTTATCTGATTGCTTGACAAATTACAAGCTTGTAAATTCGGTATTTTAAGGTGTGAAAAAGCAGTCAAGTCATCTATTTGATTATCCGATAAATCCAATTGGGTTAATTCAGGAAAGTCATTAGGGACATTAGTTAAACTATTTAAATCCTCAGAATCTAGTTGATTATTTTTTAATTTTAACGCGCTTAAGTTTGGAAGACCTTTAGTATTAACTAAAAAGTCTAAATCATCTATGGAATTATTTGATAAATCTAAATGACTTAATTGAAGTAATCCATCATAATTTTTGAATAAAGACATATCATCAATCCCAGTACGGTTTAAATATAAAGCATAAAGATTAGGATTATTATCCAATATGTTTTTAAGTTCCGTTAATTGGTTATTTATTGGGTTATCTGACAAGTTTAAAGATCTTAAAGTAGAAAGTCCGCCATTAACTTGCTCCAAAACAGACAAATCATTAAAATTATCAACTTCTAAATTTTTTAACTGGGGAAATCCACCAACTACTTCTTTAAAAAACGAATAATCATTTGCGTTATGTCTCAATAACGTTAAAGTTGTCAATTTTGGAAAACCTCCATCAATTTCACTTAAAGGAGATAAATCATTAATTCCCACACCTTCAAAAGATAATGTATCAAGATTTGGATAGCCACCAATTGCTTTACTTAGTGGTGCTATACCGTCAAATGTTACACTATCCGTCCCCGAGAGTTTAATTTTCACAACTTTTGTGCAGTATTGTATACCTTCTATTGATTTAACCTCTCTGTTGCTCCATGTGTCACCGACAATTTGTATAAGAGATAGCAAATCATTCTCTGTAATAATATCGTCTACTGTCCAATCTCTTTTTATCTGAGTGGGACTATAAGAGGAGTAATTAAGGCACCGTACTATTATTTTTGCCATTTCCTCATCTGGAAAAACGCTTGAAATCTTACTATTACTTGGGAATGCAGTTAAATTATTTGGCTGCTTAGTGGTTAAAATTGTTTTCTTAGTCGCTGTTTGAAATTCATCTAAACTTGTAATAGAAGTAGTTTCTTCTGTTTCCCCCTCTGCGGAAGGAATACTTGGTAACACTTCCAATTTTTCTATTTTCTTTGCAGTAGTCTCTATTTCATTTGTTTCCCCGTCCTTTATGACTGATTCATCAATAGTTTCTGGGGGAAGTTCTTCTTCCGTTTCCACAGCTCTTGTATAACTAGGAATAATTAACGCCAATAATACTATGAATAGCAAAACAAATTTCCAGTTGGTTTTCATTTTCTTTATGTCTCCTTTAGATGTAAATAAATATATCGTTTTAAAAATTCTCCTATAACTAATTTAACTTTGCTCGCTCGGCTCAAATTAATAATAGCACCACACCAAAAATAGTTTTTCTCCAATGGGAAGCTAGGAGCATATTTACAACTTAAATGAGTAATCACTGTCCATTAAATTCTTCCTATACAAGAGGTTTCATTGTTCGCGATTTTGACACAAAATTATTCTAAATTCAGCAAAAAAATTTACTGGTAGTTAAAAATAGTAAAAACAACTTGAAACGCAACAGTTACTTCCTGCGTCTCAAGTTATCTATATTACTCTTCTTCTGATTCTTTTTTCTTTGCTGCTCTTTTTCCGATAAAATAAGTTATCGTGATAATAACTAGAAGCAACAGGATCCCACCTGTTATATACATCCATGTGTAGTCTTTCTCTAACCCCAAGGCCACATCATTCGCTTTTTTCGCTTCATCGGAAGTAATGGTAAACTCCTTTGTCCATTTCCATTCGTCATCTTTATTTTTAGCAACCAAGTGTAACTTATATTTACCCGGTTTTAATGTTTGATTTTCCCAATCCACACTATAATTAAAATTAGAGTTTGGAGCCATTGAAAGGTCTGTCCGTTTTGATTGGCGCAGAACTTTATCGCTGCCTTTTTTATATATTTTTGCATCCACGCTTAGTCCACCAACTAAAGTCGCTTTTGTATTTTGCAAATTCATCTCTACTACATTCCGATAATTTCGGGTAGTTGCTTTAATTTTATTTAACTCTAAATCTGGTTTAACTACAATCGGCTTTTCTGTGAGTTTTACCCCTATTACATATGCATACTCATTTTTAATTTGTACTTCTTTTTCTTGCTTGGATTCTTTATCCTTTTCTTCTTCCTTCTTCTCTTGGAAATGTAATCCACCTAAAATAATTCCATCATAACTATCATCCGGCATTTGGATATCTACTGCCCAGGCTTTTGTTTCATTTGGTTTTAGTTTAATTTCACTAGCACTCTCTTTTGCAATATCTGAAAAAGGATATTTTAGTGTTTTATCTGGTTTAGTATTGGGAATCGAATAATCCACATATCCCATTTCATTAGTGATAGCTGTATTAGCAACACAATTTATTATAATTTCTTCTTTACTATGATTGGTAATATCAACTTTTATTGTCTGTTTTTGCTTTGGTGTCATTTGTAAATCAAAATAAGTTACACTAGATGCTTGATTTTCAGGTAGTATAGCTTTTACAGAAAAACTACTATTATCGGTCGCTTCTGCATGCTGACCCGGAAAACAGATAATAGCAATTATACATGCAAATACGATAGTGATTATTTTTTTCAAATCTTTTTTTCCTCCTCATTGCTTCATAGAAAAAGAGAAAGCTACATAAAAATATGAAGTTTTCTCTTTTAAAATATGAAACCGATATATTAAATTGCTGGCGTGTCACTTAAAGTCCAAGTTAAAGTACTTTCGTAAGTTCCATCAGCGACAACTACATTTTGTGGAATAGTTAATTCTGGTTTAGAAGTTTCTGTTGCGGATACTTCGGCAGAACCAAAGCTATCAGACCAAGTTCCCATTCCTTCATCATCACCAAAGTTTGTTGGTGTTGCCGTTTGATTATCATGTGCTGCCATTACTGGTACTGCGCCTGTGCCGGTCATAGAAATAGTGACATTATCATATCCAACTGGAGCTTGTGCAGTAGAGGTAGCGGAATTAACCGTTGATTTTGGAATAGTCAACTGCGCACCTGGAATAGTTTTCGCTGGCGTGGAAGAATCCTCAAATTCGTTCCCTGTAACAGAAAGTGTCCAACCTGTATTCGTACCACGAACATCACTAATTTGGGCAAATGGCGTTACTTGTTGAATAACGGTTGCTTCACTTGCGTCTTGTTGACCATTACTATTTGTATCAATATATGTAGAGATACTATCGTCTGCTGCATGTGCAGTTATTGAACCAGTAGATAATTTCGCTACGTTATGAATACCAAAATCCCAATCGGATACCGCTAAAATCCATAGACCATCTGTTCCTACTGTTGGATCTGTTGGGTCTGGTACAATTGGATCTGGATTCACTGGATCGGGGTTAATTGGTGTTGGATCCGGAATAGTACTTTTATCAAATTCAACCGTTGCTTTCGAATCTTTGGTGACAGAGGTAGCTGCTGAAGCAAAATCTCCAGAAAGTACTGGTGCTACAATTAATCCTAGTGCTAATAAACTCGCTGTTGTTACTTTTACTGTTTGACTGATCATTATTATTCTCCTCTTTCTGTTATCCTTTTTTTGGTGGTGCATTTGAAACCTGAACTACTTGCTTTGCCTCACCTCCTTTACGTGGCTTTTAGTCGCTAATATTAGTAAGCCAAGCCCTAGTAACAAAAGACACGGCTCTGATGTGTCCCCTGTTTTGGGTAATTTTGATATTGGTTTTTTAGAGGGGAAAGTGCCACTTCTGTCATCGGTTTCCCCTGTTTTTGTACCAAGGTCCTGTTTAAGAATAACCCCCGCATGACTAGTTGCAGTATCTGTATATGCACTCGTGATTAATGGCAAACCAAGCAACAGTAGACTACAAAATGAAAGTAATATAATTTTTTTCAATTTCTATAACTCCTTTTGCCTTACTTAGTGTGTGTTTATAGTCTTGGAACGTCTTCTAAAGTCCAAGTAATATTTGATTTATAGGCATCATTAACTTACTGTTTGCTTAGGAAAATTTCGTCTTACTAGCTTATTTTGAGTAGTGAAAATTGGATACTTACCTCTTTAAAAACATTTGCTAATTTTAGTCACCTCAAATATCTGGCTAGCACTATTCCGACTACTTTAGGAAGCTTCATCAGCTATCTACGGTTTATTAACTAATTATTCTTTAAAGATAAATGAGTTATTGTAGTACCAATTCGGGCACAACTTCTCTCAAAATAAAGTGTTTTTTATTCATTTGCAATATTTCTTTTTCTAGCAAACAAATTCGTTGCCTATAAAACGCTGCTTTCGATAAAGTACTATATTCGATTAAAATTTTTAGTGTTATTTCTTTTGGTAAAGTGATATTTCCATTCTCATCTTTACTACCAATTAATTCACCTAAATACTTTATCGCATAATATAGCTTTTCTTTATGTTTTTTTCCGTTTAGTAATGTTTTATAGTATAAATGGCGTCCAATTTTTTTTAGAAAAAAATATTGGAATCCAAAATTTTCCGGAAATAGTGTTAATGCATATTCAACATCTTCTTTTTTGTATTCATATATCTCGCAAGTTTCTGATAAGGCTATATTTGTGACCACCACTGATGTTTCTTCCAAAATAGAATAACTTAAAAAAATACCAGGATCACAAATGGTTATTAATTTCTCAGGAGCTTCACATGTGTATGTGCTAATATAACCACTCATTAATAAAATAACACTATTTAAATTAGCTGCATGTGTTAGAATATCTTCACCACGTTTTAACTTCCGTTTTGTATGCTTCAAACCATATTTTTGCATCATGCCAACAAACTCTTCATGCGTAAATAAATCTTTCATTAAAACACTCCCTCTAAATGTAGTAGTTAAACTATGTATAAATCTGGCGAGAACTAAATTAATGTTACCATGCGAACATTAATAGTTTTTCTCTATAGAGAGGCAAGAAGACCGCTTTCTTTTGTTTAAAAATTTAGGATTGCCATGAAAGTGTTTGTATATAATGGAAAATACAGTTTGTTTTTTTGTCACAAAAAGGAAAAATAAGTTTATTTAATATATTCTAATAAGCTTCAAAAATACGCGATAGTTAGGTTAGAGTAATGATTTATCACGGTGCATCTTCCAAAGTCCATGTCACAAGCGCTTCATAACTATCGTTAACTAAAGCATCATTTGGTAAAATTTCCATTGTTAATTCATTTTGCAAATCAAAATCAGTGGTAATATATCCCGTTTGCACACTCGCTGCCTGTTTTTCAATTGGTTGATTAGTTGTGTTTAAATAAACTGAACCTAGTGCTAATGTATGGCTCTGGTATTTAAGCGGGGACTCGAGTATATCTCCTGTACTATTCATAAATGGAGTCATTGATCCAACTAATTTCCATCCAGCTTTTGCACTTCGACGATCAATTACTTCTAATTTTGCTTCACCAGTAGCTCCATAACAATTTAGCGTTTGTTTTGTATCTGAAATGGGCACTGCATCTGTATTTGCATCTAAATCCATTCGGAAATCAGTTGGAACTTTTAGCTCTAAAATAGGCATAATAGATACTGTTATAGTTACAGGTGTTGCAGCACCAATATTATTGGAAGCTGTTAATGTTACTACATAATCACCTGGAACTGATTTATTAACTACCGTTTCAAAGTCAGAATCTACTGCAGAACCATCATCTGTTGCAGCATGGACATCTGTTAAAAACTCGGCTTCTGTCACTGTTTCATTCTCGACGTATTCTTTTAAATTGTCTGCTGTTATTGTGGGTGGGAAGTGTATATAATTTAATGGCTGGTAGACCGTTCCACCAAATGACACAGTTCTTCCATTTTCATTTCTCGTATAATCCCAGCCATACGAAACTCCCTTACGGGCTGGAATAAAAGGACGAACGTAACCATACATTAAGTATGAGGGGTCAGTTAACATAGTACTTGCTGGCCAAGTAATTTGTGAATCAATAGCTTGATAAGTACCTGTAGTTGGCAAGAACTGATTAGGCTGTCGATTATTACCTAACTCATCTATAATATCTATACTTTTAGTTGCAAAATTTTGATTTGTAGGAACTGAGTTAATAACCGGAAGCAATATTCCTTGTCCACTAGCACTAATAAAAATCGAATAGTTGAACTGCATATTTGCTAGTAATGATATATCGGATATCTGATTATACTTAAGATCAAAAAATGTCAAATTTGAAAAATCCGTTTGCGTTAGTGAAGTTATGTCACTTATTCTATTTTGCCCTAAATATAAGGTCTCTAACTTCGGAAAACCTGTGAGTGAATTAGGAAAACTTTCCAATGCTTTATTTTCTATTGAATTAGCGCCTAGGTTGAGTCGTTTTAAATTAGGAACTCCGCCAATTGAGTTTGCAAAAAAATCTAGATTATCAATTAAATTATTTCCTAAATCTAAGAACTCTAATTGTGATAGCTCGTTAAAATTAGCCAATGGAGAGGTATCACTGATTTTGTTTCCATATAGATTTAAATTTATTAAATTAGGAAGTCCGTTTTCAATATTTAAAAATACACTTAAGTCTTGAAATCTAGTAGTATTTATACTCAAATTCTTTAATTGAGGAAACCCTCCAGGTACTTTTGTTAAAAAAGAAAAGTCTTGACAACTAACAGTTTTAATATTAAAAGTAGTTAATTCCGGAAACCCGCCATCAATTTGACTAAGAGAAGTCAAGTCTTGAAGCTTTAACATACCAACTAATGTTAGTGTTTCCAGATTAGGATATCCACCGACCGCTTCTGCTAGAGGTGAAAGATTATCAAGACCTGTAGTGATACTAGCCGCAGAACTGCTAAATGAAATTTCCTCTACTTGTGTACAGTATTGTATTCCTTCTATAGAATTAAGTTTCTCACCATCCCCTAGAATCCGGCTAATTGTTTTTAAATCATTTTCCGTCACAGTATCATTTACGGTCCAATTCCTTCTGAACTGAGTTGGGCTATACATAGATGAATTCAATGATGTAACAATCGTGTTCGCCATTTCTGCATCTGGAAAAACAGTAGCAATGGTGCTGCTTGAAGGAATTGCAGTTACTTTTTTCACTTCTGAACTTCTTAAAGGATTTTTATTTGTTAATACTTCAGATTTATCCTCATTAGTTTTTTCCTCTATCTTTTGAGGAGCTATCGGAACTTCTGGCAAAACTTCTGGCAAAACTTCTGGCAAAACTTCCACCGAATCAACTTCCTCTTCCACACCTCCTTCTCCCTCAGACACATTCTCAGTAGCCTCTAATTCAGTCGTAGTATCGCTTTCTGTTTCTACCGCACTTGTATAAACTGGAACAATCAATGATAGCAACAGAATAAACAATAGAAATATTTTCCAATTAATTTTCATTTTTTCAATCTCCTTAAGAAATAGTTAGTTTATCTAGAAGTGAACCTGACAATAATATATAAACTGTTTAAAAGTCTTATTCATAATAGCATGCAAGTAGTCGACTGAATTTCTCTTCAGAGAGGAAAAAGCACTTTTTTTATTCAAAAATTATTTAACAAATCGTGAAAAGCATTCTTACAAAAGCCAAATCAACGTTTGTCATTTTGACACAAATAAATTTCCTTTGACCAACTTTGCATAAACCGTTTTATATGATACTATTAGCATAAAACATTTGTGACAGCGTATAACTTTTGTTCCGTTATTATGTAGAATGGAGGTAATAAAGATGAAATGGGAAGAAAAAAGAGATATGGTGAAAATCGCTACCTGGTATTATCATTACGGTTGGACCCAAGCACAAATTGCTAAAAAAATCGGGATATCTAGATCAATCATTTCCAAAACACTACAACGTGCCAAAGATTTAGGGATTGTGGAAATCTTTATTAAGGATGAAACTTATTACACAGTTGACTTAGAACAAAAGTTAGAAGAAAAATTTGGGCTAGAAGAAGCAATTGTAGTCGCAACACATGATATGTCGGAAGAAGAGGCATTGAATTTTCTAGCCAAAGAAGCCGCTTATACGCTTAGTAAACGTATTGCTAAAGTAAATACTCTTGGAATTTCTTGGGGAAAAACGATTCGCAAATTTGCCAATGAATTTCCATATATCCCTCATAAAGATTTATCAATTATTCCCCTTATTGGCGGAATGGGATCCAGTGATATTGATCTCCACTCCAACCAAATCTGTTATGACTTAAAAAAGAAAATGCAGTGCCATTCCAAGTATCTTTATGCACCCGCACTTGTAGAAGATACCGAAATGAAAAATGATTTATCCAAAAATAAATATATTAATGAAGTCTTGGAAGAAGGAAAAAAAGTAGATATGGCGATAGTTGGGATTTCTAGCCCTTATAATGACAGTACAATGGAAGAAATCGGTTATATTACACCAGAAATTATCGAGGAATTACGTTATAAGGATGTTATTGGTGATATTAATTCTCGCTTCTATACAGCAAATGGAGAAGAAGCTAACACAAAAATCAATACACATGTGATTGGCTTAAGTTTGGAAGAACTAAAAAATATTCCTACTGTTGTTGCACTTGCAAATGGACTGCATAAAAAAGGCGCTCTCGAAGCAGCACTTACAGCCGGATTAATAGATGTGATTGTGATAACTGATAGAATGGCTGAATATATTCTTCAAAACTAAAACTAACTAAGCTTTAAAACTCCCAAAAAATAAAACCTCAAAAAGCTCTCTGTCCCAATCAGTTTGAGCTTTTTTTATGTATTTAAAAATAAAAATGTATAATATTTCATTGACGAGAAAACGTTTAAATGTTATATTTGATTCGTGAAATACGACATTTGTCACTAGTGGTGACAAATGTCAGATTCTCATTAATTAGAATAAAACAGCTTTATCCGGAATTTTATTTTGATTAATGAAAACGATTACTAGGAGGAACTTGAAATGACTTTATACAGACAGTTACTTGCTCGTGAACAAGAAAATAATCCTATTCGTGTCGGAGTTATCGGTGCCGGACAAATGGGATTCGGGATGATTTCACAAATCGCTGCTATTCCAGGAATGAGTGTAGTTGGTATTAGTGACATTCATGTGGAAGCTGCAAAAAAAGCTGCTGATGCTTACAATGCTACTGCTACAAAAAAAGAAAAAATTCTATTATCCAATGACTTTAAAGAAATTATTCATTCTGATCTGGTAGAAGTGATTGTCGATGCTACAGGTGTCCCAGAAGTCGGAGCAAAAATTTCCCTAGAAACCTTACTTGCAAAAAAACAACTTGTATTACTTAATGTTGAAATTGATATTACAATCGGCCCACTGATGAAAAAATTATATGATAGTGCTGGTTTAGTTTATACCGGTTCAGATGGCGATGAGCCCGCTGCAATAACTGAACTTTATGAATTTTCCAAATCCATGGGAATGGAAGTACTTGTTGCCGGAAAAGGAAAAAACAATAAATTAAAAATCAACGCTAATCCAGATAGCTGCCAAGTCGAAGCAGATGGAAAAAATATGGCTTCTCATATGTTAGCTGCTTTCCAGGATGGTACTAAAACAATGGCTGAAATGAATTTACTTTCCAATGCCATTGGTTATGTTCCTGATGTAGTTGGAATGCACGGTATCTCTGGTGATGTTGATTCTGTTATTAAAGATTTAGACTTAAAAGAACAAGGCGGAATTTTAAATAAGTTTGGTGTTGTTGAATATGTCGACGGTTTAGCACCAGGAGTTTTCGTTATTGTTAAAGGACAAAATGAAGGCGTTAGTCATGAATTAAGCTATTTAATGAAAAAAGGTGAACGCGATCATCACATCCTCTACCGTCCTTATCACTTAGCAAGTCTTGAAACACCACTCACAATTGCCAAAGCTGTTCTTAATCATGATCATGCTATTGTACCAAAAGGCGCGCCAGTTTCAGAAACCGTTTCTGTCGCGAAAAAAGATATTCAAGCAGGTGAAAAACTTGATGGAATCGGCGGTTTCTGTGTTCGTGGCGTCTTAGAAACACATGTTGATATGGCAACAAATGGGCATATTCCAATCGGCTTAATTAGTGGTGAAGTTATAGCCCGTCGAAATATTAAAGCTGGTACTTTCATTACAGACGAAGATGTCACACTTGATGAGTCTACTACCGTTTGGAAACTTAGAAAACTACAAGATGAAACTTTTAGTAATTAATTTAACATGGCGGGAATGGTTGTTTCCTACTTTTCCCGCCAATTATAAGGAGGAAAATAGATGAATATCGTTCTAATTGCTTCCCTTATTTTTATCGCTCAGACATTCTTAGCTTTTTTTCAAGTGCGGTATTATCAACACCATATGAATAAAGTCGCGACAAAATATGCTGGAAAAATCGGCTTTCACCTTTATTCCGAAATGGAACGCTTGAAATTCCGCTCAAGTGCCGTTGCAATACTGGTTGTAAATGAAAAGCAAGTTGTTCATGAATGTCAGATTTTAACTGGAAAAACGGTTTTTGCAAAATTCAAAACCTTTACCAACTATCAGCAAAAAGAATTATCTGAAATTCTCACTGAATTAACAAATAAACAAAAAAATTCTATCCAAGAAAAAGCAGTTATCAAAACAGTTAACAGTTGTTTGAAAGCGCTTTAATAAATCAAAAAGGAGTGTTTCCGAATGGATTATATCGAATGGTTTGGAACGAACTTTATCGGTCTTTTCGAAGCCGGTGGTAAACAGTTTATAAGTTTTATGACGGGAATTGTCCCTCTTTTAATTGTCCTTTTAACCTTTACTTACTCGATTATTGCTTTTATCGGGGAAGAGCGAGTTAACAGAGCCATCCAATTTTCTGCTAAAAATATAATTTTGCGTTATACACTTATGCCAGTTTTATCTGTATTAATGCTAACCAATCCAATGGCTTATACGTTTGGTCGCTTTGTAAAAGAACATCAAAAACCTGCCTTTTATGACTCTGTAGTTTCATTTTTACACCCTGTAACCGGACTTTTCCCTTATGCAAATGCCGGAGAACTTTTTGTTTACTTAGGTATTGCTAATGGGGTTGTTGAAGCCGGTTATAGTATGTCAAGCCTTGCTGTACGTTACTTTTTAGCTGGTATCGTTGTTATCTTAATGCGTGGTGTTATTACAGAAACCATTACAAAATTCCTAATGCGAAAAGAAAAAGTCTGAGATAGATAGGAGGCAAATAAAATGTATCAATCCATTCATGTAAACAAAGGCCAAGGTGGTTGGGGGACTGGGCTAGATTTAACACCTAGCGAGCCAAGAATAAAAGTAGTTTCTATCACTGGTGGCGGTATTCATCCTGTTGCTAAAAAAATAGCAGAATTATCAGGAGCAGAAGCAGTTGATGGTTTTAAAAACTCTATTCCAGAAGAAGAAATGATGTGCGTAGTTATTGATTGTGGGGGCACTGCACGAATTGGCGTCTATCCTATGAAACGTATTCCAACAGTAGATGTTCTTCCTTCTTCTCCTTCTGGTCCACTAGCAAAACATATTACAGAAGATATTTTCGTTTCTGGTGTAAAACCTGAAGATATAGAAGTCACTACTACTGAAGCCAATCCTGGAAAACCTTTTGACCGGGAAAAGTTTAAAGAAGATTACGCCAAAATCAAGGAAGATCAACAAGAAGCTCATGAATTAAAAGAAGGATTCCTTGTTAAATTTTCACGCGGTGTTGGTAAAGCGATGGGAATTTTCTATCAAGCAGGTCGTGATTCTGTTGATATGCTTATTAAGAATATTATTCCTTTTATGGCTTTCATTAGTATGATTATCGGTATTATAAACTATACAGGAATCGGAAAACTAATTGCCAATACCCTATCCCCTCTGGCTGGTTCAATTTGGGGGATGTTACTTATTGCCTTTATTTGTAGCTTACCATTTTTATCGCCAATTCTTGGTCCAGGTGCAGTTATTGCCCAGGTCATCGGTGTATTGATTGGTTCACAAATTGCTATTGGCGCTATCCCTGTTACTTATGCTCTTCCAGCTTTATTTGCTATTAATGCTCAAGCTGGTTGCGACTTTATTCCAGTTGGTCTATCACTTGCTGAAGCTAAACCGAAGACTGTTCAATTTGGGGTTCCAGCCATTTTATATAGCCGGATGATCACTGGTGTTCTAGCAGTTGTGATTGCTTGGGTATTCAGTATCGGAATGTACTAATTTTTAAAGGAGGAGTTCACTATGACACAAAGTAAAATAATTGAAATCGGTCCACTTGTCCCTGCTTTTGAAGAAGAAAAAATTGTCATACTCTTTGGACCAACAGCAACCAATGAATTACGAGAAATATCGGTTATTCATAAATTTGAACAAACACCTAATAACGCCATCCAAAAAGGAAACAAACTAACTTTCGGTACACAAGAGTATATAATAGAAGAAGTTGGTTCAGAAGCAAATAAAAACTTGGAAGAGCTTGGTCATATTTCTATCTACTTCCGATCTGGTGAAAATGAAGTATTACCAGGAGCTATTATTGTATCACCTGAAATTTTCCCAACGCTTACTATAGGTGATAACATCCAATTCTAAAATAAAAACATTTTGTGCTAATTTTCACCTTGTTATTTCCTCCCGTTTTCGATATAATTATTTTTATAACGATAATGAAAATCATTTTCAATTAGGGAGGAAACATAATGTATCAAAAGCATAAATGGGCTGCTATCTTTATGACATTACTTTTAGCAGTAGTTTTAACCGCTTGTGGCAGTTCTTCAGATAAAGATTCAAGTAAAGAAAAGGAAAATGCAACAAAAACAGTAACGGATGCACTTGATCGTAAAGTGGAAGTACCAACTACACCGAAAAGCATTGTAGCGCTTCAAAACGTAAGCGAAATGGAAATTTTAGGTGTTAAACCAGTTGGCACGCTAGATTATTACATCACTACCTACCCCGAAGCAACAAAAGGAACAGAAAGTGTTGGTAATGATAAACCAAATATCGAAAAAGTAGCCAACTTAAATCCAGATTTAATTATTATTAGCGATTACCAAAAAGATCTTTTAGAAAATCTTGAAAAAATCGCTCCAGTATATATTACACATTTTGGAGATACACCTGATAAACAACTTAGTAATATCGCAAGTCTCTTAAATAAAAAAGCTGAAAAAGAAAAATGGGATGAAGACTATGTGGCTGCATCCAAAGAAGCTAAACAAACATTAAAAGATGCTGGAGTGGAGAATGAAAAAGCGGCAGTGATTCAATTTTATGGCAAAGAAATCTATATTCATGATCCAAAAATTTTCGACGGATTATTTTCCGGAGCTGGTTTCACACCAACTGACGAAGCGAAAATGAATCATGATACAAAAGCAATTTCCAACGAAGCAATACCTAATTATGCAAAAGATGCAGATCGTTTATTTATCTTAATGCCTGAAGATGGTAATGAAGATTCTATTAACGAAATGCTAAGTGGTGTTTGGAAAGATATTCCCGCTGTACAGAAAAACCAAGTGTATAAAGTAGATAACACAAAATGGAGTGACTATAGCGCCGCTGCTCAACTTTATCAATTGGAAGATACCGTAAAACAAATTACAGGAAAATAAAAGAAAACCTCGATTCCATATTCAGAATCGAGGTTTCTTCTATTTATTTAATAAATTGTAAATATGGTTATTCACTTTTCCAAAGGAAGCAATATTATTCTGGATGTTGGAAAATAAGATAACATACGTTCTTCCAGTATGACTCATACTATTAGAAACATTCCAGCCACTGAGTACCCCATGACTATTATAGCTTCCTGGATCCACGTAAAATCCCATGCCATATCCAGAAGTACTTCCAGATGTAAACATTTTCTTCAAACTTGTTTCAGAAATTAATTTTTTATCCATTAAAGCTTTGTCAAACAAGTATAAATCTTGGGCAGTCATACATATATCTCCTGAACCATACATTTGTGATAAATCTACTAATTCCGGTTTCCTGTAAGAGCCATCTTTATTAATATAATATCCTGTTGAGTCATTTTCCCCTTTTTTAACATCTTTTTGATTAAACCCTGTATTTTTCATACCTGATGGTTCAAATATTTTTTCTTTGAGATAACTTTTTAATGACTTTCCACTAAGAATTTCAACCAAGTATGCTAAAACAGCATAATTTGAGTCCGAATAATTCCATGCCCCAGTATTAGATTCTATCCCCTGTTTCTCAATATCTTCTATTAACTTTTCCGGCGTAATTGTCCCAATTTTTTCTTGATGGCCAACAATCCCTGATGTGTGGTTCAAGAAATTCTTAATGTAAATTTGATTCCCATTAGGAAAATTTGGCAGATATTTAGAAATTGGATCGTCCGTGCTTATTTTCCCTTGCTCTTCTAATTGTAAAATTGCTGTTGCGATAATTGCTTTTTGCGACGAACCGATGTAGTAAAGTGTATCTGGTGTATTCGGTTGTTTAGTTTCACGATTAGCATCCAGGTAACCTTTCTGTACTATGGTTTTTCCATCACGAACAATAAGCACCGAACCACTAAAACCAATTTGTTGTAAATAGTTATCAATTTCTTGATTATTTACGGTTGTTTCTGTTGGTTTTTCTTTGACAGGTTTAGGTTTAAATGGTTTTGTCGGTTTAAGCGCTGCACTTTTTTGTACTGGTTTAGATTTTGTTACTGCTTGTTGGTTTTTGGCTTGAATCTCAACAATTATCCAACTTGTAGTTACAAATAATATAAACATAGCACACAACACGATAATGATGTTTTTTCTTTTCTTTCTTTTATGTCTTTCGCGTCGATTCATTCCATCACTCCTGGTCTAATCATTAAATGACTTCCCAAAAGAAATATGCATCTGTGGAAATTATCCCAAATCTCCACTAGTGCCTAACACTCCAAATCCATAGTAATTTATTCTCATTCATAAATCAATGTGCAAATATACCCATGTTTGAAAAAAATTTTTTAGTGGTATAGTATTTGAGGACAAATTGATTAAATAATAACAAATTGCTATAAAGGAGATTAGATAAAAATGGTACAAATAACAAAAGGTAAATTTGATGGTTTGCAAAGACTCTCTAATGATAAAGGCGTTATCGCGGCACTTGCGATTGACCAACGTGGCTCCCTTAAAAAGATGATTCAACAAGCTAAAGGAACGGAAAATAAAAAAGATGTAGAAGACTTTAAACAACTAGTATCTGAAGAGCTAACTCCATATGCTTCTGCAATCTTGCTTGATTTAGAATATGGTACTCCTGCAATTAAAGCTCGTCATGAAGGAAGCGGACTTTTAACTTCTTATGAAAAAACAGGTTATGATGCAACTACTCCTGGTAAATTACCAGATTTAATTGAAGATTTATCTGCCCTTCGTATTAAAGAAAATGGCGGAGATGCTGTTAAAATTCTTGTTTATTATGATCCTGATGAACCAGCAGAAATCAATGAAATTAAATATGCCTTTTTAGAAAGAATTGGTGCTGAATGTCGCGCGGTTGATATTCCATTTTTCTTAGAACCGATTACTTATGATGCAAAAGTGACTGATTCTGGTTCGCTTGAGTATGCCAAATTAAAACCCGCAAAAGTAAAAGCTTCCATTAAAGAATTCTCTAAACCACGTTATGGGGTAGATGTTCTAAAACTTGAAGTACCAGTTAACTTTAAATATGTAGAAGGTTTTGCAGAAGGAGAAGTAGCTTATACACAAGATGAGGCTGCTCGTCATTTTGAAGAATGTTCTGATCTAAGCCCACTTCCATTTATTTATTTAAGTGCTGGTGTAACTTCTGAAATGTTCCATAAAACCATTCAATTCGCAAATCAACATAACGTTCAATATAGTGGCGTGCTTTGTGGTCGCGCAACATGGGCTGATGGTATTGAAGTATATGGTAAACAAGGTGAAGAAGCGCTTCGTGAATGGCTTCGTACTCAAGGTAAAGAAAATATTACTTCGCTTGATAAATTACTTGATGAAGGTGCCGTTCCTTGGTGGACTAAATATGGTTCCTTTGAAGATGTACATGTAGTTGAAAAACAATAGTAGTTATGAAAAAAGCCTCCGCTTACGTTAGCGAAGGCTTTTCTTATTTAGAATTCATCTTGATTTAAATAATTATAAGCAAATTGCGCGTATAGTTCTGCTCCGTTTTTCATGACACTTTCATCGATATTAAAACGACCATGATGGTGTGCCCATTCCGTATCTTTTTCTGCATTCGCGCAACCAACTAAAGCAAAACTTCCTGGTGCTTCATCCATAAAATAACTAAAATCTTCGCCGCCAGTTGTTGGCTTTTCAAAATATAGTGCAGCTTCTCCAAAAGATTCCACAATGGTTTTTTGGACAAGCAAAGCGCTTTTTTCATCATTGATCACTGGTTGTGTTCCTTCTGTATAAACGACTTCTGCTGTACCTCCGTATATCGCGGCGGTTTGTTTTGCGTAGTGTTCAATTGATTTTGCTACTTTAGCACGTGTAGTGTTATTAAAACAACGAACTGTTCCTTCTAAATGGGCATTTTCCGCGATAACATTGAATCTAGTACCTACTTCCATTTTCCCAATAGTTACCACGACTGGGTCAAGTGGATCTGTTTCTCGGGCAACGATTGCTTGCAAATTCATTACAAATGAGGAAGCAATTACTGCTGCATCTATCGTATCGTGCGGCATTGCGCCATGTCCACCCTGACCTTTAAAATCAATTTGAACAATATCGGCTGAAGCAAAAGAGGAACCGACTATACAGGAAATTTTATTACTTGGTATTTGAGACCAAATATGAATGCCAAAAACATGGTCAACACCTTCCATCGCTCCTTGCGCCACCATTTCTTTAGCACCTTCTGCATTTTCTTCAGATGGCTGGAAAATAAAACGGACAGTTCCGTTTAATTCCGCTTGAACTTCTTTAAGCGCTTTTGCGGCAGTTAGTAACATGGATGTATGAGAATCATGTCCACAAGCGTGCATTTTGCCATCTTCTGTAGACTTATAAGCAAGTGAGTCGTTTAGCTCTTGTACCGGAAGCGCATCCATATCCCCTCTTAATGCAATTGTTTTCCCTGGTTTTCCACCTACTAAATCAGCAATTAATCCAGTTGGCTCTGTGCGCTTATATGGAACACCAAGTTTATCAAGCTCTTTTGCTACTTGATCAGTTGTTCGGAATTCCTGCCACTGCAACTCCGGATGTTGATGTAAATCACGACGGAATGCAATCATTTCATTCTCTTCTTTTAAAATATGCTGTTTTATTTTATTATTCATCTGCACTTTCCTCCGTCCATTTTGTTACTGTGTCTAAAACAACCTCAATACCTTTTTGAAGTTTATCATAATCAGTCCATTCTTCTGGTGCATGGCTGATTCCATTATGACTTGGAACAAAAACAAGTCCTACCTCTGTTAAATTTGCAAAAATCATCGCATCATGACCAGCGCCACTAACCATTGTTCTGTATTTAAAGTCTAATTTCTCAGCACTTGCAGACAGAGCTTGGTGAATTTCTTGTGATAATTGAGTAGGTTTCTCATAAAGCATATCTTCTATTTCACATATAATGCCGCTTTGTTGCGTTTGATTAATAACAGCTTTCACGTTTTCCAGCGTGTTTTGGACATGTTTTTCTTCTTTTGCACGAATATCGACAGTGAAAACAACTTTATTCGGGATAACATTCGCTCCATTTGGAAAAACGTTTAATTTCCCAACTGTTAGCACCGTTCCATTTCCCTCTTGAATTGCGAGCTCTGGAAGCTGTGTTAAAATGTGGACGGCGGCATTTAAAGCATCATTTCGATTATTCATTGGTGTAGTTCCAGCATGACCTGCTTGCCCATTAACCGTTACTTTTATTTCCGTCAAACCAACAATCGTATCAACTATTGCAACATCTTCACCAGCATTTTCTAAAATTGGTCCTTGCTCAATATGCAGCTCGATAAAAGCTTTGATTGATTCTTTAGTGCGAATGGCTTCTGTTACTTTATTTGCATCAAATCCGAGACTATTCATAGCTTCAGCTGCAGTAATCCCGTCACTATCTTTCATCTGATATAACATTTCCTTTGTTACTTTTCCAGTAATAGCACGTGAAGCAAAAAGTCCAGCACCAAAACGCGATCCTTCTTCTTCCACCATTGCAATTATTTCAAGTGGATAATAAGGCTTGTACTTTTGTTCATGAAAGACTGTTGCTACTTCAAGTCCGGTAATTACGCCAGCTGGACCGTCAAAAGCACCGCCATTTGGAACGGAATCAAAGTGTGATCCAACAACAACTGCTGGCAAATCTGGTCTCGCTCCCTCAAGTCTTCCATAGATATTGCCAATTGCATCCTCTGTAACCGTCAATCCTACTTTCGCCATTTCGTTTTTTAAATAATTCCGCGCACCTAAATCTTCTTTACTATAAGTAAGACGAGTGGTTCCTTCTCCTGGTGTCGCGTTATATGTATCCAATTTTTCTAAATGCTGTTTAATTCGTTCTAGATTTGTTTTCATCTGGCATTCCTCCCATTCTCTATTTTACAGGAATCCTACAAAAATGCCCGCTAAAACAACTGAGACAATTGTTACAGTAATAAAACCGGCAACAAGCATAGGTGGTAGCATATGACTGGTCAAAGCATCTCGCTCTTTTTGATCGCTCGTTAATGAATTAATTACTTCATTTGTAATAATATAATCGGCTGGAAAACCGTATAAAGCGGTAAGTGATACTGCAAAAGCAAGCTCTTTACTTACGCCAAGAATTTTACCGACAATGAAAGAGAAAATATACATTCCGATAATACCAATAACAATTGTTCCAAACATTGGCCATATTAATTCAAGTAACATTTCTGGGGTTGCATTTTTAAGTCCATCAAAAATAAACAACATTAGTCCCATAATCGCAAAGCCAAAACCACTCGCTTTTTGTAACGGTTGGCGCTCTAAAAACCCGATAGAAGTAGCAATAACACCAAACAATAAACAAAGGACAAAAGGACTGACTGTTAAAATTGGATCAATTAGAACCGAACATCCATAAGCTAAAAAGCTAACAATTCCAAGACGTAGAAATTTAAAATAATTGGTATTATATTTATCAGGAATTTTCCGGAAAAGTCGTGGTGTTTCGTGCGTATCCTGACCTTCAATTTGTGTGGTTTCATTGGTTGGTTTCCATTCTCCTGAGCGATATTTAGATAACATCCGCTTTCCTTCTTTTTTTAGCATAATCGAAGTTAATGGATAACCTGCAAATCCTTGCATAACATAAATTAAAATTGCTAATACGGATAAACTTACTAGTCCTGCTGCTTTTGCCGCTTCCGACATAATTAGCGAGGAAACAACTCCACCAACAAGCGGCGGGGCAACTACAACAACTGTTTTAAAATCAAATATTAGTGTTCCAATTGTAAATAGTAGTGCTAGAATTCCTAAAATCCCAGAAATCGCAATTAAAATCGTTTTCCATTGATTCATTAGTTCTCGAACAGAAAGCAAAGTTCCCATGTTCGTAATTAGTAAATACATTAAAAGTGTTGCAACAATCGGTGGTATTCCCGCAATTTCAACAATATTACTTGGAAAAAATGTCCAATAACCGAATAGAAATAATATCGCACATACAAAAACGGAAGGAACCCACGCTTTCGTTCTTGTGGCAACAACGTCCCCAATAAATAAAATAAGTACAACTGTAACAAAAGCTAGCATCTGTGACATGTATAAACCCCTTTTTAGTTTTTTGACTTTTTAGAATTATGATATACTTTTAAAATATTACTACAAATAAAATAGTCAGTCAACTTGATTTGGAAAATTCTATAAATTTTTTGCATAAAAAAAGGAACTCCCATAAAATCGGAGTCCCTTTTTATTATTATTTCGCGAATTGTGGTAAGAATTCTTTATGCGCTTCTAGCATTTCATCTAAAATAGTTTTTGCTAGGTCGCCGCTTGGAACGAGTGGATTAGAAGTGAAAGCTTGAAGTGCTGTTGCATAATCTCCTGTTACAGCTGCTTCGATAGTTAATTCTTCCATAGATTTCATCACTTGTAGTAATCCACGTTGAGCTGGTGGGAATTTACCAAAATTAACTGGCTCTGCCCCATGTGCGCGGATAACACTTGTAATTTCTATTGCACTATCATAAGGAACATCATCAATTGCACCATTATTACGTGTAGAAACAACCATTAATGTACCTTTATTATTGTAGATAGAATTAATAATTTCACAGGCAGCATCACTATAATGAGCACCGCCACGTTTAGATAGTTCTTCTGGTTTATAATCAAGATTTGGATCTTTATATAATTCAAACAGACTATCTTCTAGTTTTTTCACGACTTCTCCGCGTGTACCTTCATTTTTGAATGATGCTAGTTCTTCTTCAAGCATTGCATCTGTCATGTAGTAATAGCGGTGATATGGACAAGGAAGCATTTTTAAATGTTTTACTTGTTCATATAGGAAGCGCATATTTTTAATGTTTTCAACGACTTTTCCTGGATTAGCATTTGGTCCATAAAGTCCATCAATTACAGTCTCTGTTAATTCGGTGCCATCTTTGTCAAAAATACGGTGCCAGTGTAAGTGATTAATTCCTGCAAATTTAAAGAATAAGTCTTCTTCTGGTTTTCCAAGTACATCTGATGCACTCTTAATAGCGCCAATTGGTACGTTACAAAGACCAATAACTTTGTCCCATTTACCATATTTAAGTACTGCTTCTGTTACCATACCTGCTGGGTTTGTGAAGTTAATCAACCAAGCATCTGGGCATAATTCGCGCATATCTTCTACGATACTAAGAATGACAGGAATTGTGCGGAATGCTTTAAACATACCACCTGCACCATTTGTTTCTTGACCGATAATACCATGGCTAAGCGGAATTCTTTCATCTTTAATACGTGCTTCAAGCAAGCCTACACGAAATTGTGTAGTGACAAAGTCTGCATCTTTTAATGCTTCACGGCGATCAAGTGTTAAATGTACTTCACAATCAATATTAGCTGCTTTAACCATACGTTTTGCCATATTACCAACGATTTCTAGTTTTTCACGACCAGCTTCAATATCTACTAGCCAAAGTTCTTTAATTGGAAGTTCATGATAGCGTTTAATAAATCCTTCAACAAGTTCTGGTGTATAGCTAGAACCTCCACCAATTGTAACGATTTTTACACCTTTTTTCATAATTAATGTACCTCCTAAAAATTTAAAAGCGTTTTCTTTTACAAATCCAGCATAATTCATGTAATGCATTACAGGTCAAGCAATAATTTTAAATTTTTCTAAACTGGCTATTTGACGGGCTTTTTTGGTATACTAATTATAGAGCTACGAGAAATCGAGGTGTATGACAAGTGGCAAATATACAAGAAATCGCGAAACTAGCTGGCGTTTCATCAGCAACCGTTTCACGAGTTATTAATAAACGTGATTATGTCAGTGAAGAAACCAGAAAGCGCGTTCAGGCTATAATAGATCAGTTGGATTACGTCCCAAATTTAAATGCCGTTTCTTTAAAAAAAGGAGCAACTAAGTTAATTGGTATGGTAATTCCTAGTTTTACAGACTCACTTAATGTTTTTTTAAAGAGTTTTACAATGATGGCACAAGAACATGGTTATAATGTTACGCTGTTTATGACCAGAATTGATCAAGATAAAGAACTTGAAGCCCTAGAAATGTTACGACAAAAGAAAATTGATGCACTTGTTTTGGTTATTCGCTCTAATGACTGGAAAACGATTGAACATTATACAAAATACGGTCCAATTGTGACATGGCAACGAGTAGAGAGCGAAAAAATCCCTTCTGTATTTATGAATCAATATGATGGTTATACTTTGGGATTAGAACATCTCTATAAAAAAGGCTACCGAAAATTTGTAAATGTTTATGGAAATACAACTGGGCTTAACACACAGAGTCGCATGCTTGCTTTTAAGGATTTTTGCGAACGTTACGAGCTTGATTCTCATGAATTTCGACAGTTTTACGGTATGGGAAGTCGACAAGATGGCGAGAAAATTGCTCATTGGTGGGAAGAAATCGAACATAAACCTGATGCCTTTTTGACACCAAATGATTATTTTGCAGCGGGGTTATTAACGGAGGCTAGGCGGTCTGGACACAGCATCCCTGAAGATTTTGCAATTTGCGGTTTTGATAATATGGAAATCGCTCATTTACTTGATATTACAACGATTCATTATCCTGTATACTCACAAGCTGAAAATGCATTTACAATTATTATGAATAAATTATTCGGTAGTAATTTACCTCTACTTGATTTAGATTTCCATTTAGTGGAACGAAAAACAACCTAAAAAAGGTTTCCTCCAATTTGCGAGGAAACCTTTTTGTTAGTTTTTAAAAGAATGAATTGGTGCTGGAATTCGTCCGCCACGAGCAATAAAACTTGCAGAAGACTTGCCGTTCACTGGCATTACGGGAGCCGTTCCGAGTAATCCGCCAAATTCAACCATATCGCCAACTTTTGTTCCACTGGCAGGAATCACCCGAACAGCAGTTGTTTTATTGTTAATAACGCCAATTGCCGCTTCATCCGCAATCATCGCAGCGAGCGTTTCCGCCGTTGTATCTCCTGGCACAGCAATCATATCAAGACCGACAGAACAGATTGCTGTCATCGCTTCTAGTTTTTCGAGATTAAGCGCTCCTTGCTTTACTGCCTCAATCATTCCAGCATCCTCAGAAACGGGAATAAAAGCACCGGATAAACCGCCAACATGTCCGCAAGCCATCACGCCGCCTTTTTTCACTGCATCATTTAAAAGTGCTAATGCAGCTGTTGTTCCGTGAGTACCGACCATTTCAAGTCCCATCTCTTCTAAAATATGTGCTACTGAATCACCAATAGCTGGAGTTGGTGCAAGTGATAAGTCCACAATTCCAAAAGGAACACCAAGCTTTTCGGAAGCTACCTGACCAACTAGTTGACCCATTCGCGTAATTTTAAAAGCGGTTTGTTTCACTGTTTCTGCCACAACGTCAAATGGTTCACCTTTCACTTTTTCGATGGCACGTTTAACTACACCCGGACCACTAACGCCGACATTAATGACACAGTCTGCCTCACCAACGCCATGAAATGCCCCAGCCATAAAAGGATTATCTTCCACCGCATTGGCGAAAACGACTAATTTAGCACAACCTAATCCCTGAGTATCCGCCGTTAGATTCGCTGTTTCTTTAATGACCTCACCCATTTGACGAACAGCATCCATGTTAATTCCTGTCCTTGTCGACCCTACATTGACCGAAGAACAAACGCGTTCTGTCTGAGCCAATGCTTGCGGAATTGAACGAATCAATATTTCATCGCCTTTGGTATAACCTTTTTGAACAAGTGCGGAGTAACCACCGATAAAGTTAACACCCACTTCTTTCGCTGCTGCATCTAACGTTTTTGCGAATTCCACATAATCTGCGTCCGTACTTGAACCCGCAATAATGGCAATTGGTGTTACAGAAATACGTTTATTAATAATTGGAATGCCAAACTCAGACTCAATCGCTTCTCCAACCGAAACTAAATCCCGAGCCTTTGTGACAATTTTTTGGTAAATTTTCTTTCTTGCAACTTCCCCATTACCGTCCATGCAATCAAGTAAAGATATTCCCATTGTAATCGTCCGAATATCCAATTTTTCTTCTTCAATCATTCGTATTGTTTCAAATATTTGATTGGTTTCCATGTTTGAATCACCTCCACCTTAAAGTTTATGCATTGCGTTAAAAATCTCTTCTCGCTGAATATGTATTTTCACTTGAAGCTCCTCGCCTTTTTCGGCTAATTCTGCTTTTACTTCATCAAATTCTTTGGTGATTTGGCTAATTTCACACATCATCATCATGGTAAAATAACCATCCATAATAGTTTGTGATACATCTTCTATATTAATGTTAAGTTCCGCTAGTTTTTTACTAACACCAGCAATAATACCCACGTTATCTTTTCCAACTACTGTTAATACTGCTCTCACACCCAACACTCCTTTAGTTCGTTAATACGTTCCATTATAACATAAAAATCTAAATCTTGTGAAAAAGAAAACAATATTATTTCGTCTGCCAAGAAGTACAGTATGAAGCCATTGGTAGACTATTTTCTAAATTAATTAGCGTAGTTTGACTTAGTAAAAATGTTTTAAACTTATCTGGAACTTCCAAATCTGCTTCCAGTTCTTTTGCAATAAAATTGGTTGTATAATCGATTTCCCAACGGCTATCTTGCATTAAATACTTGTTTCCGCTGATGCGCCGTTTGTGTCTGCTGTATTTCTTTATTTGTAAGTAACATACAAGTAACTATTTCTTCTAAGTTCCTGTCTTCCCCCCAATCAAAAGTAAGAGCTACCTCCTAATTTCTATTATAGAAGGTAACTCTTATTTTTACACGTCATACTCTAATTCTTTTGTCGCCAAATCAATGAAATCGAGTGGTGTTTTAACTTTTTCACTATCAAATTGACTTGTTCCAATCCGAAGTTCTAATTTCACACGATATTTTGCAGCGAACTCTTCCATGTTAGCTTCACTAATTCGGCTTTTAATTCTATCGGCAACAAGTTTTCCGCCCGGCTCATCCGTCAGAAGCAGTAATCCCCATGTGGCATCCTCCTTATCGAGGAGATAGAGAACGTCACTTGTCCGGATACACGACTCTAAAATGGAGGAAATATCTTGTAACGCCATCCGCATTTCTTCTTCACTTTGAAATCGTTTCAGTTCGCGCCAGTGCCTTACTTTAATCACCATTAATGAAAGTGGCAAGTCATAACGGCGGGAAATGCTGGAAAAAATGCGCTCATCATTTTGAAACGATACGATATTTTTTAAAAGTGTCTCTTGATCAATCGTACCTAAATATAAGTTTTGTTGTTTGATTTTCGTATTTTCTTCTTGTAATTTAGATGTATTTCGCGTAAACATTGCAGCAGCCACTGTAAAAAGTGGGGTAATTATTAGCCAGTAATATGTGTCCAATCCATATGATATTTGATTAGCCACAATTTCATAAATAATATAGGTTGCATAAATAAAAATGTAAAGGATATTTAAAATCAATCCCAATGTTAAATTCGTAAAATAAGTGATTATAACTAGTAAAAAAGTGATATTTAAAAAGATAATATTACGCAAATATTCATCCGGCGTGTTAATCATATAACCAATCGTGATAAAACAAAGCAAGATGAAAAATAAAAAGCCAATGTCTGCGTATAAGTTATTCGTTATTTTTTTCATTTTAATATTCCCCTCACTTCCGGCGATATTTACGTAAGATGAGTAGGACTGCCACACCAAGTAAAATAACAGTTAATAGTGCAAATGCTGCAAACACGGTTACTTCCTTGTTATTGCTAATTTTCGTCCCAAAACTTTCATCTTTTGTATCGGCTGCTTTTTTAAATCGATAAGAATGGATTGTATTGTCATTATCTACTATTGCGCCATCTCCATATATTTCAGCTAAATTTTCTTTTGTTGCAATTAATTCTGATCCAAGTTTAGTTTGTACCTCACCCGGTCCTGTTACAGCTAACATCTGCATTCCATCTGTTTTAATCAACTGAACACTTCCTAGTTGTTTGCCATAATTTTGTTCAATTGAGATTTTTTCATTAGAAAGGAAATAACTACCTGATTTATCATATTGGAAAAATAAATCGGCATTCGCATTTTTTATTGCCGGATTATTATTCATCGTACCTACCGCAATAACATTGGCTTCTTTTTTGGCTGCATCCCAATTTTTCGCGTGAACAGCGGTTAGACTTCCACGGTTCCCATCATGGAAACGCCCTAGCAGATTGAAAATATTGGCTAAAGAATCCGTGTCTTCTGTTGATAATTTGTCTGGTACAACCACAAATGCATTATTAAAGTCTCCATTTGCAACGAATGGATATGGATATTGTTCAAATAATAAATCGGTTTCTTCTGTTGTATTTAGTTTAATAGCGGATTCTGGGGTAACATACGCCCACGGAATTTCTGAATCAGCAATAAAACCACAATAATTATTGGTTAAAACTAAATCAAATGCTACAGTTACTGAGAAATCTCCCTTAACAGTTAAATCACTTGGAATTTGGAAAGTTACCTTATCCTTATTTGCTTTTTTAGCGGATAATTTCTGACTGCCAATTGGTTTTCCATTGACTAGAATTGTAACAAGCGAATGCTCAAAGTCTAAGTTTTGTGCATATCTAAAATCGAGTGATACTTCTGTTCCCGTGGATGCACTCCTATTCGCTGGCATACTGATAAAATAGTCCTGTGTGATATGCCCGATTCCTTTTAATTTATCCCCCGATGTAGTTAATTTTGTATTTTTATCGACGTTATTAGCTGGTGTATCTATCTTTTCATTAGTAGTTAACCATTTTGTATTAGTTACAAGCTGACTAACATAATTTTGATTTGCTAGAAGTTTTCCAGCTTTTTTTAGTGCCTCATTTGATTTAGAAGTAATTACTAAAGTTTGTGTGTCTCCTATTGTTATTACTTGAAAAAGTGCTTGTTTTTCTAGCTTTTCGTCTTCTGTTATTTTAGCTTTAATAGCTGCTGGTAATTTATTAAAAGTCGAAAATAGCGTAATATACTTTTTACCTTCGCGTGTCTTTGTTGTTTGATATTGACCAAATGGAATGTTTTTATCTTCTAGTGTGTTGGCCGATGAGAATCCCGAAAGACCTTCAAGCGCAGCGCCAAGTTCTGCATCTCCCGCATTTTCTAAAACTGTGACAACACCTTGCTGACTTTTCACCGTATCAATTCCAGTAAATCGCTCGCCAAAATCTGCAATTGTTTGTTTAAACGCTTTATCTGCGTAGGTAACATTCACGGCGCTTGTTTTATCGAATTGTATCCAGTTTGCTGGAGTATCATCAATCGTACAGCGACCATCTGGCAAGTCTGTATAAACAAAACTTTCTATAGATAATACATTGATCCCTTTTTTTAACTTGTCTTTAGGAATCTCTACTTCAATTTGGCGCGTTCCTTTGTCCGTTTTATCTGGTCGAAAGGAATAAAAAGCAACATCATTTATTTTAAGTGTAATGGTAGAAATTTCTTGTTCATTTAATTGTGTAATCGTATAAACTAATTTTGCTTTTGCACTAGAAACATCCCAGTAATTCTCCACCTTAAAATTTTGTTTTGTCGTTGTAAATTTTCCTTGTGCTGCTTTATCCGTTCCAAAAACAGTTTGATATGTTTTATCTGCTGCAAAAACGTCTGGCCGGTACAGAAATACTACGGCAAATAGCAGCAATCCCATAACTATTAGTTTTTTCATTAGGCACTCTCCTTTTTAGAAACGCTCGGTTTTATACCATTTGGTTTCTTTTTTTAATACAGTATCTTTTAAGAAAATAAAAAAGCCATATGCTGCTACTACCATCCAAAGTTGGCAGTAGGTAATATACATTAATAGAATAAAAAATAAATTTGAAAAACTGATTTCCCCTTTTTCGGTAGTTAAAGTAATGAAAGTTCCTGCGATAAAGAGTAAAATTGCGAGTAACCATAGCGTTGCGCTAAGTCCCGCAAGCGTAGTATGAACAAAATCAAGTGCATATAAGACTAATAAAACATCACTCACAATTAGCGAACTTAAAAGTAAGAAATAAATCGATAAAAAATATAAAATATCAAATCTAACTCGTCTGCCTTCTTTTTTAAACAGTAAAGGAACGTTTTTTAAAATGACATAAATATTTCCTTTCGCCCACCTAGAGCGTTGTTTAAACCAGACAGACAATGTTTGCGGCTCTTGTTCCCAAGTAACTGCTTTGGATTGAAACTTGATGCGGTAGCCCATCATATAAATTCGAAAACTGATTTCCGTATCTTCTGCGACAGCTTTAACATCCCAACCACCAATTGCTTCAAGCAGCGATCTCCTAACAATAAAATTAGTCCCTGGAATCGTACACAGTCGAAATAATGACCATCTCCCGGCCTGCGCCATCCATTGAAAGCTAAGTGTTTCAATATTAATAAAACGCGTTAGCCAGCTTGCATTTCGATTTCTTGTTCTAAATTTACCAATGACAGCTCCAAGTTTTTCATCATTGGTAATTTCTCCAACTAAGATGCGCAGTGCTTGGCGTTCTGGCGTATTGTCCGCGTCATAAATAGCAATATACTCACCACGACTTTCAGCAAAACCGATATTCAGCGCATTCGATTTGCCTTTTCCGCCAGTTTTACTATCAGTATTAATAATTTTTAACTGCCGCGTTGGATTTTTAGTCTGTATTGCTTCTAGAAGTTCTGCACTATCGTCCGAAGAATTATCATTAATTACAATGATTTCATAACAATCCACCGGGTAGTCAAATGCAAGCAATGATTCTACAGTTTTCACGATAACTTTACCTTCATTATGGGCTGGCACCATGACGGAAATAAATGGCACTTCCCTAGGTAAATCTGGAATCTTTCGCGCTTCATTCTTTAGGTAATACATATATCCAGCAATAATTAAAATAATATTTACTAGTAAAAGCCCCCAAATACAAATGACCGCAAATAATGCTAAGTAATCAGCAACAACCATTTATTTCACCTCATTTCATATATTTTTTCATATAAAGCCGATAGCCAAAAATGAATAAAACACCAATAATCCCTAACGAAAGAATTATAACAATCGTGAAAAAAGTATTTTGATAGCCAAAAAAGCCTTCTAAACTACCAGACTGTTTCGTCGTTTGGATCTTTGTTGTTTTTAGATATTTTAATTCACCATCAAGCGTGACTGGTTGATTGTTAATATAAAGCGCACCATCAGTTGATTCAAGTGTATCTTGAGCCGTTTTCACCGTATGCCTTTGCAATCGAGCATCATTAATATTTTCTTCATCTAATTGATTAATTGCAGTATTTAATGCTTTTTCATTTTTAAAAAAGGGGTACGTAATTGCAATATCTAATGGATAGTTTTGTTTGCTAGACATCGTTTCATACGTTTTGTTAGTAATACTTAGAGGAGAATTTTCAAATGTACTACCATTATTTTTCTTTGTAGTATGAATTACTTTTTCGTTAGGTAGTAAAATTCCCGTATTAAATGGGGCAAATCCTTCCGTGCCATAGACTTTATCGTAATTCCAATAAAGCTCTGCGGTAACCCCAAGAGCAGCTATGTCGTTTTCAGCAAAGAAATGCAATGATTTTTGGATGATATTTTCTAATTCACCTGTTGGACTAGCACCATACGTAACTACTGGCACATCCATCATAATCGTTCCGTTTTTCGCTTGAACATATCGCAAAATTTCTGCATAATTTTTTGCAGCAATAAAATCTTGATTATAAAAAACGGGACCTGCACTTACGATAAATGGAATACCTTTTTCATAAAAAGTATCTGCTGTTTTTTTCAACATATCAAAGTCAACAAAAGGATTAACATCAGTAATGAGTGCGTATTTATTTGTTGTTTGAGCCTTTTCAAATAACGATTGAAGTAAATCCACCAGTGCAAATTGGCTGAGGTTGTCTGCTTGGAAAAATGGAGCATAGGCATAATTTTCAAATTGTACACCATAAATAGATTTTCCATTTTCTGCTGCATCCATTTCTCCAAATGCATTTCCTTGATATTCCGTAATTAAATTCGTTTCAGCAACTAATTGTGGCTTACCAGTAACCCCTGCCCTGGTTTTAACAGAGATGGCAGCATTTGTAATAGCGTTTATTTTCAACTTTAATTTATCTGCCAAAAAAGCTGGAGGTGTTCCGCCAATATAGGCGATTTTCGCTTTGCTATCAGCTAATTTTTGCAACCGTTCTTGAGATAAGCCATCCTGTTTATTTTGTAATATAATCATTTTATTTATTTTGCTTAGGTCGGGGTTTTCATTCCAAGAATACATTTCCACTTGCTCACCCATGCTATTCAAAATTCGCAGCAATGAATCTATATTCCCTTCTTTATCCGTATTTTTTGCTAAACTATCATAAAAAACAGTAACACTACTATCTGCTTTTGCCGTCAAACTATGCCCGTTTACAAAGAAAAATGGGAGGCTGAGAAGAATTGCTATCATTATTTTTTTACGCATCCTTTTCACTCCTTCTTTTTAAATAAACAGTAAGTAGCGAACTAGCACCAAGTAATATCGTTAAATCAAAACAGACGTTAAATAGAAAGTTATGCTTCGTTAAATCCGCTTCCCCGTCGCCAATAATCGTTACTAAAATCACTGCAAATCCCGAACCTATCAGCAAAACGACCAAATCAAACAACAGCATACCTCGAAAATCTTTTTCCCGAAAATGCTTCCACGCGCTGACACCATAACTTATTAGGAAAACCAGCGCCCATAAAATAAGAAAGGAAAATTTTTCTGGAGCAAATTTTGCTTTTGTATCGCTATAAACGGAGAAAAAGTGCGTTTTTTCTTTAAACTGGTAACCTGCCGTTTTCTCAAAGTTCCCCATCTCAAATGGTCGAATCGAAAAACTGTTTTGTGCTGATAAATCTAACATTTTGCCAAACTGTTTTGGATTTTCCAAGTAATAGCTTAAAACTGTTACAAAATTATAATTAGGATAGAAATCATTTTTCATTAATTCATTATCTAAATCGATCATTTTATATTTTTGATAAAAGTTGGTTCCTTTTAGCAGAGCATATTGTTCATTCATACCCATTTCCTGTAGTGATTTCTCTGGATTTTCCGAATCTAACAATACGCCGCGAGTCATTGTTTGATACTGATTAATCGTCACAAATTCTCCGGGAATAAAGGCATACATCACTACACCACTTATAAAAATAACGGAAAAGGCAAATGCTGCTGAAAGACGAAATGCCCGTTCTTTCCTTATGAAAAAAACAATAATTCCGCAAACTGCAATAACTACTGCAATCGGTGCATTTTGTTGTTTCGCAGTAATTAAAATGAAGGAAGCCAAAAAAATCATCGCTAACATCGCATAATCATTATATTTATGTTGAAATAATAATAAAAAACCCGCTGCAATATAAAGCATCATAATCAATAGAATACCCTCGCTAAAAAACGAGTTAAAATAAGCAGTATAGGCTGTATCAGCAAAAATAATTACGGTTAAAGCTGCAATAACATACCCAGCCCAACCCTTCATTTTCGCAGTTAATCCAGCTACTAAAAAATAAATAGCTGGCAATAGTAACGCTAGCTGTAGACCGCCTAAAAAACGAATGTCAAAAACCGCAGTAGACCAAAAAACTTTATTTAATACAAGCGCCATTTGAATAAAGATGCTTTGTGAGGAAAAAATAGCTATTTGATTTTCATTAAAATATTGATAAATCCCAAACTCTTTGACAAAATGCCCGAATTGCAAAGCATCATAATTAGCGTTATTGACAAACAAACCATTACTCGAAAATATTCTAAAAAAGTCGCCATTATCAGCCATCCCAATATAAGGTGGTACAAATAACGCCACGAGAGTAATCACAAAAACGCAAATAACCGCAAAAATTTGCGGTGTCAAATGGTGCCACAGCCATATAGTAATGGATTTCATTTTCTTCCCCATGCCGCTATCCCCTTTTAAATTGCTATCACATTTCGTCACATTTTAGACACATTTATCCTTCATTATACGAGAAAGTTCTCTTATTTTCCATGTTTTTTTATTTTCCTATTAAAAAGAGTATAATAAACAAAAAAACAACCTTGACTATTACGCCACGTCATACTTTATAGTGGCATTAGAAGGAGGAATCACTCATGCAAACGAAAGAATTAGCTGAATTAACAGGTGTAAGTGTGCGCACGCTTCATCACTATGATAAAATCGGTCTTCTTGTCCCTCAAAAAGATAATTTGAACGGTTATCGTATTTATTCAGAATCAGATGTCGACAAATTACAACAAATTCTTTTCTTTAAAGAACTTGATTTCCCTTTGAAAAAAATAAAACAAATTCTTGATGATCCGTCATTTGATAAAACGAAAGCACTTGAATTACAACAGCATTTATTGGTAGAAAAAAAACATCGTATTGAGACGATGTTAATAACACTTGATCAAACCATCAGGAATGAAAAAGGAGAAATAACAATGACTAATGAAGAAAAATTTACTGGATTTGACTTTTCCACGAACCCCTATGAAGAAGAAGCAAGACAACTATGGGGTGACAAAACTTTTGAACAGGCTAATAAAACAATCAAAAATAAAAGTGAACAAGAACAACTTTTCTTAAAAGAAAGCTTTGATGCTGAATTTCGGCATTTAGCAGCTGTTCGTAAATTGTCCCCTTCCTCTGAAAAAGCCCAACAAGCAATTGACCATTTTTTCCATTATTTAAATGATACACATGGAAATATTTATAGTTTAGAAGTTTTTGCTGGACTTGGGGAAATGTACGTTGCCGATGAACGGTTCACAAAAAATATTGATCAATTTGGTGACGGATTATCCGCCTTCCTAAAAGATGCAATGTCTGTTTATGCTAAAAACAACTAATTAAAGATAGTCACGATTTCGAACTAATGGAATCGTGGCTTTTTATTTCATCACATCCAACAGCAGGATAGTTTTTTAGGCTTTTCATGATTGGACTAGGTAAAAACAGGGTAAATACTATAGATTTCATTAATCACTATTGTAGTGTAGAATAAAATGATTATTATATTTTCAAGGGAGGAACTTATGTTTAAACACATTTTGCTGTCATTAAATGGGTATAAAGCATCCTATTTAAAAAATGATGTTATTTCCGGTGTTGGAGTCGCCGCACTGACGATTCCTGTTGCAATGGGATATGCGCAAGTAGCAGGACTTCCACCCATTTACGGATTATATGCATCTTTTCTACCAGTTATCGCTTATGTAATTTTTGCTAGTTCGCCACAGCTCATTTTTGGGATTGATGCAACTGCAAGCGCAATTACTGGTTCGATTATTTTAGGAACTGCGGGTCTTGCAGCAGGTTCCAAAGAGGCAATTGCACTTGCTCCAATTCTTGCCTTCTTTTGTGCAGTATTTTTAGTCCTTTTTTCTGTATTGAAACTAGGTCGTTTTGCTAAATACATATCAGCGCCTGTTCTTAGTGGCTTTATTTCTGGACTTAGTGTTTCTATTATTATGGGGCAAATTCCGAAGATAATGGGCCTAAAAGAAAGCGGAGATAGTTTTTTCTCAAGCCTAGGTATTATCGTTGGCCAGTTTTTCCAGTCTAATTGGATTTCTCTTGCAATGGGTGTCGCTACAGTCATCATTGTTATTTCCAGTAAAAAAGCTATTCCTAAAGTTCCTATGTCTTTAGTTGTGTTAATGCTAGGTACTCTTGCAGCTTATTTCTTTAAATTGGATCAGTACAATGTAGATATTGTTGGCAAAATCCCAGTTGGGTTTCCTTCTCTTGCGCTTCCTGATTTTGGTGCAAGTTCTTGGGCATTAGCAATTGGCGGTGGCTTAATCTGCGCGATAGCAACATTTGCTGGTTCTCTATTACCAAGTGAGAGCTTTGCACTACGTAATAAATATACGATTGACGATAATCGCGAGTTATTTTCTTATGGTATTTCCAATTTTGTTGCTTCTATTTCTGGTTGCCCTCCAGCAAGTGCCAGTGTTTCAAGAACAGCGGCAAACGAACAATTTCATGGTAAAACACAAATGGTTTCTATCGTTGCAGCGACTATTATCGCACTTATTGTTGCTTTCTTAAGTGGCTTGCTTTATTATATGCCACAGCCAGTTCTTTCCGGAATTGTTTTTGCAGCGCTTGTTGGAATTATTGATGTGGATGTTTTGAAAGGTTTATTTAAAGTATCTCGTCGCGAAGCAACTGTTTGGATTGTTGCCGCACTTGGAACACTTCTGGTCGGAGTTATTTTTGGAGTTCTACTTGGGATCGCCTTATCTTTCATTAATGTCGTAAGTCGCTCGATAAACTCTCCAATTGCAATTCTTGGAGTAATTGAAGGTCGTCATGGCTACTTTGACTTAAAACGTAAACCAGAAGCCAAACCAATTCCAAATGTCGTTATTTATCGTTATAGCGCTTCTCTTTTCTTTGGTAACTTTAATAAATTTGCAGATGGTTTAAAAGAAGCAGTTCAAGATGATACCAAATTAGTCATTTTTGAAGCTAGCGCGATTATAAATATTGATACTACCTCTACAGAATCTATGAAAGACCTACTAAAATGGCTTGATGATAGAGGAATTGAATATTATTTTGCAGATCTTATCGACCATTTAAAAACAAGTTTTAGAAAACATGAACTTGGTTACCTTATTGATAATGGTTATACGAAGAAAACGGTGGAAGATGCACTTGATGCTTATCATAGCAAACAAAAATAAAAAAATGCTTAGCTCGAGTTTAATCTCATGCTAAGCTTTTTTTATTCCTTTTACAAAAGCCCAAAAATTTTCGGACTAATCAAACGAACAAATGGTGAAACAATAACGATTTGTAAAAATAAAGCAACAAAATAATTGCGCAATATAAGTATCCCTAGATGACTCCATTCTTGCTGATTAATAATTAAACTAAGCGTTGACATGAAGACACACATAAAAGTAACCATTAATAATTGCATCACAATAATTTTTTTGAATTTCGAAGTTTTCTCACTAACTAATAGCATTTGAATACGCGATGCTAGTTTTCCTACTACAAAAAAATCTAATAAAAATCCCACAAAAACAAATGGAACAAAAGCTTTTAAGATAATTACAAAAGACTCTGTACCAAAACCATTTTCAAGAAAAATATTATAAGAGCTCATACATAAAATCATTAAAGAACACATAATAAATGTAAACACGACTTTTTCTTTCGTATTACTGTACATAATTTCACCTCCTAAAGAATAATCGTAGCAAATAAAAAAATTCTTCGTAAGTGACAATTTTGTTACAAAAAAAGTTTTGCTTAGAAATCCAAGCAAAACTCACTATTAGTTCTTTTCTTTATCAATTTGGGTTCTTATTTCCCGGGCAATATTTTCAATTGTATATAGTGCTGGTAACTGGGAAGTAATATTCGCTTCTTGATACATTTCTTTATTAATATAATAAGCTATATTCGCATCAGAAAGCCTTGCTATAGTTGATTTGGAGCTATTAGTAATTGAAATCACCTTACAATTTTGCGCTTTAAGCTGGTGAATATATTTTATAATATCTTCATTTTCCCCTTCGACTGAAATGGCAATCATACAAATTTTATCAGAAAGTTTGCTTGATAGATGATAAAACGGATGATTTAGTGGATCTTCAATATGGAGCGCTAATGTAAATAAAGATGAAAAATAAATCGCACCATATTCCGCGATAACTCCTGAGGAACCCACTCCTGCAAATAAAACTAATTCCCGATCGCGAAGAATTCGAGCAGCATTTTGAATTTGCGCTTTAAATTCTGGTTGGGCTGTTCGTTTTAAAAAATCGATATAGGTAGTTTCGTCTGACATATCAATTTGTGAAAGCTTTTGTTCTTCCAAATAAAGTTGCAATTTCACGCGAAACTCTGAAAAACCATTACAACCAAACTTTCGACAAAAGCGCAAAATGGTTGTTGTACTTACGTGCGCTTCCGTTGCCAAATCACGAATTCGCATATAAACAACTTTATCTAAATTTGCCACAATATAATTATAAATATCTAATTCCGTGTCATTTAATTCTAAACTTTTATCTAAAAAAAGCATTTCCGCACCTCTTTTCGCTTTATTTTATCATGTAACACCTCGTTACTCAAATGTAACAAGTTCCTACTTAGAAAATCCTTACCTAAAACTAGCCAAATACTAGCTATTTTTTCATAATATTTCTATACTATAACTGTGAGAAGAAAAGGTAACTAACAATGAAGTAAGCCTTTTCAAAAAATATCCTTGGAGGTATGAATAATGAGTAAAGGTATTAAAATCGCTACTATTGGTGGCGGATCAAGTTATACACCCGAACTAATTGAAGGATTTATTAAACGTCAAGACGAACTACCTGTTCGCGAACTTTGGTTAGTGGATGTAGAAGCTGGCCGTGAAAAATTAGAAATCGTTGGCAACCTAGCAAAACGTATGGTGAAAAAAGCTGGCGTTAATATGGAAGTACATTTAACACTTGATCGTGAAGAAGCATTAAAAGACGCTGATTTCGTTACAACACAACTTCGCGTAGGTTTACTAGATGCTCGTGTTAAAGATGAACGTATCCCAAATTCATATGGTGTGGTTGGTCAAGAAACTAACGGACCAGGCGGCATGTTTAAAGGACTTCGCACAATTCCAGTTATTTTAGATATTTGTAAAGATATGGAACGTCTTTGTCCAGATGCTTGGTTAATCAATTTTGCTAATCCTGCTGGAATGGTAACAGAAGCAGTTCTTCGTTATAGTAACCAAAAGAAAGTAGTTGGCTTATGTAATGGACCAATTGGCATCGAACGCAATATTGCTGAAACTCTTGGTGTAGATGTATCTGAAATTTATGTAGAATTCGTTGGTTTAAATCATATGGTATTCGCAAAAACCGTTTATCATAATGGTAAAGACGTAACCAAAGACGTTGTTTACAAAATGACGGAAGATGAAGCTGGCTCAAGCTTGAAAAATATCAATGCAACTGGCTGGGATAAAACATTCTTACGTACACTAAACATGATTCCAATCGACTACTTGCGCTACTACTGGCAAACAAAACAACAACTGGAAGACCAAGCCCGCGCCTACGCAGAACATGGTACACGTGCAGAAGTTGTTAAAAAAGTAGAAGCAGAACTATTTGAGCTTTATAAACAAGAAGAACTAGCAGAAAAACCAAAACAACTAGAACAACGCGGCGGCGCTTACTACAGTGAAGCAGCATGTAACCTAATTAATTCCATTTATAACGACAAACGCGATATTCAAATTGTAAATACTCGTAATAATGGCGCAATCCTTGATATTGACCCTGATTCCGCAGTAGAAACAAACTGTGTTATCACTCGCCAAGGTCCTATTCCACTAGCAAGCGGACGTCTTCCAATTGCTATCAATGGAATTATCCAAGAAATCAAGACTTTTGAACGCCTAACAGCAGAAGCCGCAGTTACTGGTGACTATGATAAAGCGCTACTTGCGATGACTATCAACCCATTAACTCCAAGCGAATCTGTTGCACGTGAAATGCTTGATGAACTTCTAGAAGCCCACAAAGAATACCTACCAAATTTCTTTAAATAAACAAAAAAGATGAGCCTTTTTTCAAGGTTCATCTTTTTTATATTCTCCAATCTGTCAAATTATTTTCCAGATAATCAATCCCAAAAGCCAATAAACCAATTCGATAGTCCGTCGTAAATTTACGCGATAACTGTATTTTGGGAAGTATAGCATATGGATATACTTTGGCCAAATCTTGCACTAATTCTTCCATAAAATCTTTTTGTCCAAAATAAAAATTTGTATAGATAACAATTGTTTCCGGATCATAAAAACTCATTGTTAGTTGCACCATTTTTCGAATATGTTCTTTAATCTTATCCACCGAAAAATCAAAGTTATCCCAGTTAATTTGCAGCGGCATATGTTTTATCTCTCCAGCTAATCCGTTCCTCCCCTTTAAAATTTCGCCATTCATTAGCAAACCCGCACCCGGAGGAAAACGTTCTGGATAATAAAGCCCAACAATGTTATTTTCTGTAACGGGACGATTTTTATAACCTAAAATGGCAGCATTCGTATCGGTTTCAACTAAGATCGGCAAATTCACTTCCGATTCCAACGTTTCTCGCAAATGCACATTTAAAAGTAGTGGAAAATCCATAGCGCGCAGTCTCCCACCAATTTCAATTCCGGGGACACCAATCACAATACAAGAAATCTTTGGAAATGCGCACACATGGTCTTTAATATTTCGTTTAAGAGCATGAATATCTAAATCTTCACCTGACATATCTTCCACAAACTCCACTTCACCTAACAAATTATATACAGAAAAGGAATAAGTGATTTTCTTCCATTTTTCTTGCAAACTTACAACTAAAACTTGTTGGAAATTTGGATTAATTGTATAGGAAACCGCTCTTCTTCCACCTGTTGCAACCGAACTATCTTGCTCTAAAATTTCATCATCCTCTTCTAAAGCACGAATTAATTTGTTCACTGTAACTACACTTAAGTCCGTTATTTCCGCAATTTCTGCTTTTGTCATTGCTCCATGCTGCCGTAAAATTGATTTGATATTTCGCTTATTTAGTTCTTTTAAATCACGCGGGAGTGCCATTAAATCCATCCTCTCACTATAATAATAAACAAACTTTATAAACTTTATTCAATATTATTTTAACTGCTTTGCTAATTTTTGTCAAAAAAAGAACTCCTCACCTTAGCGAGAAGTTCTTTTCTGATAATTATTTTGCTTTTCGAATAAATAACGAACAAACTAATCCTATACATGCCATGATTAAGCCAAACATAAAGGCGTTTTGAATGCCCGCAGTAAGTGATGCGACCATTTCTTCAGGTCCTGCTCCTTGCGCGGTTTCCATATATGCTTTTTGCCCAGCTGTCATAATCGTAATTGCAACTGCTGTCCCAATTGCTCCAGAAACTTGCTGCAATGTATTCATAATCGCTGTGCCATCTGGATATAGCTTAGGAGGCAGCTGATTTAAGCCATTGGTTTGTGCTGGCATCATTACCATTGAAATCCCAATCATCAACACGGAATGAAGTATAATAATTGTTAATGCAGTCGTATCCGTTTCGATTCTTGTTAAAAAGAATAACGCAATAACTGCGACAACAAATCCAGGAATAACTAATGCTCGCGGTCCATACGCATCAAACAATCTTCCCGTAAATGGTGACATCAAACCGTTTAAAACTCCACCCGGAAGCAACACAAGTCCCGCCGAAAATGCTGCGAGCGCTAAACTATTTTGTAAATAAAGTGGTAGTAAAATCATAGTCGAAAGAATCATCATAAAACTAATAAATACCAAGATAAGTCCCAAAGTGAACATCGGGTATTTAAACACTTTTAAATCCATTAACGGTTTTTCCATTGCTAGTTGACGCCATACGAATAAAGCGAGTGAAATCCCACCAACAATAATTGCAGTTAATACCGGCGTACTTCCCCAACCATTTTCCCCTGCACTACTAAAGGCAAATACAACTCCACCAAAACCTAATGTAGAAAGAATAATTGATAAAACATCTATTTTTGGCTTCGTCACAACCGACACATTTTGCATATATTTCATTCCAAATAATAATGCAATAATTAAGAATGGTAAAGAAATCCAGAAAATCCAGTTCCATGTTAAGTTTTCCAAAATCAGCCCAGAGATCGTCGGACCAACCGCCGGAGCAAACATAATTACGAGTCCAATCATTCCCATTGCTGAGCCGCGTTTATGCTCTGGAAAAATCAATAAAATCGTATTAAACATTAACGGTAATAACAATGCTGTACCTATTGCTTGTACTACACGCCCCACCATCAGTATTGCAAAAGTTGGTGAGATTGCCGCGATAAATGTCCCTACAATCGAGAAGCTTACTGCTGTAAAAAATAGTCCTCGCGTTGTAAACCACTGTAAAAGTAACCCCGAAATCGGTACTAATATTCCAAGCGTTAGCAAGTAACCAGTTGTAAGCCACTGCACTGTCGCTGAACTAATATCAAATACCTGAGTCAATTCACTAAGCGCCATATTCAATGCCGTTTCACTAAATAACCCAATAAATCCTGCCATTAAAAATGAGGCGATAATCGGGATTGGCCGAATCTGTCGCTCCATTGCTCTCTCTTGTTGCATATAAATTCCCCCTTTTCAGACTAAAATATAGTAGTCTACGTTTGATATTATGTAGATTTGGGAGAGAAGTCAATATTTGTGCCTTAATTTCATCAGAAATAATTTATTATATGCTATACTTTGGATTAGAAAAGAGGGATTTTTATGACTATTTTAGCTTTTATCTTAACTTTCATCGTAATGATTGAGCATATTTATATTATGATTTTAGAAATGTTTTTCGCTAATACTAAACTGGCAGCAAAAACTTTTGGTGTCGAAAAAGAATTACTTGAGAATAAAAAAGTGCAGACATTGTTTGCGAATCAAGGGCTTTATAATGGCTTCTTGGCGGCAGGTCTTGCTTGGGGTTTGTTTTTTGCGGGTGATGTGTATGCCAGCACTGTGCAAATTTTCTTTTTAAGCTGTGTGGTTATTGCAGCATTATTTGGAGGGGCGACTTCTTCCAAAGGAATTCTAGTAAAGCAAGGTCTACCTGCAATTTTGGCGTTGATTGTAGTTTTATTATCTGTCATTAGTTGAAAAAATGACTATTAATCCACACACCAGAAGGCGCAATCAGTTTAGTTGATTGCGCCTTCCATTTACATAATTCGTGCTCGCAAAACTGCCACTCGCTCGCTTTCTCCAACATTCCTAATCCTAAATCTTTCTACTTGTGCCGGAATCACGAATGTCTCTACATAATGAATTTCAAAAGCGTCAAATGCATTTTCTAAACTCTCAACAATGACGCAATCTCCTTCCACCAAATTCAACATATTGACCGTCTTTTCCGTGTTATCGTAATCAACATAATCAGTAAACCAATCTCGCTCTGTATAAATCTGCTCCGTTTTATACAATCCTGTTCGCTCTTTGGTATGTGAAGCCGTTTCAACTAGAGGTACAAATTTATTTACTAAATTATCCGCCACCCATTTCTCAGAGCGATTCCAATTAATTACTTTTTTACCATGTTCTAGATGTACTGGTCGTGGTTTATTATCCAAGCCTAATCGTCCCCAGTCCCACAACTTAAATGTAAATATGTAGGCACACAAACTTATTTCTAGTATCATTGAGTCGGCACCAGAACAATGAACTGTGCCTGATGGTATTAAGAAATGGTCATGTTTTTTTGCCGGGAAAGTATTAATATACTCGGTTGCATCTAGGTCGGCTGTTCCTGTTTGTGCATCTTCAAGTGCTCCAATTAAATCTGCTGGTGCGACTCCATCTTTCACACCCAAATAAACAACCGCATCTTTTTTTGCATCTAGCAAATAATAGCTCTCTTCTTGTGTATAATCCATACCAAATTGTTTTTTTATATATTCCTTATTCGGATGAACTTGCAAACTGAGATTCTGTCCCTCTATCGTATCTAAAAAATCAAAACGAATTGGTAATTCCGCGCCAAACCTGCTAAATACTAACTCACCTAGTAGCTCCATCGGATATTTCAAAACGGCATTAATCGCTGGTGTTTCAATGCGCACATCCCCAAATTCTAAATATAAACTGTTTTCTTCCGCAACGCCATCAAACGCCCATGCAAAATTATTAACGCGCGAATCTAACCCTAAATTTTTCTTCATCCATTGTCCGCCCCAAACTCCTGGGTCAAAATATGGTACAAAGCGGAATGGTCCTTGCAACATTTGCTCAAGCCCTAAACAATAATCCGACCAGCATACCATTTTGGGATTATCAAGTGAATTTTCGTCCACATAATAATCAATTTTGTCGAATAATTCTACTTTTAATCGATCAGCTGCGCGCCAATCTAAGAAAAAACCTCTTTTATATTTCCGCAAAATGTCTTCATCCAAATTAGTATCATTCCAATTTCCAATCTCTTCTGACCGCATTCGTTGTTGAATCTCCCAACGAGCAACATCCACATATACTGTCACATCAGCATCTGCTGCTATACTTGCTCCTGTCCCATAAACAATCGTTAAACTATCTGTTGCAGCCACTTTTTCCATTAATAAAGCTAACTTCGCTTTATCATAATAATCTACAATTTTTAGTGCTGCCATCCTTCCAAAAACACGATCTTCTGTAATCAACATGGCGAATTTATCCTGAATCTCCTGTCCATGCATCGCAAAATCATCTGCACAAAGTATTGTCGCCTTTTTAAAATAGTCTTCTAAAGCGCGTCTTAGCGTTTTAATCCGTACTCCTGGGTATGTTTCTATCGCTAAAACTGTCTTCTTTTTTGATTGCTTAGCTACTGCACTGGAAAGTTCCGAAAAAATAGCTTGAAATCCCGTCCAAGTTTTAAAATCACCTTTTACTTTTGTTGTTGGCGAGTGATTGTAACTCGTTTGATTTTTACTCAATATTAACGCGCCTCCTTCCCTTCTTGCTTCCAGTATAAGAATTTAATGCGTTTTCTACAATACTTGTAGCTAATAGCGAAAACCATTTCCGCCGTACGAAAAAAGAGGTCTTTTAAGCATATTTTATTCTTGTTCGGTCTCTTCATTTTTCTTTTTAAAATATGGTCTTGTTCGTGATATTTTCGCCGGAATAGTTTCATCATACATACTAATATAAACAGAATAAATAATATCCATCACATGTAACATCTCAATACGTGAAGCCGCTGCAACATAGCCTTCTGGATGTTCGATTTGAGCCACAGTAATATTACAAGCTGCAACTTGCGCTAAACTATTATCTGCCTCCGATGTAAACGAAATTGTATATGCACCCAGCTGTTTCGCAATCTCAAGTGCAGTTATCACTTCTTGTGTCTCACCGCTGTATGAAATCCCCACAGCAACACAACCAGCACTTGATTGTTGCGCCTGTGAAGTTTGAATATGTGAATCTGCAAATGCACTCGTACTCTTTCCTGAACGCAAAAAACGGTAGGAAAAGTCTTGCGCCACAAGATTGGAAATTCCACAACCATAAAAATCAATTTGGTCTACTTCATACAGTATTTTCGCCAAGTCCGTTACAAGTTCAGAATCTAAAAATTGCACACTTTTAATCATGCCGTTAATCGTTAAATTAGTAATAACCTCACCAATTTCGATAGCCGCCTTGTTTGGATAAATATAGCCTCGATTGTATACTTCTTGTTTCTCAAAAAACCACTTATGTAAATTTAAAACTAAATCCTGCTTAAAATCAGTAAATCCATTATAGCCAAGTTTTTTACACATCCTTACAATTGTTGCTGGACTTGTAAAACATTCATCAGCTAATTGTGTAATATGCATCGTTTTTACCGTTTCTGCATTCGTCACGACATACTTAGCAATATCTTGATAGGACCCCATGGACTGCTTGGCCATTGCTTGCAATTGCACAATTCCTGATTTCATCGCTAAAACCTCTTTTCCTTATTTGTGACTATTATACAACGAATATCCTCATAATTACTTACAAGGATATTCTGTATATCGAAAACAAGTTATAGCTTCATTTTCCCAATTTCTTTTAAAATAAACTCACAAAATATTGAATTTGACCAAGAAAACCATTCCCTTGTATACACTGTTGGATCATCTGCTAAAAATCCTTCATGTGTTAGGTCTGTTCCCGCATCTGTTGTTTCAAATAATCGTAGTAATTCCCGACACTCTGCATCACTCGTTGAAGTTAAGCCTTGAATTGCTAATCCCATATGCCAAACATATTCTGGTGGGGTATGAGGGCTTCCTAATCCTTTCGCTGCCGTTCCTTCAAAGTAATATCTATTATCCTTTGACAAAGAAAAACGGCGTGTATTTTGATAAATTTCATCGTTTGTATCACAATATTTTATATACGGCAAAGAGAGCAAACTCGGAACTCCCGTATCATCCATGATATTACTGTTACCTAGACCATCTACTTCATATGCGTATATTTTTCCATATTTAGGATGATTAATGATGCCAAATTTTGCGATTCCTTCTTGAACTTCTTTTTTAATCGTTGTTATTGAGCTTGATAAATCACTTTCCTCTGGGTAAAACGCTGTCATTATTTCTTCCAAATAGCCTAGGATGACAGCGGCAAACATATTGGCTGGTAGTAAATAGCCATATTCACATGCATCATCACTAGGACGAAAACCGGACCAAATCATTCCTGTATAACTCACCTTGGTCCCGCGCCCCTGATTTGGCAAGCTATCTTGTTCAACCCCATTTTCACGAATAAAAAAGTATTCTGATTGCGATTCATGATGTTGTTCAACCCGAAATACACGAATCATTTCCTTAATTGCTGCCAAAAAATCTTGATCAAATAAATCTACACGACCAGTCTGTTTCCAATAAAAATACGCAAGTTCTACAGGAAAACAAAGGGAATCTAGTTCATATTTCCGTTCCCAGCTCCAGGGATTTTGCCGTTCACTTTGATCAATTTCACTCCAGCAGTTCCCATTCCCCGCAAAATTAAATGCATTGGCGTATGGATCAAGAAGAATGTAGCGAAATTGCTGTCTAATTACAGCTCCAATCACATCATAAAGCTTACCTGTTGGATCATTTAGATTTAGAAATACGCGCAGTTGTCCTCCTGAATCACGCAGCCACATCGCTGGAATATCACCGGTAAATAAAAATGCTGTATCATCTTTTTTTTGAACAAGGGTTGTTGTAATCGTATTTAGCATACATTTTCGAAACATGCGCTGTAGTTTCTCAGAGATGTTCGTCTGTTGCAAAACGTCATCTATCATCCCATCAATTAACGTTTGCAGCTCCTGATTATCATGTAAGCCTTCTTGCAAAATTTCATCGGTAATTCGTCGTAAGCGAAAATACGTTTCATCGCCCATCATTTCCTTATTTAAACTTGTATCTTTTTCCAATATTTCACCATTCCTTTCCTTTAACAAGCATCATCGCTCCATAAAGCCCCGCATCGTCTCCAAGGCTAGCAACTTTTAACTGAATATTTTCCTTCATTGAACCATATACTTGTCCTGCTACAACTGGCTGCAATTTTTCTATTAGCCATGGATGATGTAAAATGACAGAACCACCAAGAACAAAAACTTCTGGATCAAGCACTTGGATAATGGACGTTACTGCTGCACTGAAATGCTGTAACCATTCATCTATTACTTGGTGTGCTTGTTTATGATTAGCTTTGTATTGTACGAATAACTCGGCTGCCGTTTTATCTTCCCCGAATAATTTTTTACTTGTATAAAGCAAAGCACTACCACTACATATATTTTCTAGTGTACCATTTGGCAAACTTGCCTCAACAATCATATTTCCAATTTCCGATGCATGACCATGACTCCCGGAAAATAGTTCTCCACCATATACAAAACCGCCGCCAACACCTGTACTTACGGTAATATACTGCACACTATTAAAGCCACGTCCCGCACCAATGCTAGCTTCGGCAATAGCGGCTGCCTTGGCATCATTGATTAAAAAAACAGGTCGATTAACATATTTAGCAAGCTGATCGCGAATCGAGAAGCCAAACCATCCTGGTAAATTGGGAGCATCTAAAATACTACCGTTAGCCAAATCAAGTGGTCCAGGAGCACAAATCCCCACTCCAACTGCTAAACGTTTTGGATCTACTAATTGAATCATTTTCACTAATTTTTCTAATGCTTGCGCAGGTCCTAATGCCGCTTCTGTTTTAACTTGTTCACGTGCCACCAGTTGCGTGTCAGATTGGAACAAAGCCACTCGCATATTTGTTGCACCAATATCTATTCCAATTCGATACATCTCTTTCCACACCCCTTACACATACATCGATAAAAAGCCTTGATTATATGATTTACAAGCATCCAAAGCAACATCTGCCTGATTTGTTTGTAAAATCGAAAGGGTGTACCTAAACTCATAAAATCCTGCTAAATCCACCTTAAAATTGGTTTCCCAGAAATTATTCATCGCCCAAACATAGAGTGGTTCTTTATTTTTTTCCGTCTCTCCTAGTCCAGCTAGTTCAATAAGATGATGCTCTAAATCTCCTAAAACTAGTAGTGGTGTATCTTTAAGCGCAAGAATAATCGATTTTTCCGTTCCCACATAAGCTGCTCCTTCTTGAACTAAATAAAACTCTTGATTAGTTCCAGGTAGCTGATCTACACCAGGTCGTACAAGACATCCCGTTTTATCAAAATAAAGTTCCTCCGTTTGACCTGTCGTAAATGGGAATGATATATACAGATTTTCAGGATCCCAAATGCTGTCTTTATGCAATCGTAATGTGACATCTATTTTTGGCGTATCACGAAATACTTTCATATGAATTTCATACATTTGTGTGCCTTCCAAATCATATGTAAATACAACAGTTGCACTTACATCACCAATTTCTCTCACTTGAATATTTTGTAATTTGGATACGTAACGATTGGTGTTTATCTTTTTACGGTTTCGCCCCATTGTATGACGAACTTCCCAAGCATTTGGTTCTGTTTTCGTACGCTCATAAATTCCTACAAACGGTGCATATTCTAAATTATCGCGAAGTAGCGAACGACCATCTCGCTTATCCGTCATTGCGATAATTCCTTCCGTTTCGTCAAAAGTCATCGAATAATATTTCGTCTCCACTTGATGCGCATTTACACGTAAACCTTTTTGCCAACCATCATACATCACATCATTTACTTTATCTACTGCTAAAAAGCGATAAGGCGCTTTTTGTAGTTCTTTTTTTAGACGAATACGTAAAATGCGTTCTTCTAAACCTGCCAATTCTAGAACTACTTCTACTTCTTTCGCTCGAGCAATTTCTCTTACTTGAGATGGCAATACTTTTCCAGTCACCTCATCTACTACTTCGAGATTTTGCAATAAAATATCTACGCCAACACCTTCCACATCTTCCCAGTGCTCAATATATAAGCGAACACTATCCGTACGAGTCACTGATTGCGGATTGATTACCTTAAATAATTTTTCACGGTCAGGTCGAATGGTCACTTCCCCTTTAGACGCTAAAATCTCATCCAATTTCAGTGATGCTAATTGGTTAGCACGAATTGCGTAGGATGATTTTCTAAAGTCGAGATCATTTACAAGTGTTTCCCATGGCTCTGTCACAGAAGAGGAGTAACCCCACGTATGTTCTGCATATAATGCCAATTCGTACTCCACTTCATTTAAATACTCCTTGTCTGCTGCAACAAAGTCAGATGCTAATTGCTTGCCGATATGGTATTTGCGCTGCGCATCTTTGTAATGCTTCACGACAGCTGGGGTTGATCCAACACCATCTGCCCACCAATCATTCCAGTCTCCACGATACACTGGTAGTTCGTTCATTTCCTCTCGCAAAACTTTAAAAAAGTGGTTAAGCGTGATCATTTCAATTTCAATTTGCTCCCCATGAAGATTATTCCAAGCCTTCACTCGCTCTAAAATCCGACCATTCGGAGCTCCGTTATCCGTACTCATTCCCGAAACCATGATTGGCACGAAATCATACTCATAATCTGCATCATTATCCAGTTTCTCAATATATTGAAAAATGCGTTCTTCTGCCACTTTAAAATCAGCTACCTCTGCCTTTTCATTAAAGCGATCCTCTAATAAATACGTAATACCATGGTCAGGCACTAAACAAAGCTCATTGCCCATATGATAATGATCGGATACCCAAGTTAAAACCCGCTCGCCGCTTGGACCTTCCCACCAAAAACCTTGATGCTTTTTCTCAAGTGGAAACATGCCGTGATGCGTATGAATACAGCTAAATAAGTTTTCAATTCCATTTTTTGCTAACGCATCCGCATAACCCCAAGCATAACCATTAATATCAGCGCTCATAGCTGAATCAAGTGGAACCGCTAAACGATCCGCATAACTTCTACCTTGTGCCAGTTTATGATTTAATACGTCATCATCTACTAATTCAGTCATATTTAAATAATTAAGCGAAATATCAATTAATCCTGCCTGCACATATCGTTCAAAACAAGCAATATTTTCCTCGCTACTATTTTTAAGGAAATTTTCAACCTGCCAATAGTTTTCACATACCCAGCGAAATCCTTCCCATTCCGGACGTTTGCCATTTTCAATTTCCGTCAAAATATCAATCGCTTGTTGGATAAAATCAACATGATACCGCTTTAATTTTTCCTGACGCTCTGTATAACCAATATCTGTATGCGAATGATGCAACACGTACAATTTCCATTTCTTTGATAAAGCCATTTCTACAACACTCCTTATTTAGTAGTCATAATAAATCCTTTTTCTAAGTTTCTATGTGACAGAATAAATAATACAATTGTCGGAATCGATACGATAATAGCTGCTAACAAAATAGGTGGTACTTTTTGTATGGTAGAGCCGCCAAGTAATGATACCGCTGCCATTACAGGACGCGCAGACTCAGATTTTGTTAATGTCATCCCGAATAACAAATCACTCCAAATCCAAGTAAACTGGAATAAAAACACTGCCGCAAGTGGTGCACGAGCCATTGGCATATAAATTTTCCTAAAAATTGAGAAATCCGATGCCCCGTCCATTCTTGCACTTTCTAACATCTCTTTAGAAATACCCATCAAAAAGTTCCGTAAGACAAACACACTAAATGGAATAATCAGCGCTGCATAAATCAGTATCATCCCCACTCGTGTATCGTATAACCCAACTTGATTATACGTTTTAAAAATGGGAATTAGATACACTTGAAAAGGAAAAATAGTCCCGCTATAAATAATGAAAAACCAAAACAAGCCATGTTTAATTTTTAGTGTCTCAATCGCGAAAGCTGCTAGTGCCGCCATTATAATACCAAGTCCTCCGCCGATTGCCCCATAAATCATACTATTAATAAAACCTGAACCAAGTTGAATTTGCTGCGTTAAGTATTCCCAGTTTTCCGCAATCGAAAAGGATTTTGGTATATCCCAGAAATTCCCCGTACTATATTCCACCGAGCTTTTCACAGCGTTGACAATAACATAAAGAAACGGAAAAATCCAAATAATCGCCAGTATGATTAGAATAATATTTACCGTCCACTTTCCAACTCCAGCGTGCTTTCTTTCTATCATAATTAATTACTCCCTTCTCTATTAAATGTCTTTCGTAAATAAAAGATGGAGATAACTAGGATAATCACAGATAGCATCACAGCAATTGCCGACCCCATCCCTAAATGATTATTTGAAAATGATTCCTTATACATCGTAACGGCTAATGTTTCCGAAGTGCGATACGGCCCACCGCCAGTCATAACCCAAATACTATCAAACGTCTTGAAGCTATTCACTAAAGACATTAGCACAACTACAATAATCGTTGGCTTTAGTAATGGCAAAATGATTTTGGTGTATAGCGAAAGCCCCGATGCCCCTTCTAATTTTGCTGCCTCAATCGGCTCTGTTGGCATATTCACTAAACCAATGATAAATAGTAACATATTTAAGCCAATCCCTTGCCAAATCCCCGCAACAATCATAACGCCTGTATTGACATAAGGAATGTTAAGCCAATTTTTATCCAAATTTTCAAAGCCTAACATCCCTAACAGTTGCGGCAAACCATACATAGACAGCAAACTTGTCATAATCAACCCTACAATAACTCCAGAAACCGCATTTGGAAAATAAAATAAGTTCTTAAAAATTGTCGCAAAAGAACTTTTAATAATCGCAATAGCAAACAGAAGCGGCAGAACAACAGGAATAATAAGCCCCGCAGCCACCCAAACAAGTGTATTAATGCAAGATAATAAAAAGTTTTTGTCTTGAAAAACAGCAACATAATTATCAAAACCAACAAATTTAAAACTTCCTAAACCACTCCAATCTGTAAAACTAATAACCAAGGTAAAAATAATCGATAAAATACAAAAGCAAAACACAAAAAGTACCGCTGGCGCTATGTACAAATAAGCCTTTAATCCACTCCCTTTTTTAAAATTCGCTTTGGCTTGTAGACCCATATCATTCACACCTTTCTTTTGAAAAAAGCGGCGAGCAATCTGGTTATAACTATATTGCTCGCCATTTTCCCCATGTTATTTAAATGCACTATCCGCTGCTTTTTGAATTGTGTTTAATGTGTCATCTAGCACTGCATCTGTAGGGTTATAGAAAAATTTCCATAATTCATCGGTTGCAACTGTTACAATCTCACTAGGTGTTGCTTCATAATAACGAACCATTACTTGATATTTATTCGCATCCGCTGATTCCTTAACAAAACTACCGTTCACCGGATCATCTGACTTGGTATTATTTGTATTTATAATCCCTGCCTCATCTACAAAAATTTGTTGCACATCTTTCTTGTAAAAACTTTGCAGTACTTTTTTCGCATCCGCACTTTGCTTACTTTTCTTTGAAACAACAATTGGTGATGCTTCATAGAAAATGACCTGTTTCTGATTTGCTGTCATAGAAGGAGCAACAAATACATCAAAATCTTTGCCAGGCTCCATGTTATACTCTTTTTTCAAAGTGGTAGAAGATACAGTTGGCTCATAGACCATTGCGCTTTCATCTGTTGAGAACATTTTCATTTGTGATGCTGGATCTACTGGATCGCCAAAATATCCTTTTTTAATCATTTTTTGCCATACTTTCATTACTTTTTTCATTTCAGGATCTGTATATTTTATATCGCCATTTGTTAATCCTACATATAAATCAGGATTATAACTCGCAATTAGCGTTTGAAACCATAAGAAGCTAGCCCATGGATCATTTTTCAAACCAATTGGATCTATTTTATTGGCTTTCAATGTATCACATACTTTTATAAACTCATCCCAAGTTTTTGGCACTTCTAAATCGTACTTATCAAATACCGCTTTATTATATATAATTCCGTTATATAACACACTAAACGGAGCTGCATAAACTTTCCCATCAATTGTAAAGGCATCTGCAAGCCCTGGATTGACCCCTTCTTTTTCGTAATATTCCTTCCATTCCTTCGTTAAATCAACAACTAAATCGCTATCTACCAATTTTTTCAGTTTATCGCCACTCCACCAAGTGAATAACCCTGGTGCCTTTTCACTATCAAGTGACTGCTGTACGGTCGTTTCATAGGCTGTCACTTCTGTGTATCCAACGGTTTTATAGCCCACGCCTCCATCTTTTTCAATTTGGTCAGACATAGAATTCATAATACCTACATTTTCTCCACCTTTATCCGTGTAAAACTCCACTTTAGAACTGGATGCATCTCCTTTACCACAACTAGCAAGAAGTATTACAACTGCAACAATACAACTGATCGACACGATTTTTTTCATTCTTAAGCTCTCCTTTTTGTTAGTTTAGAATGAAAATATGATGAAATATTTCCATTTTTCTGTTTCCAACTTCCCAGCAGGCTAATATTCCGAAAAACGCTTATGTCTGTCCTGTTTGCTACGTTCATTATAAGTATAGGCTCGCCCTCCTGCAAGCGGTTACAAAGATGTCGAAAACGGTTTTCGCTGGACGAAAAAGAGAGAACACACTAATTATCGAGAAATTGATTTTCCAAATAAAACCAGTCTGCTCAAAAAAAGTGGAACATGATGAAAAAACACCTCCGTTAATTTCATTTTACATGAATCCAACGAAAGTGTTTTCTTTTATTCTCATTTTTTAGTGGCAATTCCCATATAATTAGGTGCTTTTTATTCTACTGCTTATCTTCCCCAAAAAAAGAAATATTTTTTTGATCCAATTCTTCCACAATAATATCTTTACAAACTATAGAAGCTGTGATTATTGATAAATTAAGGGAACACTCAATAAATTCTTCATTATCTCCATACTTTTCCAGAGAAATATCTTGCATAAAATAGCCTAGTTGTCCCTTGCTCATATCTCTCACTTTCATACTAGTCTCTGGAGTAAAACTGTTTTTATACGATACTTTGTAACAATTCATGAATTTAATTGTATATACTTGATTCTCTTCTCCCTCAAATATCACATGAACTTCATCACCAAAATAAAGTGTTTTACAATCATATACTCTAGCATCCCAGTATTCTGTATCCTCAATCACTTTTTGTATCATTTTAATTTTTTCCATATTTCCTCCTACTTTTCATATGGAATATGTGCATCTGAGCTTTTTCGATTCACAATATTTCCATTTATATCTATTGGATTTCCGTTATTGTCAAATAAATGTACATGATCAAACTTTGTCATATTATCTGGTGGATCAATTTTCATTCTAACTTTTCCGTTTAAATCTCTAACATGAATAAAGCCATTGTTTTCTGTATATTTCCAACCATCTGGTAGACCATCTAAAATATCAGCCTTTGTCATTATTTTAATCATCTAAAAACAGAATTAAAAAGTATCTTTATTTTTGTAATAATTCAAGAAATTTTGAGGGGATACTGTCTGCTAGCCAAACTTTCTCATTTCCCAAATAGAAAGTTATTCCTTTAGCTCTAGCATTTTCTGTGTTAATCACTAAAATAATCGGATTCTTCTCTTTTCTTTTCCCTACTAAAATAGCTGTCTCTATATCTTCGGATAAATGAACATATTGCCTGGACATTGGAGATAAACCATTTTTTTCAATTTCAGATAAAAAATCATGTGCAGTCCCATGATACAGAAATTTAGGAGGAATAGCTTCTTCTTTTACTATTTTCATTGGAATAGAGTGTCCATACAATGCTCGAATACTATCTTCTTTGATTTCATGCCTCTTTTTTTCTGATTTTTCAATCATTACTTTTAAATCATCAAATTCTACATTTTGCCATTCAGTTGACTGACGTAATGCTTGTAATAATTGGTCAATTGGCACCCAACCATTTTTATCCAGTTCTAACTCATATTCCCATGGAGCATGACGTAATGCATAAGAAACTTCTTTACTCAATTTTGTATAATTTATTTCATTAGACAATTTCTTCCTCCCGATTATATTCAATCATTGTTTTAACAGCAGATTCTACCCACTCCCATAAATCCTCAAATTCGCCTCTTTGTTCAAAACCTTCCGTAGTGAAATCATGAATTAATTGAACTCTATTTTCTTTTCCAATCTCAAAACAAGCTATATCATCATTATCGTCTCTTCTTGCAAAAGGTATTAACTTTCTATTCGGGTATCTTTCTTTCAAGTCATGGTACCTTCTAGTTGCCTGACCTGACTCAATTAAATACCACACATCAAAATCTATCAAGTTTAATTCAATTAATTTATTATAGGCTTCAGGATATATAAATACGTCTTCTTCAATATAAAATTTCTTCATAATTATAAGCACATTCTTTCTATTTTATTTTCTCTAAGTCAAACGACCCCATTGGATTGTTATTTCTGAAATCAGCTTTCTGTTTTCCAACTCGTAACTCTATAGCTTCACCCCATGTTTTTGGAACCCCTTTTTTTGTTGTAAATCTATCTATTGTGGCTTGATTAGGTAAAGGTGTATCATAGCTTCTAACATTGGCTTGAACGTCTATCCCAACCTTTCTAGCTGCTGCAACTCTTGTATTATCAAGAGTCGTCAAACTACCATCAGGCATTCTCACAACATCAATTGGGTCACCTTTCCAACCATTCGCTTTCATACTAGCAATAATTTCATCTGAACCATTTACAGAAGTTTGACTGAACCTAATTTCCGAAGGGTTAACATTTTCAATATTCTTTCCAGCTCCACTTGCTTTCTTAATCTTTTCTAAAACAGCCTTTTCTTTTTTTAGATATTCTTTCAAATTGGAGGCTTCTCTTGCTTTTTGGCTCGCTTCGATATTTTGACGGATTCTACGGGCCATTTCGCTGAGTTGGTCTGGTAGATGCAACTTATTGGTTTTGGTTTTTAGCTTGCCTGCTTTCTTCATTTGTGGGTCTTTAGTAACTTTGGGCGCGTTTCCTTTTTCTGTTAAAATAGCTTTATTTCTGATTGCCGCAATGCTAAAACCTAGTCCTAGCGCCATATCTGTTAACCCGGTATCGTCCATGACATCTTTCCCACTGGCAATATAAGCAGAGGTTCTTAAAATACCAGCACTGGCATCCGTTACTTTTTGGCCAGTTAAATAATTCACTCCTTCTTTCCAGGAGTCATTGACTTTGCGTTCCAAGTCTTCTCCTGATAGTTCTGTATAAGAAATAGGGGGTAAATCTTGGCCGTTTTTTTCGAGAAAGTCTTGCAATTCCTTGTTTTCTACCCGTTTCCCATTTTTTTCAATTAACCACATGGTCACGTTTTTTCCTTTGTCGTTCACGTAAGTATAAGCAAACAAGGTGTAGTCTTCGAAACCATCTGGATAGGGGTCTTTGTCATTTTCTTTTCGGGCATTATCCAGGGCTTTCTTCATGAGCTGCAAGCTTGAAGTGACACTTGGTGACACGGTGTAGGTACCTGTTTGCGCATTGAATGTCACATGTTGAAGTAATTCTTGTACCGAACGACTGGTTGCGAGAATAAGTTCATGCAGTGCGCTAAAAAAATCCCCATGACTTTGTTCAAATGCCAGGTATCTTTCCAGGATGTTTTCCTTTTCGATTGCTCGCAAAAGTTGCGTATGGACACTTCTTGATTTCACGACATAAACTTGTTCCATGTCTGGTCGTGTATTTGGGGCGGTTAATTGTTGGTGTAAATCTTCTTCTTTTCGCTGGAGCTGGCTAACTTTTTCCATCACTTCTTGTAAAAGCTGGGCATCGACTTTGGCAGAAGGAGAAGGATCTACCTGGGCGCCAAATTCTCGGATATATTGGGCTAAACGTTCTTCACTTTCATTAAGCGCTTCGATAATACTTTGAATAATGGGCATATAAGTATCCGTAAAATACTGCTTGGATGTGGTCACTGCTGCACCTTTTAAGCGATCATCTTGTGCATAATCGGCTGCTGCTTGAGTGATATTTCCTATCATATCTTTTGCTTCTGCATTACTACTACGTAAACCATGAAGAAAATCGTTCAATTCTGCGATGTCTATTCGGCTCATGCTCTCCACTCCTTTTGCAAGGTTGTTTGTTTCGTTTCTAGTGCGTGGAGCTGAGCCTTATTTTCTTGTTGTTCCATTTCCAAATGTGTTTTTTTCAATTGGAGGTCTTTCTTCCAGGCAGTCGCTTCTTCCTGTTGTTGGTCTTCTAAGAAATGATGAAACCCATTCGCTTCTTCTCCTTGCCAGCCAGTACGGAAATACTCCAGCAATTCCCGTTTTTCTTGTTCAAAGTGCTTCGTGTCTTCTTCCAGCCAATCTTGTTTATTTTGTTTTATTCGAGTCTGATCTATATGGGTTTCTGCGGTTGTTTTTTCTTTTTGTATTTGTTGGAGTTCTTGTTCTAGTTGGTTGTGTGTTGCATCCATTTAGCGCACCTCCAGCTGACTGATTTTCTGTCCGGCGCTTTTATCTTGATTTGCGTAGGCAGTTCCCATTTGTGTCAGTCGCTCGCTATCTTTTTTCGTGACCGTTTGAAAACGCTCCACTACATCCAATAAATCAACTAATGCCGATCGCAATTCATTAATCGAATTGGCTCTTGAATAGGGCATATTACCATTTTTTAGTGGTAAATAGCTCCCGTCACTGGCGCTTGCCAAGTTGCTTGCATGGCTTTGGAAAGTCGTTTCTTGTACCTTTATCTCACTCATCTCATCGTTTCCTCTCTATCTAAAATGAGGGGATTTCTCCCTATCTTTTAGTATAGCATTTTGTTAGAAAGCATTTGTGAGTATTTTGTGAAATTTCTGCTTAAAAAAGAGGAAATAACCTTAATTATATTTTAGATGGTTATAAAAAGCTTAGAAATTCTAACCTCTAAGTTTGGGATATATTGAAAAAATATTGGATATTTACATTTTTTTGCGTTTTTGTAGATAAGTATCTCAGTATTGATTATATATCGTAAAAAGTAGTTAAAGTGGTTGAGAAGAATATGAATGATTTAGAATTTAATCTTGCTCATATTAAAATATCATAGTTATCGATTACTAGAGTTTTCATAAACTGTAGATAGATTTACATTTTACAATGGGTAGTTAAAAACGGTTCACTTACTACATAAGTTCCGTACGGTAAGCCTATTTACATTTCTTTGCAAATTTCAATAACTTCCTCACACAATTCTTCATTTACATTTCACAATAAGTAATTAAAAACAAACTAGTTTAGATTTATCGGAACTTACAAAAAAATTTACATTTCACAATGAGTAGTTAAAAACCGATTTGAAGGATTAGTTTTATGTTACAATATTGTATTTACATTTCACAATAAGTAGTTAAAAACGCAAAACGTATAAACATACGCACGAACTCGAAAAATGATTTACATTTCACAATAAGTAGTTAAAAACTTTTCAAAATCACTCCTTATTTTCTAGCACCACTTTATTTACATTTCACAATAAGTAGTTAAAAACTCTTTCGCAAGCAGGATACAAAGTTCCAGCTAATATATTTACATTTCACAATAAGTAGTTAAAAACGAAACGCCTTTACTTCAAAGTGATGGCTGGTGTTGTATATTTACATTTCACAATAAGTAGTTAAAAACGGAGAAAAATGTAATTGGAATTTTTGAATCCAATATATTTACATTTCACAATAAGTAGTTAAAAACTGGTTGATTACATTGGTAAAAGCTGGGACTTCGATAATTTACATTTCACAATAAGTAGTTAAAAACGATAAAGAAGGAACCTATACAGTGACTTTTAGTGTTGATTTACATTTCACAATAAGTAGTTAAAAACCTTTATTGGAAGCAGGTGTTTTATAAAATGATTAATATTTACATTTCACAATAAGTAGTTAAAAACAAACAAAAAAGGTAGATTAGTAGCAAAAAGAGTATAATTTACATTTCACAATAAGTAGTTAAAAACCTGTAGGTCAAAAGTTGAAACAGGGGCAGATTATATTTACATTTCACAATAAGTAGTTAAAAACGGAGATAGTTCACTAGATTTATTCCTTTATTCTTTATTTACATTTCACAATAAGTAGTTAAAAACAAACAGCAAGAAGAAATATGGGTACGACGTAACCGCATTTACATTTCACAATAAGTAGTTAAAAACAATTTAACCGTAGCCTTTTTAGTTATGTTGTTCTTTATTTACATTTCACAATAAGTAGTTAAAAACGTGAAGTACAATGAGCCAAGGACAATGGATACTAGGATTTACATTTCACAATAAGTAGTTAAAAACGAGAAAATGTGAAGGTTACGAGGCACAATAATAAATGCATTTACATTTCACAATAAGTAGTTAAAAACGTACTATATATGAACAAACAATACAGAGTTACTATATTTACATTTCACAATAAGTAGTTAAAAACGAAAATGAAAGCGACGTCGAAATATATATGAAACGCATTTACATTTCACAATAAGTAGTTAAAAACTTTCACATTATTTAATGCGACATCTTGACGATCGATATTTACATTTCACAATAAGTAGTTAAAAACAATAAAAGCTTTTAAATATTCCGGTGAGTATTTATATTTACATTTCACAATAAGTAGTTAAAAACAGTTAGTTCATCTAAGTATCGTAGTTTAAAATGATAATTTACATTTCACAATAAGTAGTTAAAAACCCAGTCGTTGCATAGGGATATAGTGGGGACTAGTTGATTTACATTTCACAATAAGTAGTTAAAAACTCTATTCTTCCTCATCTTCCTCATCTTCCTCATCTTCAAAAATGTGATTTACATTTCACAATAAGTAGTTAAAAACTCAATATATTTGAAAGATGACACATTGACTTATACGACATTTACATTTCACAATAAGTAGTTAAAAACGTTCTGTCAAAAGTGACTTAAAATCAACTATGACAGCATTTACATTTCACAATAAGTAGTTAAAAACCTGAAAATAAAATCTCTTGGGAGGCGAAAGAAACGAATTTACATTTCACAATAAGTAGTTAAAAACAACATACACTGATAGTATACTTGACGAGTATACCGTTATTTACATTTCACAATAAGTAGTTAAAAACCTTTAACTTGTAACATCATGCCCTGTCCATCAGCGAAATTTACATTTCACAATAAGTAGTTAAAAACCCGTCAAAATCTTTCCTTACTCCCATCTTACCTCACATGCCTATTTTTGTCGACCGATACAAAAATAGGTGAAGTTTAGTTTTGTTTTCCTATTTTAAACAAGTAAGATTTCCGAAAAAGCTTCTCCCCCAGCGCATTTCATGTTTCTGTCGACCTCCCGTGTTTTTCACACTACTAGCGGTCGACAGAAAAAATTCAGCTAAAAGAAATTCGATGTTTTTTCATCCGCTAATCCCCAAAATTCTTTTTCTAGCCATTTTTGTTGTCTGCTAGAAAATAAAATCACAGAATCAACATCCTGACGAATATAATTATCTAATTCCATTCGTAATTTCACCAAAAGTGCTGGAGTTATTTCTCCTTCAAATACTGATTTTTGAACATGTGTTAAATATTTTTTGCAAATTTTAAAGACATTGCGCCAAACTTTAGCACCACCAGATTCAACAGAAATGTCATAAATTAGAATTACATACATATACTACTCACCACCAAATTTTAAATCCTTCATATTCTTTGTCATTCATTAAATGTTTAACTATTTTATAGCATTCCAAACGAATTAAATGTCGATACGAAACATTTCGACCTAGATCACGATGTTTTATTGTTTCTTTCATTCTTAAATCATATGCTTGTAATACTTTTTGACGTGCTGTTTTATTCATGTAACAAAAATTGGCTTCTTTTTCGAAATCATCTTCCGTAATCACCTTTTTATTTAGCAAACTAAATATTATTCGATCTGCAATCAGCGGTTTAAATATTTCTGCAATATCAAGACATAAAGAAAATCTACGTTCCCCCGCACTATGCAAATAGCTAATTACTGGATTTAGTTGCGTTTTATATATTTCTGTTAAGCAACTAGAATATACTAAAGAATTAACATATGAAATCAAAGTATTAATCATATTATCTGGCGGTCTTTTCACTCTTTTTTCAAAGTCAATTTCTTGATTAATAATTTTTTGCCATGCGTCATAGTATAGCTTTCTAATATTCCCCTCAATCCCCATTAAACTTTGTATATCTCCCATCTTTCCTATGGATTTTCGTAAAAACTTAATTTCCTCCATTTCTTTTGCTACATCTTTTCCTCGTTGCTTGTAATATCTCAAATTTCTAAGCAGATTATAACTAGCCGCCTGAGTAAACTCGCTAGCAATATATTGTCGTTTCTTTTCATCTGTATAATGTTCCACTTGTGCTATCAATAATTGCCCTGAGACATTTGTTTCTCTAGGATAGTAACTTCCAGAATAAAAACCATAGTAATTAAAAATATGAATCGGAATTCCTAATTGACCAATATAATTTAAACCTTTCGTATTCATGTTTACCTCTCCAAAAAGGAAAATTTCACGAGTCATCTCAACCTTTAAATCCTTAAACCTTCCATCTGGTGCCGTTAACCTAATAACATTATCTTTACGTTTTAGCTCTCCATCTGAAAATAAATAATAGCTTTCTATTTTCCTCACCCCTCAAATATAGCAATACTCATAGTAGGCACATTTTTTGCAAAGTGGTTTATCTATTACTTTTGGTGGTTTAGTATCGTTTGTTATATTTTCTATTTCTGTTAGTATATTTTCAATTTTTAATAAATCTTCTTCTGACAAGAAAATGGTCTCTCTTTGTCTTAGTTTTGGGTAATCAACCACTCCTTTCTCAATAACTATCCCTTTCTGTTTTAAAAAGTACATATAATACTTTAATTGCCAAATCCCAGCTTCTTCAATTGCTCGGCTTTTTTTTACCTCATGCAGAACTTTCCAATCTTTAATAAAATCAATATTGACTGTTTCATCAATCATTATCTGCCCATTTTCTCTGGTATAACTAGTTTCATCTAATAATTTTCCAAGTTGAACATTTTCATCTAAGTGTTCCATTCGTATCTCTTTAGAAAAACACCACAGTTTTCGTTTACAAACAAAATAGTAATACACATGTGTCCCGCTAATTCTCATGTGCTTGCCTCCTAAAAGAATAAACTTTCTTTTTGTTTTTCTTGTATGATGATTCCTATTTCATCTGAGTAATCGCATTTAAACTCAATCACATTTTCATAACGGTTGATTCTATGAATTTCTTTTTCGCTTTTGTTATACAGATAATCTGGAATGTTCAGCATAAATTCAGCCAGATTAGTCCTTGCCATCATTTTTTCTTTTTTTGATACTTCTTTGGATGATTTGTCTAAGATTTTCATACATCTAACAATTTCATCTTCATTCTCTTGCCACACTTTTTCTGGAATAGCTGATACAGAATTTATATTTCTAAATTTGCTACGAACTTCTTTTTTATCTAATTCATAACTCTCAAATCCCTGGACATATTTTAAAGTTTTAGTAAGTTCTTTATAAAATTCAGTTCCTTTTAATGCTTCTGTAGAATATATTTGTTCAACTATCGCCATCTTTTTCGCCTCAGTCAAAATACCACTACAATCCTTTATTGTTTCTTTTGAATTCACAAAAATTGTTTTATCAATAAATTGCCCTACTCCAGAACAAACTTTTTCTCCCCCATCAAACACATACACATTCGTAGCCACATCAAGTGCACGATTTCTGTAACATCTGCCCATTCTTTGAAAAAGCCCATTAATGTCAGATAGCTCTGTGAATAGCAAGTCAAAATCTATATCAAGAGAAGCTTCCACGACTTGTGTTGCAACCCAGATACATTCTCCTGGATTATCTTTCTGCCCATCTTTAAAAATTTCTTCTTCCTTTTTGGAGCGATCTTTTTTAATAAATTGACTGTGAATTAAACGGATTTTTTTATTTGGAAATATATATTTTAGTTCCGAGTGCATTTTTTTCGCTTTATTTATCGTGTTACAAATAACTAAAATTCGATTCCCGTTAAAAAATGGTTCAATGAAAGCACTATCTATCTCAGTATGAACAACCTCCACGCTATGTCTAACTCGCTCTGAAACAAATTTTTCTTCTGGTTGAATAAAATCCACTTCATTATCATGGAGCAAATCCCGTACAATTCCTGGCAAGGTAGCTGTCATAATACAAAATTTACCGCCAAATTTATCAATATAAGATAACCCAATAATTAAATATGCAAGTAAGTCTGGTGAATACATTTGAATTTCATCAATAATTACTTTGGAGTATGATAACGTTGCTAATTTATGTTCAAATCCAGCATAACGGAATACAAAATCAAACAACTGATCGAGTGTGCAAATAGTGAGTGGTAGAGACATTTGCCTTGTTCTTGTATAGTATTCATCAATCTCCATGTCTGCGTTTTCTTCATGTAATAGGTATTGGCTATAAGTTTCTGAATGAAGTAACCCAACTCTTTGTGCTTGTCGATCAGTAACAATCTCATCAATAATTCTGGTATATATGGCATTAATAGCTGTCCGTAGAGGTAGTGTAAAAAAGCCCTTATTGTTTCCAAGCCAAAGTAGTCCCGCCTCTGTTTTCCCCATTCCAGTTTCAGCAATTACGATAACGTTTTCATTTTGGTGTTGTAACATATATTTTTGTAGTAGATTCCAATCAGTAGCCGCGTTTTTTTTTCGAAAATTCGCTAATTGGTGCTCCATGGATTCTTGCAGGAAATCATTTTCGAGCTCTACATCAATACCAGCACTTGCCGCGAAATCAATTCGGTTTAGTAGACCCTTTAGTTGGACGTAGTTTTTGAAATTTTCTATTGTGCCTGAACCATCCTCTTCAAAAATACGAGCATCTGGATAGAAATAAATTGCGTCTATTTCGCTACTATAATCCGCATTATCAGCTAATCGATCATAGAAAAATGTTTTCCATTGCTCTGCTAATTTTTCTATTTCATTTTCCCATTCTTGTTCCGTAAAATCTTTTTTTCTTTCATGATGGCGCGCTATCGCTTGATAAACTACCTGTATTTCATCTTCCGAATACCCTAAATCTTCTAATTTACTATAAGGGACAAACGCAACTGACAAATAGCCGTGGGGAATCTCTTTTCCAACTCCAGAACCATTTCCCACCTTCTTTTGAAAAAGCCGATTCATCTTTCCTAAATCATGCAGTAAACAAACTAATTCTAATAAGTACCAATCTACATTGATTTCTGGATAAAGTTCTTTAAGGGTTTGATAGTTTTTTAGTAAATTATCGGTGTGCTCTTGAATTGTTTCGGGGGGATTTGATTTTGCTAAGTATTTTTGCATGATGAAACCTCCTAGTTAGAAGAAAAACCCCCTTGAAAACTTTATTCAAGGGGTAACTTTTCTTATTTATTACGCCTCTTCTTCAATAAAAACCAAACAATCATCTTTATCCAAATAAAAAACATCATTTTTTGAAACAAAAATTCTACTTGAATAAATAACATCTTTCTTACGCCATTTACGGAAAAATTTCGGCGCTTTTTCTGTTCCATGATTAACACGTTCATATTTCTCTGTTAATAAATACCTAGTTCCTAATAGCTCACGACGTCCAACAGAGCTTTCTTGTGATTTAAAGCGAACCAATTTACTTTCTGCGAGCGAAATTGGTACATAGGCATTATAATCTTTATAAATATGCACACTTTTATTTTCTTTAGGCTTCCTTTTCTCCACTTCCACAACATCCACAGCTTGAATTGTAGCAATATCCTCCCGACGACCAAGTGACGGATACTCAATTGGCTCTTTGAATGCTTTTTCAATAACTGGAACAAGCGATGGGTCTTCTGGGATAATATGTAGCAGTAATTCTAAATCCACTAATAATTCCACAGTGGAAATCCCACGACTCACGCCATAATTATCGACTTTAATTTGATGGCGTTTTTCATCGTAAGTCATTCCGTTTTTAAACTCATATCTCGTCGCTAAATCATTCACTTTGGAGAAGTGCTTACCTTGAATACTAATTTTCATTTCGTGGTAACTGGTAAATCCACAAAGTGTATGAACCATCCCAATCACAGTTGAATATGGTGGCAATGGGTATGTTTCTTTTAATTGAAAACTAGTCGGCTTTTTATAATTAACCAAATCCTGCCAAAGTTTTACTCTAATTGCCTTCATAATAGTCATCAATCTTTTCTTTAATTTCATTGAAGAATATTGGTACAGATTTTGCGTTTAATCTCGTTTTTACTTCATCCGTGTTCGTAAATTGGCCATCAATAATACCAACCATTGTATTTCCACCAATTTCATTATATTTCAATAAACCTTCCATATTCTCAATAACGATTTTATTGTCTATTACATCTACTACATTTTGGAATACTGGATTTTTCACATCATAAACTCCGCCAATAACGAAGAGCGGTTTTAAGTCTTCACGGCGTCCGCGAATATCACGATATAAGAATGCAACAGTATCCATTAGCTTGTTCACACGACGAGCTTTTTCTTTCTTATCAATTTCCACCGTTCCATCAATCCCAATTTGGTCTAAATCAATTGTGATGGTGTAACGATAATAAGATTTATGAATTTCCGCTTGGGCGATATTCATATTTTCATTTATTTTATCTGCTTGACCTTTATTTGTTAAGAAATCTAAATCACCTTTAAATGTTTCAAGAGAAATTGCATTAGACAAGCGTACCTTAGCTGAACGCTTTTGTCCGCCAGTTCCTTTTTCTGTTTTTAAATAACCAAAAAAGTCTAGCTCAGGAAAATCTACAATAGAAGCTTCACTTAAAAATTGAATAACCTTCTTATCGCCGCCACCTTCTGCTTTTACAGGTGCTACTTTTTCGCCAATCTGTTCCATTAGATTATAGCGAATTGCTTGGCGAGAAATATAGGTATATTGATCACCATTATTGCGAGAAATCTTTTTTAATGCCGAAATATTACCAAGAGACTCCCCATAATTGGCACTTTCTGCTTGGAAAACGATTGTCATTGCTAGTCCTTTATTTTTCATCTGAATTCCCTCCATCTTCTTGTTTTAATCTATTTCCACTCACTCCTAACATGAATGCATAACCGATTGTCTTAAAAGTTTCTTTATTTGAAAAGACTTCGATAAAATCACGAGGAATTGGTTTAGCTAAATAAGAATAACTATTTAATAAAGTATCCATAAACCCATCCTTATCATTTACTTTTAAAGCATTTAACAATTTATATGTGATTCCCGGTATTTTATTTTCTGATTTTTTATCATAATAACCTTCTTTAAATAGCTTTCCGAATAACTGAATTTTCCCCAAATCAATTTTTTCACTCATTAGCACGTTTACCTCCTTCAAAAATTTTGTGTTTATCTCTAAAATCCCTGCAACATGCCCTGTTTGGTAGTACAAGCCACTTACATTTGTTTGCTTATAAAAAATCAGCTTATGAATAAGTGTAAATAAATTTTCATTATTCATTAAATGTTGAATGACTTCTTTGTATAAATTGATATTCAGATTTCCTTCTTTATAACCACATTTTATTAAACTCTGTAAAACTGTTTTAGAATCATTTAAAATATGCAGCATTTTTTTGGAAAGTAAATTAAACCGGTAATGTTCATTTTCGTATCTAACTAATTGAATGTCCGCTAAATCGAACCTTCTTTGCTTCTCTTTTTCCATGGTAATAGATTCCACTAGCGCCCTATATGGATTAACCGAATTAATCCCATCATTATTAAAGTGTAAAATGGATTCACGCATATGTTCATTCACATCATATAATTTATCTATACTAAAAGAATCGTTAACAAACATCCCTTCTCCATATACATACGTAAATCCTGCTGGAACACATGAATAAATTAAACGACATATTGGGCAGGTCACAACATCATTATTAAAATCCCAGACATGTGATGTTTTCTTTTTAATGTCAAACCCTATATCATTCATAAAGCTAAGCCCTAATTCCAACTTTTTAATTGGTTGATTACAAATAAAACAGCTATATTTCGCTTTTGATAAATCTGTATCTAAATATTCGAAAACAGGGGCCAAAAACGAAACGTTATAATCTTCATAAGGATCAATAAATTTAGTTTTTAAATAAAGAAATGATGCGCCTTCCCACCCTTTATTAATCACAGAATAAATCAGATTTTTTGCGCCTAAATACTTGAGCCCTTTCTCGCTAGCACAAAAATCGATAATAACGTCTAATTGGTCGTATGTTTCTTTTACTTCCTCAAGCAATTCCACTTTTCCATCTTCCAATTTTTGTTTTTTTGATAGTTTAATAAGAGATAAATTACCAAGCCACTCTTCCACATTAGCTTTAGGATCTATTAGTGGAAAAACTTTAATATAATTGGATTTTTTTAAATAAAATTTCACTACATCTTTTACATACTTATTCAAATCTTCTAAAGCCTTTTCATCAAAAGAAGCGAAATCTTCCGCCCTGTAATACTCCATCTTCTCTTTATATGAAACAATTTTATGCCAAGCTAAAGTTTCTTTGTATTCTCTGATAAAATAATTGAAATATTTGGTTTCAAAATTTTCTAAAACCTCTGTTGAAAAATTTAATGTTTGTCCATCAATTCTCACATTTTCTTTCCCAACAATATTAAGAAAACCAACTATACCAGCATTTACAAGCCAATCATTCGCTTTTAATTCAATCTCTGTTTGCATAAAAATCCACCTCCGTTCTAAAGCTGCTCTATCATGCCAAAACCAGATCCCGTCATTGTACCGAGTCCGTTTTGAAGAAAATATTTTTGCAAATAAGGTTCTGCTGTTAATTCAAATACGCCTACCGAACTTTCAATATGTATATCATGGCAATAAACAACTACTTTTTTCATTGAAATTGGCGTTATTTTCATTTTCTCTAAATCATAACGGGCTTGTACCCCAAACTCCTCTTCTAAAAAAGGAGACATATTTCTTTTTAAAGTTGATTCAAACGCTTCATTTTCAAAACTATAAAACCAATTTTTATACGTATCTTTATAGTGATTTCGACTAACAATAGGAGAAAGCGTTTTCAAAATTGTTTTTTCTCCGATAATTTTTTTCTCAGTATCCATGATAACACTTTTAATAGTGATATTATTTTGAGATGAAAATGGTATTTTATTATTCTTTAATTGCATAAAAGCGTTATAAAAAATCACACCTGTTTCTGCATTTCCGGTAGAAAAATTAATGATACAATTCTTCTCTTCTAAATAAATTTCCATTTTTTTATTTTGAGGCTTAGGAAGATATACTGAAAAAGTGTAATTTTTCCTTTGATTACTTCCAAAAAAAGCTTGATATTTTTCTGGGACAGTTTTCTCAATTCCTGTTTTGAATAAACTGATTATTTTACTTCGATAATCTTTTGGAATTATATTTGATTCAAAATCACAATTGATTCGTAGTCTCATCGTGTCACCTCCTCCGCTATTTGTGTTTAATTTAACATAAAAGAACTACTAAATCCAGTGAAAATAAAACACTTAAAAAAGTAGTGTATTTCTTGGCATTTCTCATTTATATTATTGAAATAATTCACTTTTATTCTCAAGGTGATTCAGAGCTTGATTAGTTACTACTTTTTAAAATATATTTAATAAGCAATGAATATTATTACAAATATCTAGAATTCAAAGGCTGTTTTATAAGTCATAGTCAAAATATTCACATCTCTACCACCAAAACCATTAATTCCAATACTTAAATTTCATGATAAGTATTAAAACGAAAATGGTGGGTACAGACGAGTACTTTGATATTTACATTTCACAATAAGTAATTAAAACTTCACACCCACATTACTATTTTAGTAGTTCATTTAATATTTACATTTCACAATAAGTAATTAAAACGTTAATCGCAAAGTATTCATTTATTCATACTCTTCCATTTACATTTCACAATAAGTAATTAAAACAAAGATTGTGTGAGTGTTGAGATTGCCTATCCAGAATTTACATTTCACAATAAGTAATTAAAACTGTAATGAATCTATTGATATTTTTAACAACAAATATATTTACATTTCACAATAAGTAATTAAAACTCAAGAGAGATTTTACACCACGTTCTTGATTGGTATTTACATTTCACAATAAGTAATTAAAACGTGGCTACATTGTCATAACACTCACAACTTTCAGAATTTACATTTCACAATAAGTAATTAAAACCCGCCACTTTTTATCCCTACTCCCATCTTACCTCACGCCTTTATTTTTGTCGACCGATTATAAAATTCACTTTTATGCTGTTTATAACTATGATTTTAAAATAGAAAAGCAGTTACTTCCATTCTCTCCCAGTACATTCACAAAATCTGTCAGTCACCTGTATTTTTCACATTACTCTCCATCGACAGAAAAAACGCTCTTGTAAACGCTTCCCTTTTATGCTAAAATCATCCTATATACAAATACCTATTCAGGAATGTTACCTTAATTTGGGCATAACCTAGATGGATTGGAAGATGGCTTTTGGGCTTTTTTCTAATTTATCTGGGTTTTTATTTTGCTAAATACTTATAAAAAAGGAGAAAAAGAATGAAGAAAAATGTTTTGAAAGTGATGGTTATGTTTTGCGCTTTACTTCTGATTGCGGGCTGTGGGAACGATTCAACTTCGAGCAAAACAAAAACAACAGAAAAGAAAGATGGTACAGTGACATTCTATGTTGTTCGTCATGGGAAAACAATGCTTAACACCACAGACCGAGTACAAGGATGGTCTGATGCCGTGCTTACTCCAGCTGGGGAAGAAGTTGTCACATCTGCAGGAAAAGGATTAAAAGATGTTGATTTTGGGGCAGCTTATAGTAGTGACAGTGGACGCGCAATTCAAACGGCAAACCTGATTTTAGAAGAAAGTGCAAAATCCTCGGATACTAAATTGCAAACAGATGCACGTTTCCGCGAATTTAACTTTGGATCATATGAAGGCGACTTAAATCACAATATGTGGTCAGATATTGCGAAAAGCCAAGGGAAAACATTAGAAGAATGGCAAAGTGCTGGTATTTCACCAAAAAATTTCGCTGATAGTGTAGCAAAATTAGATAAAACACGTGTGAAAGAAGGCGAAAACTGGCCTGCGGAAGATTACGCAACTATTCAAAGTCGACTTAAAGATGGACTAACAGAAGTAGCGAAAAAAGAAAGTAAAAAAGGCGATGAAAATGTCCTACTTGTTTCTCACGGACTAAGCATCGGCGCACTTCTTGATACTATTGAGCCTGGTTATAAACTTCCAGCAACTGGTATTCAAAATGCTAGTGTTACAAAAATCACTTATAAAGATGGTAATTTCAAAATTGAGGATGTAAATGATATGAGTTATGTAGAAAAAGGTCAAGAATAAATAAAAAAGGAGCCCACCCTCGGCTCCTTTTTCTTATCTTGCTATTAACGTATCACAAATCGCGTGTGCCATAATATAAGATGAAACGCTACCTAATACTAGTTTTTCGACTCGGTTCATCCCTGTAGCTCCACAAATAATTAAGTCTGCTTGGAACTGTGCTGGAATATCAGTTGAAAGTAAGACTTTTGGATTTCCTTTAGCAACGAAAGTTTCTACTTGTTTTACTCCTGCAGCTCTGGCTTTCTCGGCGTATTCGTTCACATTACCTTTTAATTCTAGTTCTGCTTTTTCTTCCAAACTACCATCATAAGAAACGTTTGGCGAAAAGGCTCGTAAATCCACAATGCTAGCAATTCCAAGAACTCCATCTAGTTTTAATGCTAGATCTAATCCTTTTTCAAATGCTTGTTTTGCTGGCTCTGAACCATCTACAGCGACAAGAATACGGTGATATTTATCCATAATACTGACCTCCCATAGCTTTTCTTATAGTATACTTTACCCTATAAAAAGAATTTTAGGCGAGGAATTTTGTGTTTTTGTTTACTTATTTACGTTTTTTCAAAAGGATCATTGCTGTTAAACCAAGCATCAAACTAGTGAAAGCAACTGGCAATGTTTTAGAATCTGTATCACCTGTTTTAGGAAGCTTTTGTTGGGTTGTTTTTGTTGGCTCTTTTGTTGTTAGTGCCATACTTTCTTCCGTCATTAAATTGGTTGATGACTCTTTGGTTATAGGTTGTTTTGCTGGTTCATTTGCTTTTGTCGATTTGTTTGTCGGTTCTTTTGTTGGTGTCGTTTTATTATTTTCAGGGTCTGGTGTTACTTTTGTTGGTTCGGTCGGATTTGTTGGCTCCACTGGATTTGTTGGCTCCACCGGATCTGTTGGTTCGACTGGATTTGTTGGATTAACTTTAGCTGTTACTGTCACGATGATTTGGACTGGATCCGCACTTTGACCACGTTCGTTTTCAGCCTGAAGAGTTACCGTATATTCACCAGGTGTGTTTAAATCCACAACATCATTAAAATCACTTGTAAGAGTTGCATTTTCTGTAACAGAGCTATTTGTTTCTGCTAAAAATTCTTCCGCTGTTTTGGTAGTATTTTCTTCATAGCTAATAGATGGATCTGCTGTGATAACTGGTTTTGCATAAACCGTTACTTTCACTTCTACAGGGTTTGCTTGAAGTCCAGCGCTATTTGTTGCATTTAAAGTAACAATATATTCGCCAGGTGTGTTTAAATCTACTACTTGGTCAAAATTACTTTGAACCGCTGTTCCGTCATCTGTTTTCGCATTGATATCTTGTAAAAATTGGTCATTTGTAGTTACGGCATATTGATTGTAGCCAATAGTTTCATCTGCAGTTAAATCTAACGTATGACTAATGTCAAAATATTGGTCATATGTCCCACTAGAGACAACATAATTCGTCATGCTCGGTGGTGTTGGATAACTTCCTGTCGGGAAATCATAACGCGCATTATATTCCAATTCTGTTAGACTATCGAACTCCTCTTTTGTTACTCCGCTCACAGTAATACCATCATCTGTAATAGTAAGACGAGAACTTGCAACTGCTACATCATTAAAACCTAAATAGGTATTACTTGCAGAAGTTGATTTTGAAAATGGTGCTACTGTGCCATCAAAACTAGTTAATGGGTTTGGCATCATTGAAAATGGTAAGTAAAGCGTTTGATTCGCTTCATTATAATCTAATTTTCCAGATTTCAAAGTAATTCTCGGATTAGTTCGACCCGTATTCTGACCAAAAGCTGAAAGTGATTTAAGTGTGCCATTTTTAAAACTAGCAAAATCATTTAAAGGTCTAAAGTCATCAATGCCATCAAATTGAAGAAAGAGTGTTTCCAAATTTTCTAATGAGGCAAGCGGGGAAATATCTGTAATTTTCATTGAATTTTCCGCGTATAAATACCTTAGTTTAGGCAATTTATTTAACTTTTCAAAAACATGATGCGTTACATTTTTACTACTTATACTTATACTCTCAAGTTTAGTTAAACCATTCAAATCTGGAAATGAACTATCTGTAATGTTATCACCAATAACTCTTAAATAGGTTAATTCTGTATTGTTTTTAAGAGGATTTAAATCACTGATATTTGTATTACTTATACTCACTGAACCCAGGTTTACGGCCGTTTCTAAGCCTGTTAAATCGGTAAACGTGGATCCTGAAAGAGTGATTGTTTTTATTAATGCCATTTGGTCTTTTGTAATATCTGCATCACTTGCTTGATTAAGTTGACCGTTCAAATATGCTTTTAAAGCTGTATCAGGGATATTGACGATGGCATTATCTGATGAAGTTTCTTCTGCAAATGCAGGGACAGTTGGATATGTCAGTACAATAACACATGTAATTGCTAATAAAAGTTTAAAAAGTTTTTTCATAATTATCTCCTCATAGGTCAATTTATTATCCAAAGTATACCGTCGTTAAAAATAACTAACAATACGTTCAAGGAAGAAAAAGCAATTCTTTTTTAAATGAATATTCTTATTATTCAATCTATAATTATTAAAATGGCTCAACAAAAAGGAATAAAGCGCTATCATGTCTTTTTTAAAATTGAACAAATATTCTAACTACGTAACAAATTAGACACAAACGTTGGTTTTTTCACTTTTTTACCGGTAGTTTTACTCAATAATTATTAAGCTAGATTACTAAAAAAGGATCGCTTTTGCAGTTATTACCAACCCTTATTTATGCTATACTATGGATATTGATAGAAAAAGGGGTATTATTTATGAACAATGAACAAAGCATGAATCAACAAATCGCTTTATTTTATTTTGGTTATAAAGCTTTCACTGAAACCGCAGATTTGATTATTGCCAAGCATTCACTGAAAAGACTGCATCACCGCATTTTGTTTTTCACTGCAAGATTACCTGGTCTCACTATTAATGAGCTTTTGACGTTTCTAGAAATATCCAAACAAGCTCTACATCAACCTCTTGCTGAACTAAAAGAGCGCCAATTACTTACCATTGAACAAGGAACACGTGATAAAAGACAACGATGTATTTTTTTAACAACAGCTGGTAAGGACTTAGAAAACGAGCTTGGAGCAGCACAACGTAAACAAATGGCACAAATTTTTGCAGAGTCTTCTGATTTAGAAGGAAGTCAGTTCACTAAAGTCATGGAAGGTTATGCCAAAAACCGACCTGGTGCGGCACTAATTAAAGATTTTAAGGAGTGAGTCAAGTTGGAAAAACTATTATTTATCCAAACTGGTTTTGGAGTAGATGTTCATGGTCAAAATATTACGAAAGCAGCTGAACGAGCAGTTAGAAATGCGATTTTCACTAATTCTATGCCCGGAATACGTAGCCAGCTTCCTGAAAATAATTTAGAAAATATGGTAGTAAATATCAAACTCGCGTTACCTTGTGATGCTGACAAGCTAAATGAAGAAGCGATTCGCGCGATTATTCCTTATGGTACGGTTACAATCGAAACAATGCCAGGCGGAATGGTAACAACGAGCGGAATTTTCTTAGAAGATAAAGAGGATAAAAATGATTTAATGTATATTGTTAACGCTTCTGTGGAAACAGGGTATTAAATAAATGTGTCTCTAAAACGAAAAATAAGCAAACATCTCGTCTCGTCCATTTTTTGAAAATGGCTCTATAGAACAGATGCTTGCTTTTTTATTGTGACTAATTTGTACTTATTCCCCAGTTTCTTTCCCCGCTACTAAGTGATCTAAAATCGCTTCTAACATTCGTTGATTATCTTCTGGGACATCTCTTTCACACATTTCCTCAATACTTTGAACGAATTTTCCAGGAGTAATAAAATCCTTATCCACTTGCAAAATCGTCTCAATCCCCGCTTTTTCCATTTCAAAATGAAATTGCAATCCTAAAACATTTTTACCATATAAAAAGCCTTGATTCGCACAACCTTCACTATTAAATAAGCGTTTAGCTCCCTTTGGTAAGGAAAAAGTTTCTTGATGCCAATGAAAAACATTTAATTGTTCTGGAAAAAAAGGTAATGCCATTGAGGTTCTGTTCACAGGAAGGAAGCCAACTTCTTTTTCATCATTAATAGAAATATGACTACCTAGTGTTGCTGCAATTTGTTGCGCTCCTAAGCAAACACCAAAAACAGCTTTTCCTTGGTCAATGAGCTGCTTTATTAAATTACGTTCCTCTATCAACCATGGAAATTCAGCAGAATCGTTCACTCCCATCGGTCCACCAAGTACAATTAAAAACTCCGAATCAGTTGGCAATTGCATTTTTTCGTTAAATAAACAATGAATTCTTAATTGATGTCGATTTTCTTTCGCCCATTTCGCAATAAGACCTGGCCCTTCGTGTGGCACATGTTGTAAAACGTCAATAATCAAAGCATCATCCCCTATTATTTTTTCCTATTATGTTAGAAAAAACAGATTTTCGCAACTAGTTTTAAAAGTTATTTTGAGCTTAATTATATGTTTTCAACACTTCTTGCTTTATTTCTTGATATTTTAAGACTTCCTCATCTAAATTGGAAATAAAGTCATATGGTTGAATTTCTTTGACAGTCGAAAAATCTTGCATAATTGCTGTTTTTTCTTGCAGACTTTCGCAAAATTTACCATAACCCATGCTAGAAATATAATTTATTTCACTCTGGTCGTGTCCGCCATTTAAAAATAAAATATAGATTAAATCTTTTTCAAGGGCAATATAGTTTTCAACAGCTTGGTATTTGCCGGCAACAAAAAACCATGGCTCTGAAATATCAATTTTATTTCCTGCTTTATATGTACCTTTGTAACTTTTAATTATTTCTACTTCACTTATTGTATTGTTTTCTTCGCCGCTTTTTTTATTTCGGACTAATTTCACCTGCACAATATCTTCACTGGCAGATGCAAGTTCCGTCAAGTTTTGAGGCACTTTATAATCAGCATTTATGACATTTTCCTTATAAATTTCTGTATCTTTGGACAATTCTTCGTCCTTCGCCGCGCAACCAGCTAGTAAAAATAATAGCAAAAGTAAAAAAAATAATGTTTTTTTCATAATATATTCCCCTTTTTGTCGTTTTATTGTTTTATGTCATTAAGTCGGGAAAAACAGTTTAAAACTTTTATTTCTAATTTTTGCTTCTTTATCGAAGCTAGGCTAACTAAGAATGTGCGCTACAGCTACGTTATAGAGCTAAACGGATTATACATAGTGAGTAATTAAAATAAGACCACTTGTACCTAATTACATAACACATACCATATTTACATTTCACAATAAGTAATTAAAACATTGGTCTCTAATACCATCCGCTAGATATTTTGCGTCATTTACATTTCACAATAAGTAATTAAAACTAGGAACATGAAACAGATGGAAGCTATGGTAAAGGTATTTCCATTTCACAATAAGTAATTAAAACGGTTCATCTTCTGTATACATCGCTCCCAGATTGTCATTTACATTTCACAATAAGTAATTAAAACTCGAAGTAATAGAAACAAAACATGATAATCTACAATTTACATTTCACAATAAGTAATTAAAACCGATGTGGTCGCAAAAGAAAACATTGTCACTCCTGAATTTACATTTCACAATAAGTAATTAAAACAGCGCGTCTATGGGGTTTACTTCATTTGCTGTAAAATTTACATTTCACAATAAGTAATTAAAACTGAACAAGAAAGAGCATCTATTGTATCTGCTATTTTATTTACATTTCACAATAAGTAATTAAAACCTTGCTAAAATGTTTTTACCGCCTTTAAAATCAGTGATTTACATTTCACAATAAGTAATTAAAACTCAGCGCCATATACAAGTAACTTTTAACATTTCTGATATTTACATTTCACAATAAGTAATTAAAACAATAATTTTTTTTACACTGTCTTTTGCTTTTTCAATATTTACATTTCACAATAAGTAATTAAAACTGTACTCGGACATGAAAAAAGATGGAGCAGATAAATTTACATTTCACAATAAGTAATTAAAACTCTAAAATAATTTAACGCCTCATCTAAAGCCTCTATTTACATTTCACAATAAGTAATTAAAACTAGATAAAGCTAAGTTAAAAGATGATTTAAAGAAATTTACATTTCACAATAAGTAATTAAAACTGTATGGTGCCGATTTAACTGGTGTAGATTTAAGTATTTACATTTCACAATAAGTAATTAAAACGTTGAAGCTTCTTTAGATACAGTAGTATCAATGCTATTTACATTTCACAATAAGTAATTAAAACCCGCTCCATTTTCCTCTTACTCCCATCTTACCTCAACCCTCACTTTTTGTCGACCGGCTTTATTTTTGGGAAGAATCAGGGTGTTTACTCTGCTTTATTGCTTGTAAAAATGTCTCAATCGTTCTCCTGCAAGTAATTACAAATTTCTGTCGACCTAGCGTGTTTTTTGCACTACTAACGGTCGACAGATTTTCGTGTGCAAAAAAGTAGAGACGCCACTGTGTCTCTACTTTAAATGATATTTTAAAACAATGGATGTAATGAGCGGTTTTCTTGAACGCCTTCAATTGCTCGACCAAGAATGCGAGAGATCGAGATGGTGGTTAGTTTTTCAAATTGTTTATCTTCTGGAAGGTCGATGGAGTCGGATGTGATAACTTCTTTGATTTTTGAGTTTTGTAAACGTTCTGTTGCATCTCCAGCCATAACTGAATGGGTTGCACAAGCAATTACTTCTGTAGCACCCTTTTCTAGTAAAATATCAGCTGAAGTTGTTGCGCGAACGCCAGTATCAATAATATCATCGACAACAATTGCAACTTTACCTTTGACATCTCCAATGACACTCATGATTTGGTCTTCATGTGGTCTTGGTTTACGATTTAAAATAGCGATTGGTGCATCTAACCGATCTGCAATTCGGCGTGCACGAACAACACCACTATGGTCTGGCGCGACAACTACGACATCTTTTTCTCCGTATTTTTCAATTAAATAATCACCAATAAGCGGAACTGCCGAAAGATGGTCAATTGGAATATTGAAAAAGCCTTGAATTTGCGCGGCATGCAAATCAACTGTAATTAAACGATCTGCACCAGCACGTTGGATTAAGTTTGCCATTAATTTGGCAGTTATTGGTTCTCTTGAACGTGCTTTTCTATCCTGGCGAGCATAGCCATAATAAGGCATGATTATATTGATAGAATGAACGGAAGCTCTTTTTAAAGCGTCAACCATAATTAAAAGCTCCATTATACGTTCATTGACATTAGCATTCATCGATTGTACTACATATGCATTAGTCCCGCGAATACTCTCCTCAATATTAATCTTCACTTCTCCATCACTGAATTTCTGAAGCTCCACCTCACATAAAGGTATATCTAGATACTCTGCTATTTTTGTTGCAAGTGGTCTCTCACTCGTTACAGAGAAAAGTTTCATTTTGCCTGCCATTACAATCCCCTTCCGCCGTACTAATTTCTTCTCCTTTTTATTATATAGAAATGACCAAACAATGTCTACTAGCTAAAAGGTTCCACCAACAGTTAATCGCTTATTATGTAAGTTTATTACGTTAGTTTTGATTACTTTAGTTAGAGATTTATTTTTTTATTTATAAGTAAGGTTCAAGTGACAAAAAAATCCACCTGAAACTAGATTAAGAATTAGTTTCAGGTGGATTAAATTTATTTATATTAGCTTCGTAACTCAGCTTGAATTTCTTTTAATTTTTTAGGAGTTACATCGTCGCCTAGTGGGTCGATGATTGTCACATGATGTAAATTATCTTGTACTGTTCCTCTGATTTTTTGTAAATATTCTTGGCGAAGGACAGCTTGTCTTTCTTTTTCGAAATCAGTAAGTCCTTCATTCTTTTGTTTTGCAGCTAATTCATTAATATTTTTTAATAACAATTTCATGCTATCCCTCCTATCGAATGTTACTTTTAATAAGTAACTAACAAAATTATAATACAAAGGTCAGTAAAAGTCAAACTTATTCACTTAGTAGTTTTTCTGGATTACGAATTTTGCTTTTTTTACGTTCTAGAATAATATCCATTAAGGCTCCCGAACCGAGCAAAACGCCAATAATAATAAAAATAAAACCAATTAGTTGAAGTGCTTTAATCGATTCACCTAAGAAAAGCAGTGCACCTATTAATGAGAAAAGTGGATTAAAGTTCATAAATATCGCGGATCGAGATGGACCAATTTTTCCTACTGCATAGTTATAAACAAAGTTCCCAAATGCGGTTGCGACTACTGCCGAAACAATGAATAATAACCAAAGCTTCCACGAATCAACTGCTACTAATTGCGATATGCCATTTGGCTCCATCAGACGGCTCAATCCAAATAGCATAATGGAACCAATAAAAAGCATATATCCAGTCATTAAGCCCGTGTCCATTGATCCTGCAAGCTTTTTAATAATAATAAAACTAAACGCCTGAGAAGCCATCGCGATAAATACATAAATATCGCCTGTCGAAATGCCACTTATTCCAGCTCCACTTGAAAGAACAACCAAACTCACGCCAAAAATCCCTGCTAAAAATCCAATTGCTCTGGCTATCCCAATTCGTTCCCGCAGAAAAATCACCGAAAAGAGCGCTACAATAATCGGCGCAGACCCTAAAATCAATCCTGCATTTGTACCTGATGTCATTCTTAACCCATTAGATAAAAAGAAATGATGCAGTACGATATTAAAAATACTCGCTAAAATGATGTAACCAAGTTCCCGTCTGGTAGGTAATCTTAATTTTTTCGTTATTATTAAAATAAAAATAACCGTGATTGCCGCCGTGAAAATTCGAAATGACGTCATCGTAACTGTTGGAAAATAACTTACTAAAATTTTTGTCATAGTAACATTAAAGCCCCAACTCGCCATCACTGCTATTAGTAAAAAATAAAGTCTAATTGGTGCCTTCTCTTTCTGCAAAACAAACACTCCTTTTTTTATAAAAAAATGCCCCTTAAATTTCTTTAAGGGGCATTTGATAGCGTCATTTTCCGCAGCCTTCCACAAAGCTATAACGCGGAAAATGGGGCAGTGATACTTAAGTCACTGCTTGTAGGCTCATCGCATAGAATCAACTATAGCATGGATAAAAATCCCTGTAAAGACTTATTTTGTAAACTCTAGCCAGATGGAGGCAATTGCTGCATGCCCTGCTTTTGTCGGATGCACACCGTCTTCTGCTAAATATGTTGGACCGTGTTTAACAGCTAATGCATTCATTAAACCATCTAGTGGAATAAGTATTGCTCCAAATTCGGCAGCAAGTTCACGGACGGCGCCAATTTTTGGATCTAAATCTCCTCGCCAAGCTTTTCTATCTTCCGGATAAGGTAATACAAATGGTTCCATTAAAACAATTTGCGCCTCTGTTTCCGCTTTAATTCGCGTTAAAATCACCCGGTAAACTTCTTTAAATGCAGTAACCGACGTATCTTCCCATCTACTAAAACTAAACCAAGTATCATTTATTCCAATTAGGATTGTCACAACATCTGGTGCAAGCTCAATTGCATCGGTATCCATTCGACGGTGTAAATCTGCTACACGGTTCGCACTAACCCCACGATTTAAAACAGTAACGTCTTCTCCGCTTAATTGATCTGCAATGATTTTTACATACCCGTGCCCTAAATCAGCTCCATCTTGAATCTCTCTTCCCGCGTCTGTTACACTATCACCTAAAAAAAGTAATTTCTTCACTAAATTCCGTCTCCTTTAAATTTCCTGTTTCCTTATTATAACAAAAAACCTTAAACTTAGATGGTTAAATCTAATTTTAAGGTTTTGAAAAACGGACTTCTTAAAATTGTTTATGCAATAAATCTAGCACATGGCGCAATTCATTGACATCAATTTGACCAGGAGCAGATGCTTTTTTCGCAGCTCCAAAGGTCATCGCAGAACCAAATACTTCTCCAGCAAGGCGGCTAATCACACCAGTTCCCGCCATTGACATAGTAATAATTGGTTGATTGGCTTTTTCAAATACTTCATTAGTAGCAGAAAGTAACGTTAGCACGTCTGCTGCTGATTTTGGCATAACTGCGATTTTTGGAAGGTCTGCTCCGAGTGCTTCCATTCGAGTTAAACGCGAAATAATTTCTTCTTTCGCAGGCGTTTTATCAAAATCATGATTAGACATAACTACTTTTACATTGTTTTTATGTGCTGTTTCAATAAGACTGGCAACATCTGCTTCTTCATTAAAAAGTTCCACATCTACTAAGTCTACTTTTTTAGTAGCAGCGATTGTTTTGTTTAGTTCAAAGTAAAATGCATCACTAACCGCTAATTCTCCGCCTTCTTTCGCACTACGGAAAGTGAATAAAATTGGTGTTTCTGGTAAAATAACACGAATTTCTGTTAAAGCCTCTTCCACTTTAGCTAAATCTTCCACACCTTCAAAGAAATCAACGCGCCATTCTACTACATCTAAATCAATCGTTTTTAACATTTCCGCTTCTTCTTTTAAAGCAGGGATTGTCTTACCGACCATTGGTACGCAAATTTTCGGGGCACCTTCACCAAAAGTTACATTTTTTACGACTACTTTATTCATCTAAAATTCTCCTCATTCAATATTATGTCTTAAGATTAGCGATAACTTTCTAACAATGCAAGTTTTTAAAATAGGATTTCTTTGATGTAATCCACTGGCATTTCTTTATGTGTCCAGATTTCAAAAGCTTTCGCACCTTGCCAAAGCATCATTCCTAAACCGTTTAATGTTTGACAACCTTGTTCTTCAGCGATTTCAAGTAATCTTGTTTTTGTTGGTTTATACACAACGTCTGATACAATTAATTCTGGGCGCAACATATCGGCACTTGGTAATAATGTTTCTCCTTCAAAAGGTTTCATACCAACACCAGTCGCATTTGTGAAAATAACACTTTCGGCGATTTCTTTACGTAATTGCTCCTGATCTTCTATATCAAATAATCTAGCTTTACAATCTGTTTTAGAATTGATTTTTTCTACTGTTTTTTCTGCATTTGCATAAAAATCATCTTTTCTGTTAAAAATAGAGATTTCTTTTACACCGTCTAGTGCTGCTTGGATACAGATTGCTGTTGCCGCACCGCCAGCGCCACAAATCGTCATTTTTTTACCGATAATATCATGCCCAGCTTCTTTTAAAGCACGCATATAGCCTGTTCCGTCTGTGATATGACCAGTTAAAACGCCATCATCATTCACTACTGTATTTACCGCTCCAACAAGTTCTGCAGCTGGAGATAGTTTATCTAAGTATTTATGGATATTTGTTTTATTTGGCATAGAAACATTCCAACCACGTAAATTCATTGCACGGAATCCTTGAACGACGTCTTTTAATTCTTTGTCGCCCACTTCAAAAGCAAGGTACACATAATCAAGCCCAAGTTTTGCAAAAGCTTCGTTGTGCATTGTTGGTGATAAGCTGTGTCTGATTGGTGTGGCAATTAAACCGATTAACTCTGTGTGTCCTGTAATTCGTTCTGTGATTTTGTTTGTCATAATAACATCGTTCCTTTCCAAAATAAGGTTTATTTGTGAAAATGTGAGCTTATATAGAGAGCGAATGCGGCAAAGCAAATTCTGCTTTGCCGTTTCGTATTACAATGAACCAATTTTTTCTAATGTGGTTAAAATATTTCTACCTTCACGGACACCTTCTAAAATTTTTCTAGTTGCCGTGCTATCGCCAATATTTACGATTTCAATTTGTTTTTCTTTTCCATATGCTTCTAGTGCTTCCATTAGTGGGCGCTCTGGTCGCATTCCTAGACAGACAAAACCATAATCAAATGGAATCTCTGCATCTACGCCATCATGCTTCACTTTAAAATGATCTACTGTTACTTCAGTTAAAGCTGTTTCTGTTTGAACATCAACATTATTTTTCTCGATAATGTCCATCATTGATAGCCGTGTAATCATATCTAAATCTTTTCCTAGAAGCGGCATCATTTCTACAATTGTAACATCTGAGCCACGTTCTGAGAAGTACTCAACAACATCCAGCCCAACTGCACCACCGCCGATAACTGCGACTTTTTTGTTACTAAAATCAGTAAATGCCTCTATATTAGAAATTAATCCAAAAATAGAATGAACATTACTGCCTTCTTTGTCAATCACGTCTAACAAACCTTTAATTGGTGGAAGTAATGGTTTGGATCCAGTGGCGTTAACAACCACATCTGGATTAAATGTATCAATAAGCGCAGTATCAGCTTTAGTGCCTGTAATAATTTTTAAATTGGTTAGTTTTTCTGCTCGGTTCGCTAAATAATTAGGAAAATCGGCAATTCTACTTTTATCAGGAAGGTTAGCGATTTCTCGTGCTAAGCCGCCTGTTTGTTCATTTGCTTCAATCAGTGTTGTGCTGCAACCAACTTCAGCTGCAGTACAAGCTGCTTCAAGTCCTGCTGTTCCCCCGCCAATAACAACGACATTCGTTGGACGAGTCACTTTTGTTTCTTTGTATTTATCTTCATGGATAATGTCCGGATTAACAGTACAACGAATTGGTTTAGATTTTGCGATGCGGTGATCCGCGCAACCGATATTACAAGAAATACATTTTCGTAGCATTTCTTCTTGTCCGGCAGCTACTTTATTTACCCAATTAGGTTCAGCAATCAAGCCGCGCCCCATCGCAAGTAAATCAGCATAGCCTTCTGATAAGATTTTTTCCGCTGCTTTTGGACTGCGAATGTTCCCAGAAGTAATCGTTGGTTTCCCGAATTTATCTTTGACTGCTTTAGCAAGATAGCTTCTCCAACCATCTTCTAGGTTCATTTGGTCAATTTGCAAGTATAAATTATCATTAATTGCCGCCGATACATTTAAAATATCCGCTTCTTCTTGGCAGTAGTCTAGTAATTCCAATATATCTTCTAAATGATTCCCGCCATCGACAAATTCATCCGCACTAAAACGAAGCATGATAGGGAAAAACGGACCCACCTCGGCACGAACTTTTTCTAAGATTAGTTTTACAATTCGAGCGCGATTTTCCGGCGTTCCACCAAATTCATCTGTTCGTTTATTATAAAGTGGTGATAAAAATTGGCACAGCAAGTAAGAATGTCCGCCGTGAATTTCAACTGCATCAAAACCTGCTTGTTGTGCACGTCTAGCAGCATCCCCGTATTTATCCACAATATCGTAAATTTCTTCTACAGTTAGCGGACGAGGAACTGTTCCACCCTTTTTCGATGGGATATTGGAAGCAGACACGGGTTGTAAGCCATTTAAACGAGCTGGATAAGCCGAAGCACCAGCATGATTGATTTGGATAGATACACAAGTACCATGTTTATGAAGACGTTCAGTTAGTTTGTAGAAACCTGGAATATATTGATCGTTATCAATTCTAAGCTGTGTTGTCCCATTTGTACCATATGGGAAATCCACACAAGCATTCTCAATTGTAATCAGTCCAGTTCCACCTTTAGCTCTTTGCTCATAATAAGCCATATGTTCTTCTAAAAATTCGCCATTTAATCCTGCAAGGTTCGTTCCCATAGGTGGCATAATTACACGGTTTTTAATCGTCATTCGTTTTACAGTAAGTGGTTCAAATATACTCGGATAATCTGTCATAATAAGCCTCCTGCGACTATAATCTCAGCAAATGATTTGTTACATTATTCACGTTCAATAATGCACAATCTTATTTCCTTTTAATTATAAAACAGGATAAATTATTAATCTAATGTATATTTTTCTATTTATCCATAGATTTTTTCTATGCAATCGAATACAATAGAGTTATCAAGGTATTTCAAGGAGGTTTACCGATGAATTTGCGTCAATTATACTACTTTAAAAAATTAGCTGAAAAAGAACATTATACGATCGCTGCTGCTGAATTATCTATTACACAGCCTAGTTTAAGTCACTCTATCGCAGAACTCGAACGTGAACTTGGTGTTTATTTATTCGAAAAACAAGGACGCAATATCCGTTTAACAAAATATGGCCGTTTTTATTTAACTTATGTAGAGAAGTCTCTTGCTGAGCTTGAAAAAGGAGAAAAACTACTGCATGAATTAACCAGCCCTTCTCACGGAAATATTGATTTAGGTTTTATTTATACAATGGGTGCCCATACTGTGCCTGAGTTAGTCCAGAATTTCAAAAAATCAGACCCACATAAAGACATTTCTTTTTCCTTTTTCCAAGGGGCCACTAAATCAATTATCCCTGATTTAAAAAATGAAAAATTCGACTTAGCAATTTGCTCCTATGTCGAAAATGAACCTGATATTGAATTTATACCATTAACTAAACAAGAACTTGTCATTGTTGTACCTAACAACCACCCCCTTGCCAAATTTGACTCCATTGATTTAAAAGATACGGCTGATTATTCTTATATTTTCTTTGCTGATACTAGTGGACTTAGACCGCTGATTGATTCTCTTTTTAAAGAAATAAATATTAAGCCCAAAATTGGTTGTTATGTAGAAGAAGATACGGCTATGGTAGGGCTAGTGAGTGTTGATTATGGCATTTCCATCATGCCCAAAATATCATCGCTCGCGCATTACGATGTCAAAGTTTTATCTATCAATGAACCAAAGCACGACCGTTTTATTTATCTTGCAAGCCTAAAAAACCACTATATATCTCCCGCCTCAAAAGCTTTCAAAGATTTTGCAATTCAGTATGGAGAGAAACATTTCTTATAGAAAAAAGGAGCAAATTTGGCATTTGCTCCTTTTGTATTTAATAATAGATACTTCCTGCTTCTGCATCAGAAATAAACTGATAATGTGTATCCACTTTTTCTAAAAATGGAAGGTATTCGATATTCTCCATAAATTCGACTTCATCTGGTAAAATACCTGGTTTCGTGCAACCACTTAATGTTTCAAAGAGCAATTCTGCTGTAAATGTTTCTGGCAAAAAATCACGAATTGCGGTAGTTAATAAAAATTCTTCTGTGATTGCCTTAAAAGCTTTTTCTAACATATCTAAGTGGTCAAAAGCTAGCGGTAATTTAAGTGCTTCCTCCATTGGAAAAAGACCAATATCCGCTGCATCGTCACCAGCCACGCGCTTTTCTAGAGCTTCAACTGGAACAATCGCATAAAAAGCTCGCGAAATAATCCAACCTCGTGGATCTCTTCCAGGTGTATCAAACACCCCAAAAGCAGTTAAGGGAATTCCTGTTAAATTAGTTTCTTCTTGAAGTTCGCGTTCAGCTGCTTGTTCTGCTGACTCACTTTCTTCAACAAATCCTCCTGGAACTGCCCATTTGCCGCCTTCTATATTCGGACGATTTTCTGCGTTCGTAGCTGCACGCTTGATTAATAAGACATGTAGCGTTGGTTTCCCGTTTAATTCTTTTACAGTTGTTAGCACCATATCGCTCGTATAACCGTCTGGAGTGCGAAACTCACTTGCTTGATAGTGTTTTAATGCATCTTCTTTTTTTACAAATTCTTCTGTCATCTCAACATCATCCTCCTTTCATTTTCGTTATCTATTCATTCTATTATAGTATCATAAAACAGCGACTTTGTTACATAGAGAGCAATTAAATAAAAGAAGGATATGCCTAATATTGCGGCATATCCCTATCAATTATTGTTGTTTACGTCTTCTGTATAAGAAGCCGCTCATTATTAGTCCAATCCCAAGTAAGCAGATACCTGCCCAGATTGTCCAATTATTACTTTGGTCACCTGTTTTTGGAAGTGGTTTTGCATCTTTATATGTTGCTGCATGTTGCTTCGTGCTTGTCACTGTTAAAGCAGTAGTTCCTTTAGAAGGTTTACTTGGTTTAACTGAGTTAGTTTGTGATGCTGGTTTTTCAGCTACTACAATGGTAGCTACTACTTGAATTTCTTCTTTCCCAGCATCCACAGTTCCTTCATTTGGATCTATTGTGTAGGTCACTTTGTATGTGCCTGCTTTATTTGTATTTACTGTTCCTGATACTTTCACTTGAGAGAAGTTGATTTCTACTCCTTCACGGTTAGTTGCGCTAATAAAGTTATCTTTCGCATCCCACTTAGCGTCAAATGAAAGATCGCTATCCTTCACAATGATTTTTGCATGATTTTCTAAAACAGTCACATGAGCTACAGCTTTTACACCGTCATAAAGGTAACTTATTTCATATGTTCCAGGTGTTTCGTAATCTACAGAGCCACTTACTGTTATGTCACTTAGAGAAACACTGTCGCCTTTTTTATCTGTTGCACTATCAAAGTTATCTTTTGTGCTCCATTTAGTTCCAGCATAAATCGTTGTGTCATGAACAGTCAAGCTTGTTTGTCTTGGTTCTACTGTTACATTAATTGTTGTAGAAACACCGTTATAACTATAAGTCACTTGATAAACGCCTGGTGTTTCCATATCGACGTTTGGCGTTTCGCTTACAGTAACATCTTGGAAATCTACTGCTTGACCTTTCTTATCTACAGCACTGTCAAAATTATCTTTCGCATTCCAAGTATCTCCTGTATAAATTAACGAGTCATGCGCTTGAATAGCCGTTTGAGCGGTTTTTACAGTCACGTTAATCGTTGTAGTAACACCATCGTAACTATAAGAAACTGGATAAACGCCTGCTTGTGCTGCATCTACGGTTCCTGTTACTTGGATGTTTTGGAAAGAAACTGTTTGACCATCTTTATCTAGTGCGCTATCAAAATTATCTTTTGCATTCCAGCTATCACCAGTATAAATAGTTAAATCATGGGCATTTACTGCTGTTTGAATATCTTTTACAGTTAATGTAATGGTTTTGGATGCACCATCATAACTGTAGGTGATTTGATAACTACCTGCTTTATTCGTGTTCACTGTTGGTTTTTCAGTAACTTGTACATCGTCAAAATTAACCGCATTACCGTCTTTATCAAAGGCACTATCAAAATTATCTTTTGCTGTCCAGTTGTCGCCAACATACATTGTCGAGTCATGGGCACTAACACCTTTTTTATTTTCTTTTACAATGACAGTTGCTTTAGAAGAAATACCTGCATATGTGTAGGTAATCTCATACTTGTCTGCTTTTGTTGTATCTACAGTTCCTGTTACAGTAATGTCTTTTAATTCTACTAAATTCCCATCTTTATCCAGGGCGCTATCAAAATTGTCTTTAGCATTCCACACATCTCCTGTATAAATTGTGGAATCATGCGTGTTAACTGCGGTTAAATTATCTTTCACTGTCACGTTAATAGTTTTCGAAATACCAGCATATGTGTAAGTGATTGGATAATTTCCTGCTGTATTTGTATTTACTGTTCCTGTTGTTTGAATATCTGACCAGTTAACTGCATCTCCTGCTTTATTAAGGGCGCTGTCAAAATTGTCAGTTGCTGTCCAAGTATCTCCCACATAAATTGTGGAATCATGTGCATTTACAGCTGTTAAATCTTTTGCAACGGTTACTTGAATAACTACTTCTGCTGTTTTACCGTCTTTGGTTACAGTATAAGTGAGCGGATATGTGCCACCTTGGTTAGAACCTTTTTGAATTGCGGCAAGTTGTGCAGCATTTACTTGAATTAAACTCGAACGGTCCTCAGCGCTAGAATTAACGCCATTTTTCACTTCTTCAAAGGCAGCTGTTTTTGCTAGACTTAGTGCTTGTGATTCTGTTAATTCCGCCGCTGCTTTATATTCTATAGCAAAATTTGTTGCACCAATTGTAAAGCCATCTTTTTGCGTCACAGTTCCGTTAGTTTCTGTAACAAAAACTGGTGCTGTAGAAGTGGTTTTTGTGCCATAAACATCTTGAAGTTCTATCATTAAGTCTGTTGTAGCGATTGTTTTCCCATTTGTCGAAACGCCTACAATAGCCGCAGAACCATCACTTAATGTTTGTACAGTAGCAATATTAGTATCTGCTGATGTCCATTTATAACCATTTGTAGCTGCTTGAATATTTTGGAAGAAGGCTGGTTCGATTGTATCTTCCGCAGCAACTCCACTTGTTAAAGCTACTTTTGGTAAAGTAACTTTTAAACTATTACCAGATTGAACTAATTTTTCATTTAAATTTACTTTTAAGTCTTGATTAGGTTCATATTCTAAATAACCTGCACTAATTGATTGTGATGTTGGTTGCGTTGGATCAATATCTTTGACCCATCCTTTATCAGCACCTGCAAATGCTACATTGCTGTTAACGGCATCATTACTGCTAACATTTTGCAAAGTATATTGATAGCCTGCTTTACTAGGGAACTTCACAGCATATTTCCCGTAAGCTATACCTGAATGATAATCAAATTTGTATATCCCGTTTGCATTGGTTTTGGTTGTAACATTTTCTCCATTATTCACGTATGCTTCATAACTAGAACTAGCTTCATTCCATTTATAAAGTTCTACGGTTTCGTTCGCTAATGGTTCATCACCACTGGCCGCTTCATATAAACCATTTGCATCTTTATCGTTAAACAATTGCCCGGATACTTCAGCAATTACGAGCTCAGCACCTACCGTTGTTCCAGGTAAAGTTCCTGAGAAGGTATTTGTGATTACTCGATAAAAAGGATTATAAACATCGCGTTCGCTAATTTTATTACCTGCTGTTGCAGAATCAAAGGTTTCATCTACTTTTAGAGGTACTTTGAAAATTTGCGTTTCGCCAGCATTAATTTGTGTTTTTACTTTCATTCGAACCATATTGACGTTTTCATAATTAGTAAGAGAAGCAGCATAAATATCTTCTGATTGATAATTAGCTTCCGAGGCAGTTGTCGCATAACTGATTTCAAACTGCGACTGTTGTTCTGCTGTTACAGGTAGTGCTCCGTTCAGCTTCATATCCCATTTGAAGGCTTCACTTTGGAATTTTGACCCAAAGTCTTGACCCGTTTTTGGAATAGGAATATAAAGTTCAAACGTACTCGCATTGCCTGAAGAAGTATTTGTTATTTGCACAGTATAATCTGCATTTGTTCCTGGTGTAAAGTAAGAAACTGTTGTGTCATCACCTGCAATATAAGCAGACTTGGCACCCTCTCCATCTACATTTAGGAAAGTTTCTACTGTTACTGTATCTTGTTTAGGAATACTTAGTGTACTACTATTAACAGAAATTAGTCGCTCATTTGTATTACCATTTTTATTCACATCTAATCCTGTATCTGAGAAATAATTAACTGGTGATGCAGCGATTGCATCCCAAGCAATCATTTCTTGCGCATCTGTATTAATGCTTCTATCTAATGTTACATCAATCGTTGTATCATATGTTAGGTTCAAGGACTGGGTCTTTGATGGATACCCGATATAGCCCCCAACCGACACATTATTTGTCTTTAAAACATAGACTTTATCTCCATTATTAGCTGTTTCTGCTTCAACAGTAAAGTCAACATCTTGTCCATCTTGGTCGGTAAGTTTAATCGTTGCTGGTAAAATTTTTGTTCCATCAATCGCACGTAAATAAACATTTGGGTTATTAAGGACTGTGCGAGTTCCATATGGATACTCAAATAATAATAAAGATGCTTTCGTTGTTAGTGTCTCGCCTGCTCTTGCTGTCTTCACTGCCACTCCATCTTCATTGTAAAAAGTTGCTCTCCCATTTGCTGAAGAAGTGATAGTATTATTAACGGAATAGGTGGATACGCCAGATGCTTTCGTATTCGCCTCATCATCCGCATCCCAGATTTCTGCACTAAATTTAACAGAATTTATGCCTGTTTTTACTTTCCCATATGAAATACTAGACGGAGGTGAGAACGTTCCTGATGGGCTTGTATTCATATAACCCGGCGAAAAATCCCCTACATTAGCTTGGATTTCGGTAAAATATTCTCCATCTTGAAGTCCAACTGCTTTGGCATCCAATGTTGCCATTCTGTTGGCATTTGTTTTTGGTAGGGTTCCACTATAAGTTTGATAGTTTGGATTTAAATTGGTCTTATACTGAAGATTAGTTATTTTATTACCAGAAATAGTTCCATCAAATGGTAAGTTAGATGTATATGCTTCCCAGTTTTCATCAAATTTAACATGATAAACTTGATTGGTTTTCACACCCGCTGTGGTTTTATTTTCGATTCGAATGTTACCTGCCCATGTCTCATTGTCAGGGTTGATATTTCGATTATTAGTAGTTAATGTCATTTTATTTGCTGCAGTATCAACAACTTTACATACATCTTTTTCAACCAGTGTTGTTACATTGCTTGACTGTGTTGTAAGTGCATCGGTTTCAAATACTTTATCATCATATGTTGTTATAACACTATGAGGTACTTTTGGTGCTGTATAAGTTCCAGCTGGCGTTCCTTTTGGTACTTTGTATTTTATTGCATATATAGTATCCGCTGCTCCGAAATAATTCAGTTGTTTATAATCGATGACAACTTTATTTTCACTTGGAACATGGGTGATTGTTTTGTTTGCGGTATTCCCTCTTAATGTTCCATAACTATCAACTACTCCTACATATTCCATTCCTTCAGGATAATATAGTGTAGTGGTTACATGTTTTGGTGTAAAGAATGATGAGCCGCGACCATCCACCTCATTTAAACCATTTACGACTGAATATGTTTTTGTATAATTGTAAGAATCTGTTGTATCAGTACTTGCTAGAGTCTCACTCATTGTTAGAACTGAATACCAATTACGGAACATTGTTTTTACATGATTTTGATTTGCGTACCCTACTACACTGTTCCCTTCCGCATGAACTGATTGTTCCGAAGAAGCGATTGGTGTACTAGAGTCTCCCATAAATGCTTCAGCTTTTATAGGCGTTTGTAAGTCGGTTGTCCCGTAGTATTTTGCCGCGTCTACTCTAACAGAAAAACTAAAACTAGCTTTTTCGGTTCCTGGATCAAGCTCATAACTTACTGTTCCATAAGTAGCTTTTCCATAGGTAGTTTCTTGGCTTGGAACTGTTAATGAAGTAGTAGCACTTCCTAATGGATCACCTGCTCCTAAATAACTTAATACGCTTTTGTCTACTCCGCTTGTTACTTTATAATCATTAGGCACTGGTATAGAGACAAAACGCATTCCATCTGGTAATGTGAAATTCACTTTTTTACCTGTAGAAATGCTATCTTTAAAATCTACGGTTACATTAACTGTTTTGATGTCTCCATTAGCCCAGGCAGTTTGATCATAATTTGGTATATCTAATGTTAGGGATGCATTAGTTGCTTGAAGCCCTTTTAGATTTGATTTTTCTTCACTTGTAGTTGTATTTTCTTGAGTTGTATTATTTTCCTGACTTGTAGTATTATTCTCGGCTGTGTTTTCCTTTGTTTCCGAGACAATCCCAGTTACATCATAAGTTGCAGTATATGTTTTTGTTATTGGTTCTTGTTCTGAAGCAGTATCTTGATAATTAATTAAAAATTGGACCGTGCCATTTTTTTCTGCTGTATATTCTGCTGATTCACCTTGTATCACTTCGCCATCAGGTGTTTCTACTGACAGGATTTTCACTTGCTCCTGTTTTGAAGTTGCCTTTAGCTGAAGTTTGGCTTTCTTTTTATCACTTGACAATTCAGATTGAACTTCATAAGAAACCGAATCATTGTCTTTTTCTTCTGCAAACGCATGGAAAGCGCCCAAATTCATCTGGGTTAGTATTAGTAATAATGTCATTACTACTAACAAAGACCGTTTTACTCTAGTTGTTCTAATCATAAAAAAATTCTCCTCCTAAGTAGTTTATAGCCGATAATTCATCATGTATATATATTGCAATTTCACTTGTCTGCGTTACTATTTGAAATTGTTTATATGCAGTATAGGCTCTTGCAATAACTAATATTACCAGACGAATCGACGAGCTGTACATCGGATTTTGGCATCTATTTAAAATATATGTTTAGAATTCACATCTCATTCAAACATTAGACACAAACATAAGGTGTTTTAGACACATTTCAGACACATTAACCTCAAAATAAACTAAATACATAGCGTAATTGTGAATTAATATTCTCTTTAAAAACAGCGAAACAAAAGGAGAAGGCAATTTTATACCTTCACTTTTGATACTAAGTTGGTTATTAAATGAATCACTGAAGAAGGACTATCATTATGTTTAAAACTGCCAAATATTCGATTTTAACATTCTTTTATTTTCCACAATTAATCATCCTCTTCTGCTTTCCCCGCTTACTTCATTGTGAAAATTAGTAATTAGTAAATGTAATACAACAAAAAAGAGAAAACGAAAATTCGTCTTCTCCTTTGAAATCATAAAATATCTCTATAAAAGCAGCATATTATTTTTCAATAATTGTTCGACCGTTATAAGTACCATCTGGTGAAATCCGATGTGACATCCGGTATTCCCCTGTTTCACTATCACGACTCAAGCCTGGTGTTGTTAGGCCTTTATGCGTACGACGCTTGTTTTTCTTTGCTTTGGATGTACGTCTAGCTGGAACTGCCATCTTGCTCGCCTCCTTCATTCTTACACTTGTACTATTGTAACGCTAAACTTGTGAAACATCAATATGACAAATCTGCTAAATCGGTGACCCATTCATTTAAAGGTCGACGTGGCTTTGGTTCTGGAATTTCTGCCAAAGTTGTTAGATGTAGTGTTCCGATGATTTTTTGCTCGGCTGGAATACCTAAATCAGTTGCGAATTTATTATCAAAAATGAATTTATTTGTACGCCAAATCATCCCAATACCAGCTTCCCAACCTAGTAGTTGCATATTTTGAATAAAGGCACTTGTAGCTCCGATAGATTCAAAATCTTTTTTACCATGACCAATAATTTTAGTAGTGATGATTAATAAATAAGGTGGCGTAATAATTTTCTTGGCATAGCCGGCTTTTAAATCTGCTACTTCTGCTGCTGAAAATGTTACACCTTGTTCACGCTCATTAAAGGCGATTATTTTTTCAATATAACGTTCCTTTTCTTCAAGTGTATGAAGAATATAAACATTCCAAGGCTCTATTTTACTATGAAAAGGTGCAAATGCTGCTTGTTCTAATAGCGAATTGATTGTTTCTCTTGAAATTGGTGCATCATTTGCCTTTTTTATACTACGGCGCTCCATTATAGTATTTTTTATCATTCCTATCCCCCCTTAAATGATAAAGGTTATCATTTAGGGAATTATATCATGAGTTGTTTGCAGCTTGCTAGTAAATCAACTTTTGTTATAACAAAAAAACAAGCCTATATAGTGGATACAAGGCTTGCTAAATGGAATCATTTATTGTTCCGTAATTACTGGATTTTGCACATGAATTACTTTAAAACGAGCAATTTCATTTCCAACGATTCCTTTACGATCTTCTCTTTGCGCTCTAGAATCTTTTGTTCTTCCGTGTGCTTTTTTGAAGGAATCGCTTTTCACCCAATTGCGCTGTGCTTCTTCGCTTTCCCACTTGCTAGTAACAACTACTTCTTCATAGTCCTTATCTTCTGGCTGGCTATGCCAAAGTTCAAAACCTAGAAAACCTTCTACTTCTGCAATATCTTTTGTTGGATGCCCATCACCATTATCCCCAGTAAATTGGCGGATAACATGTTCTGCTGCACCTTTTTCTACTTTAATCGTATTCGTTACAATAATCATCCTTACTTCCCCCTTAGATAATTGTGTTGTCTGTCTGTTTAGCTTGTTCATTCTATTATATTGATAATGATTCTCAATGTCAATTATAGAAATTATTACTCTACTATACAAAAAAATAAAGAGCAAATTAGCGGATAATTTACTCTTTGTTTGATTAATTATTTTTTCTCTATTACGGGAATCCAAACTTCTGCATAATAATCTGGTTGGGATGTGTCACCTTCCGAATAAACTTCTAATTCCGGACCAGGTCCATGATTATAATTGCTCACTGGTAGCCATTCACTAAATATATATTGCCAAACTTCTTGAATAGCGGATGGCATAGGTCCTATAGATTTAAATATAGCCCATTTACTTGCAGGGATAGTTATTTTCTCCATATCTTCTGGCGGTTCTTGTTCTGTCTCAATTGCAATATAATAATCCATTTCTTCTTTCGCAAATTGTTCCTCACTCATTAAACCAACGCCAAGAATTCCATCAATAGTCGCGAATTCGGCAAGTTCTTCAATTCGTTCTGCATCACCATTCTCGTTTACTTCTTGCCAAAACTGCGTAATTTTTTCTTTTTGTCCTTCATTTTTTACGGAAAAAGTACGTTTCTTTCCTACAGCTGAAAAAGCATTTCTCTCGACGATTTCTACTTCCATGATTAATCGCTCCTTCTAGAATTAGTTTGCTTTATTTTGTGTAAGTATTCGCTAATTTTAGTATAAACAAAAACTATCCAATCTCCAAATGGAAACTGGATAGTCTGATTATTATTCTTCGGCTGCCGCTTGTTTTTGTTTCATTCTTTCACGTACACCAACACGCTTAATTTGTTTGCTGCGCAGTTGACCACATGCTGCATCAATATCCGTTCCATGCTCACGACGAATCACGCAGTTAATGCCATTTTTCTTTAAAGTGTCATAAAAAGCCAATACGTCTTCTTTTGTGCTACGTTCATAATCAATATGCTCATCTACAGGGTTATACGGAATTAAGTTAACGTATGCTAAATGACGGTGCTCTCCAAGAAGTGCTGCCAGTTCAAGCGCTTCTTTTTTATGATCATTAACACCTTTTAACATAATGTATTCAAAAGTTATTCGACGGTTTGTTTTTTCAACATAGTAGTGAATAGCTTCCATGAGTTTTTCAATTGAATAGGTTTTGTTGATGCGCATAATACTTGTCCGCAGTTCGTTATTCGGAGCATGAAGAGAAATCGCCAAGTTAACTTGAAAATCTTCATTTGCAAAATCAATAATTCTTGGTGCTAATCCACTAGTCGATACAGTGATGTGTCTTGCCCCAATTGCAAGACCTTTATCGTGGTTAATTACACGTAAAAAGTCCATTACATTATCGTAATTATCAAAAGGTTCACCAATACCCATGACTACAACGTGGCTAACTCGTTCCTCTAAATGGCGGCTATCCAAATAATGCTGCACATTCAGAATTTGCTCTACAATTTCGCCTGCTGTTAAATCACGACTTTTCTTTAATAATCCACTTGCACAAAAAGTACAGCCGATATTACAACCAACTTGAGTCGTCACACATACAGACAATCCATATTCTTGTTTCATCATAACTGTTTCTATTAAATTGCCATCACTTAATTTAAATAAATATTTGGTCGTACCATCATTAGATTCTTGAACGACCTGTTCTTCTAAAGTGTTCATAACAAAATTGGCCATTAATAGCTCAATTGTTTCTTTTGGAACATTACTCATTTCTTCAAAAGTTTTAACGCGTTTTCTATAAAGCCAGTCCCATACTTGTGTTGCGCGGAACTTCTTTTGGCCGTGTGCTTCTAGCCATTCCGTTAATTTTGCCCATGTTAATCCATAAATGGAGCTCTTTTCCATTGTTCAGCCTCTTTTCAGGTCTTGTATTTCGTCTATAAAGATTATAGCTGTTTTGTCGTTCACAAGCAATGCTATTTCGGAAATACGTTGTTAAGATTTTTGTCCAACCTTAATACTTTTGACAAAATTTTTATTTGAAATTAAAAAATAACCGTCTTTAAACGTTTTATAGTTTAAAAAAGACGATTATTTTTTGCATTTCAAACATTTTACACCATTTTCAGTGATAGTTTTGTCCGAAATATGTAGTTTTAAAATTACTTTTAATTTTACAGCATTCCTTTGATTGTTTTAAAGAGTTCCATACCTAGTTCTGTATCATTTTTGTGTACTTTTAATGTTAATGGTGCAGAGTATGAAGTAGCTTGTGTCACTACTGTATTCCCGTCAACACCAATTTTTAAGTCAAAATCTCGGTCCAAAGTTCCAGCTGTTTCAATAGAAATGTGTTTCAATGCTTTTACTGGGAAAAATTTATATTCAACTTTCTTCCCTGTTAAGCCTTGTGCATCAACATTAAAAATACCTTTTGAAGTAATAATTAATTCATCTCTTACAAATTTAAAAACACGAATAATTTGCTCATCTTCATCTAAAAATCTTTCAATTCCATAAGAAGACTCGGTAACCACTGAAGCTTTTCCCATTAACTTATCAAACATAAAACCCATCCTTTTTTGATATATTTTTGCTGCCAAAAATCTCACTGTTTTCAAATTCTACCAAATACAAAAAAAGAACTATTATTAGTGAGAACTGAATAAGAAAACACTTTATTCAGACAATATTCATTATAGCATATAGATTTTGCCTAACATATCACTTTTTTAACAAATAAATGCTATATATTTTAATGGAATACATTATGAGAAGAATCATTTTTTACGTTATACTTAACAAGGAGGTGCAACGATGAAAATTACCAACCCGATTTATGGAACTTTTGAAATTGAAAAAGTACTAGAAGAATTAATTGCAAGTCCTTCAGTAACAAGACTTGGAGAAATACATCAAGGCGGCGCTAGTTATTTAGTGAATCCGCTTTGGAACGTAACAAGATTGGAGCATTCTATTGGTGTGATGCTGTTTATCCGACGATTTGGTGGATCTCTGGAGGAACAAATTGCTGGTTTACTTCATGACGTTTCTCATACTGCCTTTTCTCATACAGTTGATGAGGCTCTTAAATTGGAAAAAGAGGATTATCATGAACAAATTTTTGAAGACTTTGTTAAAAACTCCACTATTCCAACTATCTTAGAAAAATATGGTTTTTCTTATAAAGAAATTTTAGCAGATATTTCCAAGTGGAAGATTCTAGAACAGGAAGCACCTGAACTTTGTGCGGACCGGATTGATTATACATTAGTTGACTTGTATCGGCATGAAAAAATCAGTTTGGCAGAAATAGCACATTTTTTGGATAAATTAGTAGTTATAAATGGGCAGATTTATTTGACGGATGTACCTACTGCAGAGTGGTTTGTAGAGCAATATTATTCGGAAGTAATTGATTATTTTTATGATCCACTGAATATATTTGCCAATGAGATTTTAGCGATTGCACTTCGATTGGCTTTGCAGCAAGAAACAATCACAACTGCTGATTTCCAGCTAACAGATGCAGAACTATTGGCTAAATTAATGCAAAATCCAGATGTAAAAGAACAAATTCAAGTCCTTTGGAGTGACTTTCGTTTAGAGGAAAACCATTCAGACTACACTTTTCATCAAAAGAAAAAAACACGATTGATTAATCCATCTGTTTTAGTGAACGGTCTGCTTATTCCTGTGGCGGATATTTCTGAAAAAGTGCGAAAAATGAATCGGGTGGCAACTCAAAAAAGTCAGGCTGGTATTTATTTGAAAGTCATTCAACCAAAAAAAGAAACCAATCTTACTGACTGATTTCTTTTTTGAGAATTTAGCTATTTTTCGCAGATATGAACTTCTTTTTTTAACTTAATATTTCGGTGATGTTGCGATAACAGCTTGTATATCCAATTTTTTTGATTACTTTTCATTATAGATTTTTCTATTCAAATTAACAATATCTTCATGGTTAAAATCGGGTGAAAAGCTAGCAATGACTTTCTCTCTAAGTGACGGAGCTTTTTCTTTGTTAGCTTTTTCTAGCGCATCTTTTAATTCTTCTTTTGTCAGTTCAGTACAATAAGCAGGTGTCCCAGGTTGTGCTCTCCATGAGTTGTTTAAATCCCCATTATCTACAACATCAAAACCTACTTCATTTACAATATGCATTACTTTTTCTTTTTCTACAATATTATTCCCTGAAACAGCTATTGCAATACGATTTTTATCATCTTGATGTGTTCCTTTATTGGCTAATGTATAGGCTAATAGATTGTTAAAAGCTTTCACTACGTCGCGCCCAATTTGCTGCGATACCCAGATACTTTCAACTTCACCTTTTTCAATAGCTTCAATTTTATCATCTCTAAATGGATAGTAGTTTGAAGTATCGACAATAATAACTTCCTTTGCAACTTGAGATATTATGCGATCAATGCTAGGTATAACAAAAGTAGGTATGGATAAAATTAACATATCTATATCAACTATAACATCTTCTACATCTACTGCTTTTCCGCTAAATGTTTTGTTTTTTAAACGTTCTATACTACGGACATCAGCAATTTTTACTTCATGTCCATTTTCTGACAGCTTATTGGATAGAGTGGTACCGATTGGACCTGCTCCGATAATACCAATTTTCATAATTATATCATCCTTTTTTCTTAGACTTAGTTACCTATTTGTTTAGCTAAATGAAGAAATAACTTCCTTCAATTCAATTTAGTATAACATAATTAGGTACGTTTTTTGTGAGCATTTGATGAAGATTAGCGCTAATATAGTAGTTTTTATTCCTATATCTGTATAAAAAACACCTCCAATTTATTTTTCTAAATTGGAGGTGCTATTTTTAAACCAAATTTCCAACAACCTTCACCCGTAATCTAGTCGCATTACCTGGATGATAAGCAAGTGGTATCTCTTCTACTTCTACAACTTCAATCGTATCTGGCACTGCTCCAGCAAGTCTAGCTTGTTCTCTTGCTTTTTGTTCAGCATCTTGCAGTGCATCTTCACGTTCTATTTGTGAATAAATATAGATTTGCTCATATTGTCCGCTGATTTGTGAAATCGACGCGCCAATCGCATTAGCAACTGGTCCGTTTTTATCACGGAAAATCGTAGCTACACCTGTAATTTCATCAGGGATAATCACGCTCCCACCACCAACTAAAACAAGATTTACGTTACTCGAGCTAGTTTTCATTTTATCAATTGCATCTTCCGTCATATAAGCGATTTGCTCATATGCTTTTTCAGCAAAATCGGTTGGGATATGTGCGACTAATTTTGCATCACCAATATCCGCCATGCCTAGACGAACAGCAATATCTGTAGTTGTTAATGTTTTCCCACCAAAAACGAGTGCTTCTTCGGAAATGCGGTAACCGACGCTATCTGGGCCAATTGTAATTTCGCCATCATTTTCGCGAACAATACTACCGCCACCAAGACCAATCGAAATAATATCTGGCATTCTAAAATTAGTTCTTACTCCGCCAACATCCACCGCTAGTGAAGACTCACGAGGAAATCCGTCTGTAAGCACTCCAATATCCGACGTTGTACCACCAACATCAAGTACCATTGCATCTTTTAATCCTGCAAGATAGGAAGCGCCACGTATACTATTTGTCGGTCCACAAGCAATCGTCAAAATCGGAAATTGTCTTGCATAATTTAGCGACATTAGTGTTCCATCATTTTGACAAAGATAAATTTCTGCGTGTTCAATTCCTTCTTGTTCCAGTGCTTTCTCAAAGCCATTACTAGTTGCCGCAATAACTTTAAAAAGCGCCGCATTTAAAATGGTTGCATTTTCACGTTCAATTAGCCCAACGGAACCAACTGTAGATGAAATGGATACAGGAATATCTGCGCCAAGTTCATCTGTAATAATTTGTTGAACTGCTAATTCTTGGTCATTTTTCAATGAAGAAAAGACGCCTACAACTGCAACAGACTCGACTTCCCCTTTCCATTCAGCCAAAGTTGCACGAATTTCTTCTTCATTAATTTCGGATAGCACTTGACCGTCATACTCATAGCCGCCACCAGTTAATTTGTATTTTCCTGATAAAAAGCTTACCATATCTTCTGGCCAAGCTGTATATGGTAAAACGGATGCTGTTGCCGGATAGCCTAAACGTAAAACGCCTACTTTTGCCAGTTTTTTGCGCTCTACAATCGCGTTTGTACACTGTGTTGTTCCGAGCATCGCATGTGTTACTTTCGAACGATCAATTCCCGTTTCACTTAAGACACGATGTAATGATTCGGTAATTCCTGTTTCAATATCTTCACTTGTTGGCATTTTGACACTATGGATGAGTTTTTGATTTTCATCTAAAATAACCGCATCTGTGTTTGTACCACCAACATCAATTCCTATTTTATACATGGCGGCGTTCCTCCTTTTGTACAAGTTCTTCTAATGGTTCAAAGTCAACTTCATAGCCAAAATAGCGTGGCCCAACTGTCTCAATTCCTTTTTCTGTCCGCCAAGCTTTATCTGCAGGAAGTGCCATCACGCGAATTCGTTTACCATATTTTAGTGCTTCCGTCGTGACTGGCATTAATGTTTCTAAATCAACCATACAAATTAAATCTGGTGTTATTGCAATCGGTTGACCGTTTTTCTCTGCGACTAGGTTTTCATTTTGGAAATGGACTATTACTTCGCTATTCATATCTTTATTTAAACCAGCAATTTTTACTCTACCAAAGTTAAAGCCTGCACGAGTTTCGCGCATCACATCAATAATTTTCCCTTCAAATAAATGATAACCATGCGTTACATCTATTAATTTTTGTAATTTATCTGCTTCATCTAGAGAAGTTTCTCGAATCACTTTGCCAATTTCTTCTGAAAGTGTCACGATATTTTTAATACTGCTTTGTTTAATTTGCGCTCCATCACAAGGATATAAACTAACAAGTGAACTCGCGCCCATTTCGACAGTAGTCACTCTAGCAAGACGTTCAGTCCATTTGTTATCAATTGTTTCCATAATCCCAATGTTGCCTTTTTCGTCGGTAATCGCCATTGGTGTTGCTGAAACGCCATCTAAGTGGAAAGTTACCATTTGTAGTTCAGGAAAAGCACGCCCCATACCATCGCAATCAATTAGCGGCAAGCCTAGTTGAGCCGCCACAACAATCGGAATCATTGAGTTAACTCCGCCTGCTTCCATTGGAAATGTTCCTTTTACTTCTTTACCTAAGTATCTTCCTAATTTTTCAAACACACGGACAAACTCATCGCCTTTTGGAAATTTTTCAATAAGTACAGAAGGCGCACCCATCATTGCTGCTGGAATGAAAAAATCATCATCCGCAATTTCTTCTGGAGATAAAAGTTGTACTGGTCCATATTTTTTAATTGCTGTTAGTGCCATCATTTTACCGATGTATGGATCTCCGCCCCCACCAGTTCCTAAAAAAGCGGCACCAATCGCAATATTTTCAATAGCTTGTTCATCTAAATAACGCATTTATTTTCCCTCCAAGTTTTCTACATTGTTCGTTTTTCCGTTTAAAACTTTCGCTCCAATTAAATAAACAGCAAGCGACAAAACAATTCCAATTAATGGTTGATTTGGTAATTGTGGCAATGATGGGAAGAAAGTTAAAATAACTGGAATCCCCGCAATTACTGCACCAATCAACCATGCACTTAATCCAAGCCAGTTTACCCCTTCTACAGGAGCCCACTTGGATTTATCCCCTTTTTGTATAATCCAGTAGGAAGCAATCATCACGCCTGCAACAGGTGGAACCATCGCTGAGAGAACGGACATAATTGGTACAAAGTGGTTTAGAATTCCAATTACAGCTAGGAGTGTTCCAAGTCCACCAGTTATTGCCACAGCGGCTTTATGGTATTTTTCAGAGATATTAAATACATTGATAATTGCAATACCGCCAGAAAATGCATTCACCGCATTTGTAGTCCATGTAGCTAAAATTAAACCAATAATTCCTAAAAGAGGCAGTCCAAGATTAGTAAATACAACAGAAATATCCGCTGTTCCCGCCGTAAGAGCAAGTATCGCACCAATAGCTATCATCAATACCCCAGATGGTAAAATTCCAACGATCGCAGCCTTTACAACGTCTTTACGTGATTTAGTGTACTGAGAGTAATCACCAGCAATTACCGCTCCTAAAGCGAATGAACCTATCGTAATGGCTAAACCTGACATGAATGACATATGTCCAACTGGTTTGTAATTTTGAACAATAGATAAGCCATCTCCACTCAGCGAAACAACTAAAGCATAGACACAAACGAATAATAGAACTGGAACGGCAATATAATTTAAAATACTCAAAATTCGAATTCCATAAAGTGCCGAAAGTAGCATAATGACTCCCCAAATCAAGGAAGAAATTGGTACAGGAAGATTAATACCATAAATACCTAAAAACTGAGAAAAAGCTGCTCCACAGACATTAGCTTGAATACCAAACCAGCCAAGACAAGCAATTGCTAAAATAATCGAAATAATCTTCTTACTCCCTTGCTCGCCAAATACTTGCGCTGCTACATTGACTGCCGGAAGACCTAAGTCACTACTTTGCATTCCTTGATATATCATAAATAAGACGATAACACCATATCCTATAAGTGCAATTAAAATCGTTTCCCAAAGAGCCATACCTGAAATAAGCGTTCCCCCAACAAGGAGACTAGGTACGCAAATCATTGCTCCAGTCCATACAAATGCTAAGCTTTGCCAAGATTGTGTTTGTTGCTCTGTTTTTTTCGTTGTCATGTTATTTCGCCCCTTTTTTATAGTAATAGTTATATTAATGACTAATTATATAAGAACTAGGTATCATTTGTATTTATCAGAATAAAAAAAATACAGCGCAATCTTTGTCACTTTAGACAAAAATCGCGCTGATTTTAATTATTATTGTTCGTTTCACTAAGGAGCCTTCTAACCGCCACCGCTAAATAGAGATTATAAGACTCGGGAATTTTCGTTACTGGGTATTGCAATAATTCATTTATCCGTTGAATCCGGTATTTAATCGTGTTTTTATGAAGAAAGAGCAGATTTGCTGCCTGATTATAATTTGATTCTCCTTCTAATAAAAATACTGAAAGCGTCTCAAGCAATTCTTCGTTATTCTCAAGTGGTCTAAGCGGGCGCAGATGATCTGCAATTGTTAGCTCTCCTCTTCCAACAATTTCCACACATTTTGCCGCAAAATCAATTTCTTGCAGTGAATAAATTAGCTTTCTAGCATAAATTGCATTAGCAGCTTTCTTATTTTCATTGACAAGTGAATAGGCATATTGCACATCTGAGGTTTGTTCCATGCCTTGACAAACAGTGATTTTCATTTTAATTCCGAGTTGCTTCATCATCTCTGCAAAAGTTTGTGCCGTGTGCGTCCGGTCCCTCTGCGCAACTGAGTTATCTAATAACACAACAATATTTTTTTCAAATAAATCGATTAACGAAACATTAAAATGACTTGCAACAAAGCTTTTTAATTCACTTAATACTTGTTCATTATCGCGAATTTCTTCTGTTTTCACAATCCACATCCATTTAATAGAAGAAACATCAACATTTAAAATTTTTCCAAGTCGGCGCATCTTCAAACTTTCATCGTTTAAAATAGCCTTCATTAACTCCGCTGTGCTAATTTCAACATAGTTTTTGCCCCATAAATTCATAAACACTTGAACTACCTCACTGATTTGCATTGCAACATCCGTTGTAAGTGAGTCTTTTTCCTTTATCATAAATAAGTGCATCGCTTGCATCCCATCTTGAAAAATCGGCTTTCTAGCAGCATAAATAGCTCGCTCATCCACTGTCCACTTTGTAAGTTCGTGTTCATTTAGTTGTTTTGACCCTTCAATTATTTCATCAAAATCCCATTGCCGAGTCCTTGGCCAAGTAATCGAATTAATTATTTGAAACGAATTATCCGTTAAAACAAGCGATACATGTGTTCTATCAGAAAGAACTTTTAATGTTGTATCAATATTTCGCTGTGCTGGTCTAACATTTGAAATCTGTTCCAGCGACTCACTCACAAAGTTAGTATCCGTCATTTCTTGTTTAACAATTGCTTCTACCACCTCATAAATCACTTCACTATAACGTAAAGACATCTCATTTTCAGGCATCACAATAATAGTAAAATCCAACTCGTTAGCATATTCAATAAACCGTGCATCAAGCTTCGGAATAAAAATCCCCACATAATATAAAATTAAAGCCACTTCACCGACTTTATGTAATCGTTCGATCGTTCGGCATTGTGCTTCCACATCATTACAAATATTTACAAACGCCGAAACTACTATTTCACTACCGTAAAATTCATTATTATCAAATAACTCATCATCCAAAAGGGTCACTTCGGTATATTCTAAAACAGAAATAGAAGAAACTAGTTTAGATAAACCAGATTTTCCTGACACTACTTTCGCTTCTTTTAAAGATGGTAATTTCATTAAATCTCCTAATTTCACACTCAAAGTTCCTCGCCTCCAGTTATTCTTAGTGTAAACAATCTCCTAGAAAATGTCCATCACGCATCAAATCTTTTACATTCAAGGTCGATTATAGTAGCATTAATACATAAATGAGAAAATTTCAACTAAAAATAGGAGGCAAATTATGTCTGCAGAGCCATCCATTAAAATAGAACAAATTATAAATGAAGTGGAAAAAGTAATCGTCGGTAAACGACATGTAATTAAATTAAGCTTAACAGCGCTACTTGCTGGAGGGCATGTATTACTTGAAGACGTTCCAGGTGTTGGTAAAACAATGATGGTGCGTACTTTAGCAAAAACAATTGGTGTATCTTTCAAACGAATTCAATTTACTCCAGATTTATTGCCAGCGGATGTAACAGGGGTATCCATTTTCAATCCAGAAACCCGCGATTTTGCATTTCGTCCAGGTCCAATAATGGGGAATATCGTTCTCGCAGATGAAATTAATCGTACTGCACCTAGAACACAAGCTGCACTTTTAGAAGGTATGGCGGAAAATAGTGTTACGGTTGATGGCATAACCCACAAACTAGCCAATCCTTTTTTTGTTATGGCGACTCAAAACCCGATTGAATATGAGGGAACTTATGCACTACCAGAAGCACAATTAGATCGTTTTTTATTAAAAATCAATATTGGTTATCCGACTGCAGAAGAAGAACTGCAATTACTTACATTAAAACAATATCAAGATCCACTCGACCAAACTCAGCAAGTCGTAACCCTGAACGAATTACTAGACTTAAAACAACAAGCAAAACACGTTTTTATTGATGATGCTTTAAAAAACTATATTATTCGTTTAGTTACTGCCACTAGAGAACATGCTTCGGTCGCACTGGGGATTAGTCCTCGTGGATCGTTAGCTTTTATGCAAGCCGCACAAGCCTTTGCACTTATTGAAGGTCGCGACTATGTTATTCCAGATGATATTCAGTATTTAGCGCCTCCAATTTTTACCCATCGTTTAATTTTGAAATCAGAGGCTTATTATAACGAGGAAACGCCTGAATCAATCATTACTTCTATTCTGAAAAACACATCAGTCCCGGTAGAAAAGAGGTAAACGGATGTTAAAAAAACGTCTCTTATTGGCATCTAGATGGATTATTTTATTACTAATTTATGCTGGACTTTGGTCGTATACTTTGTTTCAAGGTGATACTGCAAGTTGGTTTCTAACATACTTCTTTAGTTTTATTATCATTGTATTATTGCTATCGTCAGTTTACCCACTGAAAGCTTGGAGCGTGCATCGTCACTTTGCAAAAAACACCTATCATGATGGTGATTTAATAGATATGCAAGTGACATTCACGCGAAAATCTCATTATCCAGTGGGTTATTTGTTATTTCAGCAAAAAATACCACTTAGTTTTGGGCAAACAAATGCGCGTCAACAATTAGTATATCCACTTTTCAAGAAAAAATTCACTGTGACATTTCAGAGCTTTGTAGGGCTTCGAGGTATTCATACTTTTGCGCCAATTGATTTAGAAACAAGTGATGCTTTCGGGTTGTTGGAACGTTCTTTTCACACATCTTCCGAAAAATCATTCACTGTCTATCCTAGTTACTTTCCTGACATCCTAGAAAAAATCCAAGAAGCTTCTCCTGAAAATGAACGAAATGCTGCTTACTGGACGCTTAAAAAGAATTCTAATTTGCACAGTTTGCGCGAATTCACTTCTGGTGACCGAATTTCTTTAATTGATTGGAAGTCTTCTGCTAGAACAGATCAATTGATGACACGTGAATTTGAAAATAGCGCCACATCTCGTTTGTCCGTTATTTTTTATGGCGCTAATCATCCGTATTTTGAATTATCTTTACGTGCCGCTTATTCATTCATTCGGAAAATTTCTGAAGATCAAGGGGAAATTCGCGTTAGTATTTTAGGAGACAAAATAACCAAATTCGCCCCTGCTCTCGATGCAAATACATTACAAGAAATTTCGACCGCATTTGCTGAACTTAAACCAGAAGATAGTTTAATATTACAAGATTCACTTGATAATAACTTACATGATGGCGAGAAAATCCTGCTATTCACTCCAACGGTGGATACAATGTTAATGCAAAAAGTTACTCGCTTAACTGATAATAAACAACTGCAAATTATTACATTTCAGTATGAACAAACGAAAACAGTTGATGCAGCTGGTGCTATATTTCTTGAGCCTACTAGCTTGATGAGCCGATGGGAGCGTGAAAACGGATGAAGAAAAAGCTCTCGATTTTTTTACTATTTATTTTGTCTGTTTTACTTATTTCTGAGTGGATTTATCCCTTTGCTAATTTAACTGAATTAAATACCGCAACCTGGATAATTCTATTTATCACCATCTCACTAGCTAGTTTTTTCATTCGGTTAAAATATTACTGGACTATTCCGCTACATATTGGAATGATCTATATTGTATCCGGAATATATTATGCAAAAGCAGGAATTTTTTCAGCTGAATGGTTTTCTTCGTTTTTCCAAACCACATTTGGCGGTTTTACTAATATGGTTCAATTCCGCTCATCTGACATTTCAATGGACTTTATTCTCATTGTCTTTCTAATTGCGTTGTGGCTACTTAGTTATATTACGACATATAGCATTTTACGGAAACAACGAATTATGAGTGTACTTATTTTAACAGTTAGTTATCTTGCTGTTATAAATACTTTTACAAATTATAATAGTAGTTGGGCCATTGTTCGAACAGTTTTAGAAGGTTTCTTGTTACTACATCTTGCTTTAACGAGCCGAATTACTGCCATAAACCGGGTAAACTCTGATTCGATTAAACGTAATGGCTTTATATATCATGCTTTTGTGCTATTTCTACTCGCTGTTTTTGTTTTTAGTTCGTTAATGCTACCAAAAAAAGCACCGGTTTGGCCGGACCCTGTTCCTGTCATCCGCAATGCTCTTGGAATTAATACGACGCGTACGGTTGGTTATAGCGAAGATGATACCGAGCTTGGCGGTGCTCTAAAAAAAGACAATGCAACTGTCTTTAAAGCACGCACTGACAATGGTCATTATTGGCGTATAGAATCAAAACGAATTTATACTGGTACGGGTTGGACGAATGAAAAGTCAACCGAACTACAAACATTTTCTTCTGGTGATGACTTTCCCATTCAACTTTCTGAAGAAACAACTGGCGACACTAAAACAGCCGAAATCAGTTTTGAAGCTTCTAGTGAATATGTGCCTTACCCTTACGGAGTGCAGACTATTAATAGCGCTGTTGACACATTTAACGCCAATTTAACAACCGAAAAAATTACACCTGCAGATACTATTAAAAATTACACTATTCAATTACAAACACCCGTTTATGATATTGAAAAGATGCAAAATGCCGATTTTAGTACTTTACCAGATGCATTTATTTCCAAATATACCCAAACGCCTAGTGAATTACCAAAGCGCATTACAACTCTTGCTAACAAAGTGACAAAAGATGCCAATTCCATTTACGATCAAACAAAAGCGATTGAAAATTATTTAAGTAAATCAGGTGACTTTACTTATAGTACTGATGACGCTCAAGAAACACCGAATGGCGCCGATTATGTAGATCAATTTTTATTTGAAACTAAAATTGGCTATTGTGACAATTTTTCTACTTCGATGGTTATGATGCTTCGAACACTTGGAATTCCAGCGCGTTGGGCAAAAGGATACACTCCTGGCGAAGGAGAAAAGGAAACTAATGGCGACAAATCCATCTATACAATAACGAATAATAACGCTCACTCTTGGCCAGAAGTGTTTTTCCCAGGTACTGGTTGGGTTCCATTTGAGCCAACTGCCACTTTTTCGAACCCAGAGAATTTCCAAGAACCAACAACAGAAACGGCAAATAAACCAGATAATCCAAGTGAAAGCGCGAGTGAAGCAGCAAAACCTGAGCAGCCAGAACAAACTCCTGAACAAGAAGCTGGCAGTAGTTCAACTGGCGAAACAGAGCAGAAAGAACAAACGAAAAAAGATAACACTAACAGTACTTTTGAGATTCCATCATGGATTTGGTGGATACCAGCTGGATTAGTACTTGCAATTATCACTGCGGCAATAATTTTCAGACGCCGTATTCGCGGGTATTTATTACTTCGGTCATTAAAGAAAAATCCAAATTTCTATACTATTTACAATAAATTGCTGAAACTCCTTACTTCCTATGGCTTTTCTCGTCAAACTAGCGAAACTTTGCGCGAGTTTGCTAATCGTGTAGACAATAGGCTAGAAATAAATGATTTTTCCAAAATAACGAAAATTTACGAGCATCAGATATACAGTCAAACTAGCGAAACAATAAGCTTAACTTCAGACGATATTCATGCTATCAATCACATTGTTACTATTATAACCAAATACAAAAACAGCTAACGATTTTTCGTTAGCTGTTTTCCATTTTTTCACTTCTTATTTATCCACTTTTTTAAATTCAAAGTTTAGCATCCATTTTTTGTTTTTACGAATGGAGAAATACCCTACAACTGAAATAACAAATGCGCCGAGGAAATCGACGAATAAATCACCCATCGTATCCGCAACAGCCGCATGCCCTTGAAGCATCGTGCCGTCTTCTAACATTGTTTTTTGCATGTTCATTCCAAAGCTATCCGCTGCAAATTCATAAAATTCCCAGAAAACACCTAAAAATACAGCAAAACTACAAGCAAATAATGCTACAAAAACTGGACTCATCGAGAGAGTAACCCGTTCATCATTATTCAGTAAACTTACAATCGAGAAACCAAGGCCCCCAAGCATTGCTCCACTAAACGTATGTAAGATTGTATCCCAGTTAGGAATTAAATAATAAAAACTTTGTACTTCCCCCAAATAAATTGCGCAATACAAGAAAACAATAAACACAATATACATGGCATTTGGTATTACGAATTTCATTTTCTTACTTATTAGCGATGGTAAAAAGAGCACAACCACTCCAAGTATACATTGCATAAGCATTAGCGTATAATCGCCCTTTGTTTTTTCTCCCTCAGGAACAGTTCCAGATGGTGCTGAAATCAAGTTAATAACTGCATAAACCATTGAAATAAGGAGCGTTATTAATACAAAAATTGCAAGAATCTGTGCCCAGTTCCATTTCCTTTTTTTTGTTACACTTTCCACGAAGTATCTTCCCCCTTTTCAAATATGTATTCATTATAAGCCATCCCAAGCAAAAAAAGAAATTTAAAACTAGCCTATCATTTCTTCATCATTATTTTGTGCCGATTTTCCATCTAAATTGGATAGTCTTTGTTACCGCACCTTCGTATATTAAGCAGCGAGTCGTGTGTAGATTAGCTGTATTTTATAACTAGAAAAGCACGAAAATCCGAAGAATGGACTTCCGTGCTCTAATTTATTTCAAAAAATCTTGTAATGCTTGGGCGTTTGCAGCGACATCATCTAAACGAAGAACAGAACCTGCTCCCTCAATTCGTTCATTATGCCATTTTCCTTCAACAGGGATAGCAAATTTTTCCATATTTTCTGTTTTACCAAGTAAGAAATCCGAACCAACAGACATTAACGTCCCAGTTGGTAGATTTGTAGATGAATAGCCTTGAAGCTTACCAATTACATCTGGAATTTTTGTTACATCACCTACATCAAGAGCTTGTTCTTTTAATGCTTCTAACACTTGTTGTTGACGACGAATCCGTCCAAAATCTCCTTCTGCATCTTTACGGAAACGAGCATATTGTAGTAATGTTTTTCCATCCATCACTTGCTCGCCTTTTTTAATACTTACATCAATATTTTTCGACATATCTTTTTCTGCATTGATTTTAATTCCTTCCGGTGCAAGTGTATCAACAATTTTTGGGAAACCTTCGAAATTTGCTACGACATAATACTCAACATCGACACCAAAATTTTCTTTAATTGTTTGTCGGACAAGTTCTGGACCACCATAAGAGTATGCCGCATTGATTTTGTTTTTTCCATGGCCTGGAATATCCACATAAGTATCACGCATAATAGATACTAGTTTAGGTGTTTTCGTTTTTTTATTGTAATGAGCAATCATCAAACTATCTGAACGACCTTGATCTTCTCCGCGAGAATCACTACCTATAAGCAATACATTAATCGCATCACCATCTGATTTGACTCCGTTGAATGTATAGTCCTTTAGATTGCTATCACTTTGCGCTTCTTTTAAACTAGATTGATATTGAAAATAACCAATAACTGCAAATACACCAACTAAAATTAATAATGCCAATAAAATAGTAACAAAAACTCTGCCTTTACGAGTACGGCGCTTTTTTTTCTGCGCATGTCTTGCCATTTTACACACCTCATTTATTGTAACTTACCTATATATTACAATAAAATGACAAAAAAAGAGAGCGAAAATAACATAAGATTTTTTAAAGATTAATTAAAACCCTCTAAAACAAGCTGTTTAGAGGGCAGAAAATCATATCGTGTTATCGCTACTTGTACTATTACTATTACTATCACTATCGCTTGTGCCTGAATCACTGCTATCATATGAACTGCCAGGATTTTGACCGGGTTCACCAGATGGCGGAGTTCCACTTGGGGCTCCGTCTCCACTAGGAGCTTGTTGCATGTTACCACTACTATTTCCCGGGCTATTTTGACTAACTGAATACAGCTGATAACTCAAAACACTAATAATAATGACAGAGAGAATACTAACAATAATCGTACTCCACTTCCATTTATTATGGATACCTTTTCCGCGAAAAACGATTTTCTTTTCTTGTTGTTCCATCTCTTCCACCTAGCATCATCCTTTCGTTATTACTACTTTAACAAGTAAATAAGAACAAACTATGACATCAATTAGAAAAAAATATGTCCAGCAATTCTAAAGTTTTTCTTAATTTTTTTCGTATTCTTCCTATCATTTGATATAATTAGTTGAACAATTATGAATATAAGGGGTGTATTATGACTAATTTAAATGGAAAAAAAAGGAACAGCAAGAAGGCCCTAATTATAGGAATTATCGCCGTCGTTATTGTCCTGATAGGTCTTGCCATTTATTTTTTCATACAAAATCAACATAAGGATGAAAAAGAAGCTTTGGCTGCTGCAGAAACATTTACTTCAAACATCGCTAAAGAAAAATACGATAGTCTTGGAAATAATGTCACCACTGCATCTCTCAAAAAAGTAGAAGTTACCGCCAAAGAAATGGAAGAAAAATACCAAACCGTATATGGTGGCATTGGCGCCGAAAATATTAAAGTCAAAAAACTACAATCGGTTTATGATGATAAAACCAAAAAATTCAACCTAACTTACAATCTGGAAATGCGTACTAGCTTAGGAAAACTAGCTACACAAAAATATCAAACAACCATTTCTAAACAAGGGGACGACTGGAAAATCGACTGGAAACCAGCTCTTATTTTCCCAGGAATGGTGAAAACTGACAAAGTTCGGCTAACGGAAGATAATGCAACACGTGGTCAAATTGTCGATCGTAATGGTGTACCGCTTGCAACAAAAGGTCAATTTTCCGAAGCTGGTATCGTCCCTACCAAACTAGGTGAAGGCGATGAAAAAACGAAAAACATCCAAGACATTAGTAAAAAACTAGACATTTCAACGGAATATATTAATAAACAATTAGCACAAAAATGGGTTCAAGCAGACAGTTTTGTTCCACTTGTTACACTAGATGAAGATAAACTTCCTGAAGCAACAGGTCTAACATATGCACAAAAAGAACTCCGAACTTATCCATTAAATGAAGCTACCTCGCATTTAATTGGCTATGTTGGCGAAGTAAGTGCAGAAGATATTGAAAAAAATCCTAAACTCGGTGTTGGCGATGTTATTGGTAAAAACGGATTAGAACGTTATTATGATAAACAACTTCGCGGCAAAGATGGTGGAGCAATCAAAATTATCAATGACCAAACAAAACAAGAAGACACACTACAAAAAATCGATCGTAAAGATGGTGAAGAAATAAAGCTAACTATTGATGCTGCCGTTCAAAAGAAGGCTTTCGATAGTCTTGGCTCAGAAACAGGCGCTGTCACAATGATCAACCCAACAAATGGCGAACTCTTAGCTTTAGTAAGTACACCTTCTTATGATGCAAATCAAATGGTGCTTGGTATTACTGCAGAAGATTATGCAAAATACAATGATGATAAACGACTACCATTTCTAGCTAGATATGCAAATCGGTATGCTCCTGGCTCCACTTTTAAAACAATTACAGCAACTATCGGACTTGATACAGGTATTACAAAACCAGATAAAGTCCGTGAAATCTCTGGACTAAAATGGCAAAAAGATGCTTCTTGGGGTAAATATTTTGTCACTCGTGTTCATGACGTTCCAAAAGTGAATATGACGGATGCCCTTGTTCACTCAGATAATATTTATTTCGCACAAGAAGGATTAGAAATCGGCAAAGACAAACTAACAGCCGGACTTGAAAAATTTGATTTTGCTAAAGAGTATGACCTACCTTTCACTATGGAGCCAGCACAAATCTCCAACGATGGGCTAAATTCAGATATTTTACTGGCAGATACTTCCTATGGCCAAGGTGAATTACTTATGTCACCGATCCAGCAAGCTATCGCCTACTCGGCTATTGCCAACAACGGGAAAATGCCTTATCCAAAATTAGACATGAAAGAACAAGCTGGAAAAACGACACAAGCAACCGAAGCAACTTCCGCTAATCAAGTAAAAGCGGCATTAATCAAAACTGTTTCAGACCCAGCCGGAACAGCACACAATCTCCAAATCCAAGGACACAATATCGCAGCTAAAACAGGTACCGCTGAACTAAAAGAAAAACAAGGTGAAGATGGACTTGAAAATGGATTTGTTTATGCCTTTGATGCTGATAATCCAAATTATTTAATGGTCGGAATGATTGAAAACGTCAAAGGTCGCGGTGGCAGCGGACTAGTTATTGATCAATTAAAACCAGTAGTCGAAAGTATGTATAAATAAAAAAGATTGGGACTCTCCTATTTGCGAGTCCCAATCTTTTTTATATCCCACCATTCAAAATTCAGCGTTTCTAATAACTTTGTGTATAAATCATTTACTCTTTTCTAAACAAAGTCAGCTGTACTATCTTAAATCACCAATTGGTTTCGCTCCGTCTTATTCAGGGAAACTATTAACAACTATTCCAACCGAAGAAAGGAGGAAATCCATTGGTGAAAATCATGAAATACCCGGCTGAACCTTCTGATATTAAACACTATATTTCTGGTGAGAAAATGAAAAACGATCATCACTTACATACGGTTCTTACATTTGAAAGTCATTTAAATCTTACCACTTTAAAAAAAGCTGTCCTAATGTCTACGAAAAAACTCCCCCTACTTCTCTGTCATTTTAAAGAAACAAAAAAAGGAGCGTATTGGCAAGAAAGTGTTTTTTCTGCTGATGACCTCGTTTTTCTTATTGAGACTACTAATCCAGAAATAGAAGTAAATCGTGCACTCGTTAAAAAATTATCTACCGAAAATGGGCCGCAAATCCGCTTCACTATTGTGCGAACTAAGACAGCTGATCAACTTGTAATTATTATGAATCACATGCTTGCTGATGGCGCCGGTTTTATAGAATATTTGTACTTATTGAGTGCGCTTTATTCTGCCTTGTTAGTTAATCCATCTTATCAAGCCAGTTTAAGTTTAGGCTCTCGGAAATTAAAACAAGTTTTTGATCAGTTTTCACGGAAAGAGAAACGAAAAATTTTAACCGATACATCTGACAAAAAACCGATTAACAACCCAACGTTCCCACTTCAAGGCGACCCTGAAAATCCAAAAATCATTTGGACAAAACTTTCAAAAACTGATTTTTCGGCAGTTATTACCTATGCTAAACAGCACGATGCAACTGTTAATGATGTTCTTTTTGCTGCAATGACCCGAACCATCCAACAAACAACTGGACGGCACGCTATGTCGATTGATTGCCCGACTGATTTGCGTAAATATCTACCAAATAAAACGAGTCAGGGCATTACCAACCTAACCGCCAACATCACATGCCAAATTGACGCGAGTGATGATTTAGCTTCTTTTGAAAAAGCACTTCAAGTAGTGAAAAAATCACTTAACTCTCAAAAAAACAGCCTTACCCCCTTACGAATTTATTATTTATTAGAATTTATTTTTAAACAAAAAAGCTATTCCTTTGCAAAAAAAGCTTCTGGAAAATTATATTCTATTCCAATAACCAGCTTCACCAACATCGGAATCATTGATGAGGAAAAACTCCACTTTAAAAATAGCTATTTAACGGATTGCTTCATTTGTGGCTCGTTAAAATATGTACCATTTTTTCAAGTTGCAGCAACTACTTTTCGTGGGGAACTTACTCTTAGTACAAATTTACACGGAACAACAAATGATCACGAATGGCAAAAAGATTTTTTGGATAAAATAATCCACGAATTGCTTGCAATAAAATCAGTATCATAAAAAAAGGAGGATAAATAATGTTTCATGTAACTAGTTTTAATATTCGTTTTGATGATACTTCTGACCAAAAAAAGAGTTGGAAAATACGTAAGCCGCTACTTAACTCATTACTAAAAAAATATCACTGGGACATTATAGGGGTTGAAGAACCAGTTTTGCAGCAAATGCTTGATATTCAGAAAATGCTTAACTGGGATTATTTTGGTGTTGGTCGTGATGATGGACTTGAAAAAGGTGAATTTACTGCTGTTTTTTATAATTCTAATCGTTTCACTTTATTAGAGAGCGGTCATTTTTGGCTTTCAGAAACGCCTGATGTTCCTTCCGTTTATGCCACCGCTATGTTTCCACGAATTTGTGTTTGGGGAAAATTAGCAGATAGCGACGGAAAACAATTTTTTGTCTTTAACACTCATTTAGACCACGTATCGGAAGAAGCTCGATTATTTGCCATTCAATTTATATTACAACGAGCTGAGCTAATTTCGGAAGGAGCGCCACTAATATTACTTGGTGATTTAAACAGCCAGCCCACCACTTTAACTTACCAGCACATTATTGAAAAATATCAGGATGCAAAATTAATAGCTAAAACTCCGGCTATCGGTCCAAATGGCAGCTTCCATGACTTTAATCCTCGTCGCCCGGAAAATCAGTTGCAGCGAATCGACTATATCTTTGTTTCCAATGCTTTTCAGGTTATCACTTATGAAACAATTACAGATGAAATGAACGGATTTTCCGCTTCTGATCATTTTCCAGTAACTGCCCTTGTGGATTGGAAATAGCTTCATTGCCATACCGGAAATTTCTCCATTATTTAACTCATTAATTTAGTCATCTTAAGAACATTTTAAAACAAAAACAAATTATAAACGCCTGTATACAGCTATTTCGTCTTAAATAAGCGACTGATATCTATTTTGTTTAGAAATTCACCTAATCGACAAACACTATAAAAAAACAGTTCTTTAAAAGTAGTTTCTAAATATAGGGCCTGTGATATATTAATAATTAGTTGCTATCATCCAAATTAAATCAGAAAGGTAGCGTTAATAAAAATGAAAAAAACAAAACATATTCTCCTAAGTCTAATAATTGTTACAGGTACTATTTTAAGTCTATGTATTGGAAAAGAAGCCCAAGCAGAGAGTATTTCACAGCCAACGCCTATTGATCAAATTTTTCCAGATACTAATTTAGCAAAACTTATGCAAAAGACGCTTGGAAAATCATCGACAACAGATAATGTTTCCCAAGACGAGCTAGATACAATCATTAATATGCTAGGTAATTCTAGCGGCATACAAAATCTGGAAGGCATGCAGTATTTAAATAATATCCAAACACTTGATTTAAGTTATTGCCAAATAAGCAATATAACACCATTAGCAAATTTGACTTCCCTAACTTCACTTAAACTAACTGGTAATTTATTAAGTGACATCACCCCTTTAACTAACCTAAATAACTTAACTACCTTAAATTTATCCGTCAATCAGATTAATGATATTAGTCCTTTAGCTAACTTAACAAAACTTTCTGCACTAGGTTTATATATGAATGAAGTAAGTAACATCAGTGCTTTAGCTAATTTAACTGATTTAAAAGTAATTAATCTAGGGGTTAATCAAGTCAATGATATTAGTGCACTAGCTAACTTATCAGACCTAACCACTTTAACTTTGTATTTAAACAAAATTAGTGATATTAGCTCGTTATCCGGACTAAATAATTTAAAAATATTAAACTTGGGCGATAATATGATCGGTGATATAAATTCCTTAGCTGGAATGGCTATGTTAGAAGATCTAATGCTAAGTAACAATCAAATAGAAGATATTAGCTCATTATCTGGACTTTCTAGCCTGACAGATTTACATCTTTCCGGCAATCAAATAAAAGATATAAGTCCTTTAGCTGGGCTAACTAATTTAATTGTACTAGATTTACAATCACAAACTATTACTAATCCCCCTGTAAACTACCAAACTAACCTAGTCCTTCCGAATAATATTATAGATGAGACAGGAGCAAAAATAGTTCCTAATTATATTAGTAATAATGGAACTTACGCTGATTCAAATATCACTTGGGATTTACCCACTTTTACTAACGAAGTAAATTATTCATTTGATCAAGATGTCTCCATCGCTAATGTAAACACTTATTTTTCAGGGACGGTATCACAACCTTTAGAAGAAGCTTTCACGGTTATCTATGATGTGGATGGTGTAAAAACAAGTGAAGCAAACGCTGTAAATCAATTATTAACCGAACCGACACCGCCAACAAAAGAAGGCTATACTTTTATTGGTTGGTATGATGCACAGACTGGCGGAAATAAATGGGATTTTGCCAACGATACAATGCCCGCTAACGATATTACATTATATGCACAGTTTAATATTAATGACTATCAAGCTACTTTTAATGTAGATGGTTCTTCCACTACGCAAACCATCACTTATCAAAATCATCTCCAAGAACCAGCACCGCCAACAAAAGAAGGCTATATTTTTACTGGTTGGTATGATGCACAGACTGGTGGAAATAAATGGGATTTCGCCAACGACACAATGCCCGCTAACGATATTACATTATATGCCCAGTTTAATAAAAATAGCGATGATACTACTAATAATGGTGATGGTACTAATAATAGTGATGATAGTAGCAGCTTAACTCCTCCTATATCAGAGAATAGCAGTACACCGCCAACAAATGGAAGTAGCTCCGAAAAATCATCAGTTATCAACTCTTCCAACTCAAGCCCTGATAACTATGTAGCATTGCCAACAACAGGCGATAAAGAAAGCTCTCTACCTATAATTTTTGGTCTAATTTTATTCAGCATCGCTCTATTCACCTTACGTAAAATAAATAATATAAAAGAAGACAAATAAAAATAGCCATTTAACTAATAGTAAAAAGTAACTATCCTAAGCCTGTTCAACGTTGCGCTTAAGCTAGTTACTTTTTTATTTATATAGCAAACAAAAACGCAGTCAAAATGACTTAACACATTGTCTACGTTCAAATTAAACAAAATAGAATTATTTTACTATCCTCGCTTCACTTTCATCGAAGTATTGCTTTCCAACTTGTAATTTTTCACTAAACAACTCATTAATAGTGACAAATTGATAACCTTGTTTTTTTAGCAGTTTGATAGTTTTATCAACACTCGCTTCTGTAGTTGGATGAATATCATGCATTAATACAATCGCACCATCTGAAGCATTTGCCATGATTTTTGATGTAATGATTTTTGGATTTTTATTCTTCCAATCTTCTGTATCAACTGACCACTGAATTATTGGAAGACCAATTTCATCTGCTATTTCTTTGTTTATCGCACCATAAGGCGGGCGCACCGTTGTTGGGAAATATCCAGTTTGATCAAAAACGACTTTTTGTGTTTTCAAAATTTGCTCATACACTTCTTTTTTAGAGAGCTTTGTCAATTGTGGATGATTCCATGAATGACTTCCAACTTGGTGACCGTCATTTAATTCACGTTTTACTAATCCCGGGTTTTGCAACGCTCGTGAACCAAGTACAAAGAAAGTTGCTTTAACCTTATTACGTTTCAATATTTCAAGAACTTTAGGTGTTACTGAAGCACTTGGACCATCGTCAAAAGTAAGTGCAATTTTTTTGCCTTCTTTTGCTTTTGGCGTAGCTGGTACTTTCATATCATCTGGTAAATAACGTTTATTGACCAAATCCGCTATATCAGCTAATTTTAAATTAACCTTTTTAATTTTTAAATATCCAGGTACTTCAATCGGTAAAATTAATTCTGTATCCGTTAGCCCAAAATTTGTATCTGTCCATTTAGCTATACTCTTAACTTCCCCTAAAACCCCAATGTCTTTTAAAGGAATGTCCCCTGATTTAATAAGTTCTTGCTCTACAGCTGTTTTGATTTTTAATTTTGTTTCATCACTCTTTTGTAGAACATTTTCAAGTGTTAGTAAGTTGCCTGTTTCAGCATCCGTTACTAAATTTTTGCATATATCTTTTTCATTTTGGAGCGATAGTTTTGTTTGGCCTTCTTTAACATACTCATATTGCTCCACTTTATAAGATACTGCGTTTTTAGCCAATTTCCGCTTTTGAAAAGTATAAAAAATAATTTCTGCCTTTTCAAGTTGCGCTTTGTCGATGGCATTATTCACTTCATTTTGAATAGTTTTGTTATCTTCTTTTGTAGCAGTTTTAGGAATATAAGAAATTATTTCGACTCCCTCTTTCACCTTTTCCAAACGGTGAAATTCACTACCATTTTTTTCTTCCATTAGCTTATCCATTTGTGCTATTACTTTATTACGAGACTTTGTAAATTGATATTTTTGAAATTCTTTCATTCCAACTACAAGTATGATAATAAGAAAAATAGCTACTACAGATACTCTAAACCATCTGATTCGCACAGTAGGCACCTCATCTAAGAATCGCCTTCCCCAGCTTTTCTTATATGCCAATTATACAGCAAAAAATAATGGTTGCTAGTAATAGTTTAAAAATAGGCTAAAAGCACCAAAAAAGACACGGATAAAGTGGGAGCTTTTTTCCGTGTCGAATGTATAGTCACAGGAATATACCTGAAAACTAGCTTATTGTGAAATGTTTCACTATTGATTTTACATTAAATACGCTTAATCCGCAAATATAAATTTAGTCATAAAAAAACACTTAGATAAATTCTATCCAAGTGCTACGTCTAAGACCATCATCACAGCAAATCCTGCCATTGTCGCCGCAGTTGCTAAATCGGCTGAACCTTCTACTTGAGATTCAGGTATTAATTCCTCTACGATAACAAAAATCATCGCACCAGCTGCAAATGCAAGTGCAAATGGTAAAATTGGTGTTACAAAAACTACTAACACTGCACCAATAACAGCAAAAATCGGCTCGACTACCGCTGACAATTGTCCATACCAAAAACTTTTCCCGCGAGATAATCCTTCTCCGCGCAGTGGAATCGAAACAGCCGCACCTTCAGGGAAGTTTTGAATACCAATACCAAGCGCTAACACAATTGCTGTAATTAATGTTTCCGTATCCCCTGTTATCACTGCCCCAAAAGCTACACCAACTGCTGCACCTTCTGGAATGTTATGAATAGTAATGGATAAAACTAATAAAATACTTTTTCTAAGAGATGTTTTCGGTCCCTCTTTTGATTGTTCTGGAAAGCCAAAATGTAAATGTGGAATAATCCTATCAATAACACGCAAGAAAATACCACCTAATAGAAAGCCAATCAGCGCTGGTACAAAAGAAAATTTACCCCAATCAGCACTCATTTCTATTGCAGGTGCAAGAAGTGACCAAAAACTAGCAGCCAGCATAACACCAGCAGCAAATCCAAGCATCACATTGCCCCATTTTTTATTAAGATTTTTGAAGAAAAATACTAATGATGCTCCAGCCGCAGTACATGCCCACGTAAAGATACCAGCAAGTAGCGCCAGCAGTACTGGGTTTAATGATGATAAGTAATTTAACAATTCACTTTCTCCCTTTTCCCATGGTTTTATTTACCAGACCAACCGTTTTTGAATCCTTGTACAAATGTCCGAGATTTGTTGACACCAGCTTTTACAGCCCAAATGGAACCATAAACAGATACTTTTGCAACTGTCCCTGCAACTTCACCAGTTTTCCGAGCAGCTTTTTCCGCTATAGCGCTCCATTCTTCTATTGGTTTTGTCATATTTCCACACCTCCAAAACACTTATCTTTTCTTTATGATAAAGCAATCGTGAAGAATATTCAAGAGAGTACTATTTTAGAACTTTTTATAGTATACTTCTTTTGGAAACTTTAAAAGAGAGGAAGATTACTATCGAAAAAACCTTTAAATATATTGCTAAATCCGCCTTTCGCTCTATTCCCATCACCTTTCTTTTTGCCTTTATCGGTCCTGTTCTATCCTTTTTTTCTATAAAAAGCAGCTTTTTTTCTAGTGAACTATGGTTAAAATCTGTAACTATTTTTATTATTTTCGCACTTTTCTGTGGCATTTTATTTAGTTCATTAGCTGAACGTATAAAAAATTAAGTATTTATTTCCGGTTTTTCTTGTGTATTTATGAACAATCATACTATAATGAATACGATAGACAAAAAAGGGAGAGGGAGATTAATATGACGGGATTAGGAACATTGCTGTTTTTAGCAGGGATAGGTGTACTAATATTTGGGATTATACGTTCTAAAAGAGGAATTTGGCCGCGTAAAAAAACACAAATTGTTATACTTAGTTCTATTTTAGCAATTATTATTGGGGTAGGAATTATTCCAAGCGCAGAAGATGAAGCCGCGACCGAGAAACCAAAACAAGAGGAAAAAAAGAAATCAGAAAAAACAAAAAAAGAATCTGTAAAAACACTTTTAAAAGCAGAAAAAACATTTACAACAGATGATAATGGTACAATCGTTATTGAAGGAAAAACGAACCCTGGAGCAGAAGTTAAACTTGTTTTAGATGACAGCCCAGAATCTAGCACCACAGCAGATGATAAAGGGGCATTTAGTATTTCACTTAGCGAATTTGACCACCCAAGTGAAGCCCTACTTTCAATTACTATTGATGGCAAAACAAAAGAACAGACTCTTTCTTTGGAAGTAAGTGAAGGTTATGAAACGAAGCTTGCTGCTAAAGCAGAGGAAGAACGTATCGCTGCTGAAAAAGCTGAAAAAGCCGAAAATGAACGAATTGAAAAAGAGCGTATTGCAGCGGAAGAACAACAGCGTATTGCAGAAGAGAAGCGTGCAGCGGAAGCAAAAATAGCTGCTGATAAGAAAGCTGCCGAAGAAGCCGCAAAAATAGCAGCAGAGAAAAAAGCGGCAGAGGATAAACGTGTCGCTGCTGAAAGAGCTGCCCCCAAGCCAGATACTAGTAACGAACAGGGACAGATGGTTTATATTACCGAAACTGGCAAAAAATACCATTATGATCAAAATTGTCGTGGTTTAAATAATTCCAATGGTGAAACTGCCGTAACCGTATCCGACGCCCAGTCTCGTGGCCTAACATTATGCAAATTTGAACAATAATAAAACAAAAGCCAAAATTCTTTAAATAGAATTTTGGCTTTTTATCTACATTTATTATTGAAAAATAGCGCTATTTATGGTAAATTTAGTTAGATGTATACGAATTATTATTTTTGTCTAAAGTAATCCCTATTTTAATTATACATTATGGAGTCTATTTTAGTCAAGAATTATTTTTCAGAAAAAATGGAGGAGATTAAATGAAACCATATGTCTTAGGATTCCAAGAAATTAATAAAACAAATGAAGCACTTGTAGGCGGAAAAGGAAAGAATTTAGGAGAATGCTCAAAAATCACCGGAATTTCTGTCCCACCAGGATTTTGCCTAACTACAGAAGCATATAAAAAGACATTAATAGAAAATAACGAATTTCAAGATTTACTAAAACAACTAGCTCCTCTAAATGCAAATGATAAAAAGAAAATCTCCAAAATTAGTATTTCTATTCAGAATCTCATAGAAACACTTCCCATTCCAAAGATTATTTCAACAGAAGTAAGCCAATTTCTTTTGAATTATAGCGCAAATGATGCTTTTGCCGTTCGTTCTAGTGCGACTGCGGAAGACCTTTCCTACGCCTCTTTTGCCGGACAACATGATACGTACTTAAATATTATCGGAGAGCACGAAATACTCCGATATATAAGCAAATGTTGGGCATCTTTGTTTACGGAACGAGCAATTACTTATCGAATTCAAAATAACTTCGATCATAGCAAAGTTTATCTAGCAGTTGTAATTCAAAAAATGGTTTTTCCTCAAGCATCTGGAATTTTATTTACAGCTGATCCAATCACATCCAATCGAAAAACACTCTCTATTGACGCTAGTTTCGGCCTAGGTGAAGCACTCGTTTCGGGGATAGTCTCTGCCGACTCCTATAAAGTGCAAAATAATAAAATCATCGAAAAAATTATCTCTACGAAAAAGTTAGCTATTTATGGATTAAATCAAGGCGGAACCGAAACTCGCCAACTTGAAAAAAACGAGCAAACAGCACAAGCATTAACAGACCAACAAATTTTACAATTAGCTAGTATTGGCAGAAAAATAGAGGCACATTTTGGCAAACCCCAAGATATTGAATGGTGTTTAGTGAGTGATACTTTTTATATTGTTCAAAGTCGGCCAATCACCACACTTTATCCAGTCCCAGAAATGAAAGATCAAGAAAATCATGTTTATGTTTCTGTAGCCCATCAACAAATGATGACAGATGCAATGAAGCCGCTTGGATTATCTTTTTATTTAATGACAACTCCCGCCTCAATGCATCCAGCTGGCGGTAGATTATTTGTCGACATTACTAAAAGCCTCTCTTCTCCTGCAACGAGAGATATTATGGTAAATTCGCTTGGACAATCAGACCCACTTATGAAAGATGCTCTTCACACCATTGTTTCCCGTGAGAATTTCATCAAAATGCAAGCCGAAGATAGCACCAACAGCCCTACCCCTTCACCCGTAAAATTAGCTAACCGCAACGTTCCCGATGTAGCTGTTATCTCAGAATTAATAGCGCAAAGTGAAGCATCCTTAAAAAAATTAAATCAAGCTATCCAAACAAAAAATGGCGCCGATTTATTTGATTTTATTTTAGAAGATATTCAAGAATTAAAAAATGTCCTCTTCAATCCTATTAGTATTGATGCAATTATGGCTGGAATGGATGCTTCCGCTTGGTTAAACGAACATATCAATAAATGGCTCTCCGAAAAAAATGTAGCTGACACTTTGTCCGAATCAGCGCCAAACAACATTACTTCACAAATGGGCTTAGAATTATTAGATGTTGCAGATGCCATTCGCCCCTACCCAGCCGTGATAAACTACTTGGAGAAAACTAATGATCCGAACTTTTTAGATAAACTTGATACAATAGTTGGTGGTAATGAAGCAAAAACAGCTATCGAAGCATATTTAAAAAAATATGGCATGCGCTGCCCTGGAGAAATTGACCTAACGAAAACTCGCTGGATAGAAAACCCTATGACGCTCATTCCGTTGATTCTAAGTAATATGAAAAACTTCGAGCCAGATGCGAGCAAAAAGAAATTTGAGCAAGGAGAAATAGCAGCAAAAAACAAAGCAGAAGAGATATTAGGTCGGCTAAAGCTGCTACCTGATGGTGAACAAAAAGCTGCTGAAACAAAAGAAAAAATAACTATTTTGCGTCATTTTATTGGTTACCGAGAATATCCAAAATACGGTATGATAAATCGCTATTTCATCTATAAAAAAGCATTACTGCGAGTTGCCGAACAACTTGTAGATAGTGGTGTGATAAAAGAAAAAGAAGATATTTATTTCCTTTATTTTGAAGAACTGCATGAAGTTATCCGTACAAATCAAGTTGACTATTCGCTTATAGTTACTCGTAAAACAGATTTTGCTTCTTTTGAAAAACTAACTCCGCCACGCATTATTACTTCAGATGGCGAGATTATCAGAGGTGAATATAGTCGGGACAATCTCCCAGAAAATGCTATTCTTGGTTTACCTGTTTCTTCAGGAGTTATTGAAGGTCGTGCTCGAGTTATTTTAGATATGGAGCATGCAGATTTAGAACCTGGCGATATTTTAGTTACTGCCTTTACTGATCCAAGCTGGACACCTACATTCGTCTCTATAAAAGGACTTATTACTGAAGTTGGCGGTCTAATGACACATGGCGCAGTAATTGCCCGCGAATATGGTTTGCCGGCAGTGGTTGGTGTGGAAAATGCAACCAAGATAATATCAGATGGACAGATGATACGTGTAAATGGGACAGACGGCTATATTGAGATACTTAACTAACCAAAAGCCCCGTGATTTCAAATAGAAATCACGGGGCTTTTGTTCTCTAAGCTAAAAGGATTTTCCTAATTTGGTACAATTAAATCCGTATCTGGATCGTTACTTTCTTTAGCTGTTGATTTAATTTCCACAAAAACTTTATGCGGTAAACAAACGATTGTTTCTCCAGGTTTGGATTTCCAGCCCATCATCACACCTACTTGATCGGGACTGTTATCCTCTTTAATTCGGATTCGTTCATCGTCCACTTCCATCAAATTATACTGAGCGCCTTTTCCTTTAATGGTAAATTGTTCATTTCCTTTATGGCCTGTTAATGTGATTTTCCGAATAACTTTTCCGTCTTGCGAAACAATCGCAATAACTTCATCACTAGCCGTCTTTGCTTCAGCAGCAGTAAAAAGTATTAATGGTAAAAATGAGCCCAATATTAGTATAGTGATAATAATAACATCAAATGGGCGAACCATTTTCATATATTGATGCATTTCCTCTCCTAACTAGCTCTTATGATTAGCGTTAAAATCAAGACTAATCCCTGGCTCATCAAACGCAATTTCCGTCACATCGTAGGTTAAGCGCTTGATATAATCAATTAATGGGTTAGATAATCCTTCTACATCTGGAATAGCTAAATCTGAAAACTGACCAAAATAATCTTTCACTTGGACAATACGGCTGATTCTACCATCTATCCGAAACTTTTCAAGTACTAATACAAAAGGAATAGTTATTTTAAAAATTTTCCCTTTCGCCATTAGTTCATCGTTTCCACCAATTGGTTCTACTTCATGGACTTCTAATTCAATTTTATTTTCGATTTGTCCGTTTTCTTCCAAAATTGTTTCAAAGTTATATTTTTCTACGATAATTTTATTCGTTACTATATCCACAAATTCACCTCATTATAATGTATATCTTTATACTACAGGATATTTTAATTTGTGACAATTCATTTTAGCAAGTGATTTCCACTCGATTTCCTTCTGGATCCGCAATAACGCTTTCGTAGTAGCCGTCTCCTGTAGTCCTTGCTTCTCCTAAAACTTCAAACCCTGCCGCTCTTAGTTTTTCTGTTAGCTCATCAACCGCCGCTTTTGACTCTGTTGCAATCGCTATATGAGCCCAACCTAATTTTTCGGCTGCTACTCCTTCTAATATATCTGTTCGTTTCATTATTTCAAGACGCGCCCCTGTTTCAAATGTTAAAAAATAAGATGTAAATCCTTTTGTCTTATTTTCGTATTTAGCATTCGCTGTTGCTCCAAAGTATGTAACATAGAAGTCTTTCATTTTTTCTATATCTCTAGTCCATAATGCAATATGTTCTATTTTCATGCATAAACCTCCTTTTATAAGAAAATCGCTGCGGAAACCCAGTAAACCACGGCCGCTAAAAGTCCCGCTAGTGGTAATGTAATAAACCAAGTCACCACCATATTCTTCCCTGTCCGCCAATTCACTTCTTTTTTATGGTTAGCTGTTCCAACTCCCATAATCGAACTATCAATTACTTGTGTGGTACTAACAGGTAAATGAATTAACGTTGCGGTCATAATAACTGTAAGAGAACTTAAATCTGAAGCAACTCCTGTAACGGGGGTGATTTTCATTATTTTTGTTCCAACTGTTTTGATAATACGGTAACCACCAACTGATGATCCAATCGCCATCGCAGCAGCACAGCTCAATTGTACCCAAAAAGGGATGCCTGCTGACTCTTGTAACAGCCCACTTGCAACCAAAGCTAGCGTGATAATCCCCATCGTTTTTTGAGCATCATTCGTCCCATGCCAATAAGCTTGCAAAGCCGCCGTCCCAATTTGAATAAAACGAAAACGGCGATTCATTTTCCCTAATTTTTTATCATGAAATAAATTTTTAAATAAAGAATAAATCAAATACCCAACTGTAAAACCAATAATTGGCGATACAATAAGCGCAATGATAATTGTTGTAAATCCAGCCCAATTAAGTACACTAAAACTGCTGGCAGAAGCAATTGAAGCACCTGCAATCGCACCAATAAGCGCATGTGAGGAACTACTAGGCATACCTACAACCCAAGTCATCAAATTCCAAATGACCGCTGCTATAAGCCCGCAAAGCACGACGAACTCCCCATTATTGAGAGAGAACGGATCCACAATACTTTTCGTTAATGATTCCGCTACCCCGGTAAAAGAAATCGCTCCAAGAAAATTCATAATTGCTGCTAATCCTATTGCTACACGTGGTTTTAAAGCTCTTGTCGAAATACTTGTAGCAACAGCATTCGCAATATCATGAAAACCATTAATAAAATCAAACGCTAATCCCATAAACACGATAATAATCGTAATTAAAATAACTGTATCCATTCAGCAGTTCCCCTTGTCGAAATTCCTTTTTGTACTATATACCCTTTTATCATAAAAATAAAAAGAACCTGTTCTTATCTTAGCAACAGATTCTAGGTAATATTTTAAAAGTCGTCATTCCAGTTGTCGTCATCATAATCATAGCTGTCATCATAATGGTAATCATCTTCATAATTATAGCCGTCCATCATATTGTGCATACCGCCATCGTTCGCGATAAAGAACATTAGACTAACAAAACAAATAATTGCCAACAGCGTATTAACAACTGCTACTCCAATCCCACTGATTAGTAATCCCAGGTTTTTCTTCATTACTTCGCCTTTTCTACGAACGATTAGATAGATTACCAATATAATAAACACATTGATAAAAACCATCAGTAAACACCAAAGAATTGCATTCATTCCACGTTGTTCAGCATCTTTATAAACCCAAATAGCTAAAAGCGCTTTTGCAGCTAAGCTAAGTATCATCACAAATATTATCAATATTGGAAAAAGTACTCCTACTCCCATTTTATCCCCTCATCTTCTTTATAATTTGTTTTATATTCCTTTTTGCTAACTGTTAATATTCCAGCGATTAAAAATAAAATTCCTGAAATCGTGAAAATTTGTAATCCACCTAGAACAATAAAACATGTTCCAAAAGTCTTTACTTTTGCATGGTTATTCTTAATTTTAAATGCACCGATAAAACCGAAAACTGCAGAAACTATAGCGAACAATGCAGCTACAACTGCAAAGAAAGTAAATAACCCAGCCACAAATGTATCTTCACCACTGCTATAGGAATAAGGCTCCGCGTACATCAAAAAAGTGCTAAATCCAAATATAACAGCGTATAAAGCAGCTCCGAAAAAAGTTAGAATGCTAAATGATGCACCAATAATTAGTAAAATAAATTCTGTTTGTCTATTCATTAAATCCTCCATCTGTTTAATTATTCTCTCTATAGTGTACCACGAAATCATGCTTGACCAAATGGAAAAGTATAAAAATTCACGAAAAATTCACGAAAAAAGCCATTTGCTAATAGTATTAAAAGTGAACTATTTCTTTTCAAGCTAAATTATTACTTTAGATTGAGTTATTTGTAGATATTATCATTCCGAAAAATATATTTTCTTCAAGTCATACTTATATTTCATTTTTAAACATAACCACTTTTTAGTTCCAGCCAAAAAAAGCCTTAAATAAAACTAGTTTCGCTTTATTTAAGGCTTGACATTATTATTTTATATAGCGCTCTTTAATGCTTTTTGATACTTTAAAAAAAGTGACTCGAACTCAGTTTGATCAAAATCGTAGTCGCTTCCCTCGGCTACCGATTGTAATTTCTTCAAGCAAATATGCCAGCCTGCCACGTCTCTTGGGGTATGCTCGGTAATTGTTTGAAGTTGTTCGGTGAAAGTCACTAGTGTTTTATTTTTTGCTGATTTAGATAACTCAAAAGTAACATTATCTTCATCCCATTCAAAACTCACTATTCTGTCCGTTTCCCATGCTAAAATCGGCATGGTTATTTTTTCTTCTGGCGTCATCACAAAAAGCAGATGTCCGCTAGGTCCAGATTCACCTATTTCTAGTTCATTAAACCACTGAGCTAATCCATCATTTGTAGTTAATAACGAAAAAACACTTGCAGCTGGTGCATTTATTTCTAGTTCGAAGCTAACTTTTGTAGGTTTTCCAACATGCTTTTCAATACTTTCTTTCATACAAATCACCCCTAGCAATTTGCTTTTATTTTCGCATAGTTTGGTCATTATCGCAAAAAGAAAGATTAGGTTTTAATGAACCTTTAATTGAGCATCTATGAAGATCAAAAAACAGCTAAATGAATAGTGGCGATCGAAACTTCCATTTCAAAAACAGATAAAATTGCAGTTGTTTGATTAGACACCTTTTAACTACACTTAATTATTGATATTTAGCAAAAGATTTTTTCTTATAAAAATCATCCAATATTGGACAAAACCGGACAACATGAGATAATAGAAAAAAAGATTGATTGGGGCGAATTACAGTATGACTAAAATTGGGTTTATCGGTGCAGGAAATATGGGGACAGCAATGATTCGCGGTCTTGCAAAAACGGCTTTTATAGATCAAAAAAACTTATTTGTCTGTGGTAGAAATATGGAGAAATTACAGCCACTTGAAACAGAATTTAACAACATCCAGCTAACGACTAACGCACAATATTTAGCGGAACAAGCTGATATTATTATTTTGTCTGTTAAACCATATACCATTTCTGAGGTACTAACTACTATAAAAGAAAAGCTTACTCCAAATAAACTAATTATTTCAGTAGCTGCTGGGGTAACGATTGCTGATTTAGAACAGCTAACTACTTCAGAAACTAAAATTGTTCGTGTCATGCCAAATACACCTGCACTAGTTGGCGAAGGTATGTCCTCCATTTCGCCTAGCGCAAGTGTGACTGCCGAAGAAACAGCTATCGTTTCTAAAATTTTTACAAGTTTTGGTAAAGCAGAAGTCGTTCCGGAAAATTTGATTGATGCCGTTGTTGGCGTAAGTGGTTCTTCGCCTGCTTATGTCTATATGTTTATAGAAGCTTTAGCAGACGGCGCTGTCCAGAATGGCTTACCACGTGATAAAGCTTATAAATTCGCTGCACAAGCTGTTCTAGGTGCCGCAAAAATGGTTCTCGAAACTGGGGAACACCCTGGAAAATTAAAAGATATGGTAACCTCTCCTGGTGGAACTACGATTGAAGCTGTAAAATCACTCGAAGATAACGGCTTTCGTTCAGCTGTAATAAATGCTGTTCAAGCAGCTGCATTAAAAAATAGTTCTATGTAAGTTGATTTATAAATATTTAACAAAATAATACTTTTCTACTCCTTTTAAAGGAAAATCCTGAACTCGGCCAAGCTCCGTATATCCGCATTTTTTATAAAATTCCGGAGCTTGGTAACTAAATGTTGTTACTGTTATATGATGACAATGGTGCATTTTCGCGTATGTCTCTACTTTATTCATTAACGCAGTCCCCAAACCATGTCCTTGAACTTTTTTATCCACTGAAAGTAGTGAGATATGTAATTCTCCATAGCTAATTTTCGCTGTAACCCCACCAACCATTTCTAAAGCATCATTTAATATCGCAAAACTAACAGGTATCATATCACTTTTTGGTATATCATAACCAAGTCGTTCCTTATGATCCAGCAACCCCTCTGTTACCTTTGCTCCAACTTCTTCAAACGGTAATTCTTTTATTTGAAACGCCATCTCCATTCCTCCTTGCCTCTGTTTTAATTTCTTAGTAACTTCGCGCTTTTATTGATGTTACGAAAGTATTTTAAGATGTTATTTTATATAAATACCCTTATTAAAAGACAAAAAAACTGTAGATAAATTGATTTCTCATTTTGTCTACAGTTCAAACTTCACTATAACCAAGTGATGTTTTATCATTTATTTTAAATTTGTTACACGACCATAACCAGCAATATATTTTTTCCAGTAGCCAGATTTGATAGTGTCATATTTAACTCCATTGTTTTGTGCATTAAGCATCTTTCCATTACCAACGTAAATACCAACATGAGCAATCCCTTTACCATAATTAAAGAAAACTAAATCGCCATTTTTTAATTCACTTGCTTTAATTTTCTTGGCAGATGCATACTGTTGTTTCGCGGTACGAGGAATGGACTTCTTAATCCCTTTAGAATAAACATACTGTGTATAACCAGAACAGTCGAAGCAGCTTGGACCAGTCGCACCCATTTTATAGCGTTTACCAATATGTTTTTTTGCTTCATTATTTAGAGAAGCAAAACTTTGTGTCACAGCAACAGGAGCTTTATATGTAGTTACACATTTCCCTGAGACATAACCAGTCTTGCCTTTATATGTTGTTTTATACCAATTATTTTTAGTTTTTGCAGTAAAAGTAACCGTCGTGCCTTTTTTGTAAAATCCGATAACCTTCCCTTTTGTGTTATCAGCTGTGCGAATATTTACATCGGCCGTAGTTGTCATCTTGTAAGTTGTCGCTGCAAATGCATTATTTGTTGGTAGAAATAGTACTGTAAAAGAAATCATTAAAGCTATCCACGCAAAAAAAATCTTTCTTCTCGTTGCTATTATTTTCAATACACGCACCCCTTTTTATATAATGCTAGCATACCAACTCAATGTTACAGTTATACTACAACCACTTTAAAACTTCGCGTTATTATGTAACAGTCTTATTTTTCAAATGAAGCAAAATTTATGATTATTTTCTTTTTAATATTAACGTATCAAAGTAACAAACGTTTTAAAACCCTCTTACAAAAATAAAAGTTTCTCATCTACTTCACAGAATTTCTTCGTAGAATTTCATTTAATTCTTATACTTTTACTGATTGACTCTCATTCTAGAATGTTAATCTATGTATAAGGATAGGTGAGGAAATTATGGAAAAAAATTTAGAATTAATTTTAGAAGACTTGGAAAGTAATAAAGCTGACAACGACTGGGTAACCTATGACACATTATCAGAAGGTACGACTTTAGAAAATAGTCATTTATTAAAACATTTCTTAATTCTTGAAAAAGGAATCCTACACCTAGAAAATCAAAATTCACAAATCTTACAATTTTTCACTGCTGGTGATATTGTCTTTTTATCCCCTTTTGATTTAAATGTCGATATGCAACTGAAACTAGTTTGTGACGAAAATGCCAAAATCGTTTTTGTTGATCGCGAATACTTTTTAAATTTTGCAGCTAACAAAGTATCTTATATGGAGTGGTTATTAAAATCAGTGCTTTCTAATACATCCGCTCTTTGTTTCGAATTAATGAAACACGATTTACCTGCTGACGAACGTATTGTTTATACATTACAACGAGTATGCGAAAAAACAAAACCCGAAGAAACTACAAAAGATTACTATGAAGTACCAACCTTCTTAAATAAAACAAAAATGGCTCAATACGGTTCCATGTCTCGGAAAAACTTATATAACAAATTAGAAACTTTAGAAGAAAAAAACCTAGTAAAACGGAAAAACGAGAAAGTATTTGTTAAATCAATAGCTATTTAAATTATTTTTACTCAATTTTAAAAGGTACTATTCCCAAAAACATTTGCGGAAATAGTGCCTTTTTTTGTTATGTTCAATTATTCAAAAATAGATTATATTTAATGTAACAACAGGCATGCTTTCCCCATTTTTGCTTGCTACAAAATTTTTTTAAATAAAAACAAACTTTTTGTCGGGGTTATTCGTCTATTATATGGATAGTGAGAGGAGCACCATAATATGAATAAAGCTATGCAAGATTATTTCGTAGATTGTATTACGGAGAATAAAGCAGATTTCTATCGTTTAGCATTTAGTTACGTAAAGACAGAAGCAGATGCACTCGATATTATACAAGATTCTATTCAAAAAGCACTTATCAGTTTACATACTGTTAAAAATAAAGACTCCCTGAAGAGTTGGTTTTACAAAATCGTTGTGCGCACATCGATTGATTTCCTTCGAAAAAGAAAAAAATTAATTGTTATGAATCAAGATACTCTCATTTCCTTACATGGGTTGGTGGAAGATAACTATGAAAATATCGATCTACAAATCCAGCTTGAGAAATTACCAATAAAATATAAAACAGTGATTGTCTTACGTTATTTTGAAGACTTAAGTTTGGAAGATATATCTTACATTATCAACCGAAATTTAAGCACAACAAAGACGAGACTTTATAAAGCTATTAAGTTACTTCGTCAAAATCTCAACAATGAGGAGTTGAATCACGATGAATAAATTGCGACAAAACTATAAAAATACACCAATTCCCAATGAACTAGATAGAGTAATCCAACAATCTTTGCATAAAAAAACACAGAAACGGATTTTTTCTATTAAAAGAAGCATTATATCAACCATAGTAATCGGCATAGCGATATTTATCATCACTATCTCAACTAATACGGCTGTTGCTCAAGCAATGATGCAAGTGCCAATTGTAAAAAATATTGTTCAAGTTTTTGTTGGTTCTGAACATAAAGAACAAACAGCTAAAACAGAAATTTCTCTAAAACTACCTAAGATTCAAGGCCTAGACGAAATCGAACTACAAAAACGAATTAATAATACTTATATTAATACAGGCGAAGAACTTTTGAAAGAATATAAAGCCTTTGTGGAAAGCGGAAATGAAAATATCCAAATTTCTAGTGATTTTAAAGAAATAACGAATACCGCTAACCTTCTTACTATTCGTTTAACCACAGAAAAAACTCGGGCAGACAGTTACACAGAAAATAGTTATCTTAATTTAGATAAAAAAAATCAAACCATCCTAAAACTACATAATCTATTTAAAAATGATGATTATGTAAAATTAATTAAAGAAAATATTCTCTCACAAGCACATGCACAAATGGAAGCAAATCCCGAAATAATTTACTGGGATGTTAATGAATGGGAGCCATCTTTTTCTTCCAAAAACCTAGAAAAACGCTTTTATATTAATGCACAAAACAAATTAGTTATTTCATTTAACCAGTTTGAAATCGCACCTGGCTTTATGGGAACCATCGACTTTGAAATTCCTACTAGCGCTATTCAAAGCAACCTTAAAAATAATACATTTATAAAATAAAGGAGAAAACACCATGAAAAAAAGAAAAATAAACAAACGAAACCTGCTGATATTTTTCCTAATTTGCCTAATCCCAATTTGCCTCCTTAGCGTAATTCTTGTAATAAAAAGTTTTGTGTTTGTCGATAACACCAATGCTTCTAGTGAGTATCCTGTGAAAGCACCACCTGCCAAGCAATTTGTCACAAAAGAAATAACCGATAAACTAAAACCTAAAAAAATCGATCAACCAGTGAAATTAGACGGAAAAACGGTTTTTCTAACTTTTGATGATGGCCCTACCACTTATTTAAATGAATTTATTTCCATTTTAAATAAAGCAGAAGCTCCGGCGACATTCTTTTTTGTAGGAAATAGTTTAGAGCAAATGAATAAAGAAACAGCTTCTACTTTGGTTAAATCCGGACATAGCATTGGGCTACATAGCTACTCTCATGATGCAAAGCTACTTTATCGAGATACTAACCCCACATTTATCCCTGAGATGGAACGCTTAAAAACAGCTATTCAAAATAAAACCGGGGTTACCACCAACCTAATTCGCGCACCTTATGGCAGTACTTATTTAACAGATAGCGAGTATCAGAACGTAAAACAAAAAGGCTTTAAAATGCTTGATTGGAATGTAGATAGCAACGATTGGCGCTACAAAGACAATGCAGAGAGTGTTATCCAGTCTGTTATGACCCAAGTAAAAAACTTAGAACAAAGTAACGAACCTTTAGTCATCTTATTTCACGAAAGAAAAAATACTCTCCAAGCACTACCAACCATTATTAAACAACTTAAAGACAAAGGTTACCGATTTGATGCTTATTATGAAAAAACACCTTTCACAGAAATTTTTAAAGACTAATTTGCGCAAAAAAACAGTGGTTCTCGAAATTCGAGGAACCACTGTTTTTTAACGGTCTTTTCGTAATGACACCGGCTTATCCAATATTTCTTTAGTAATAATAGCTTCTTGCAAACTTCCACGTATTTTTCTACTACGCTTATAACTTTGCGATCTACTACTTTCTACCGGCTTCACTTTTTTCTTGCGTTTTGCTTCTCGCTCGGCTTCTTTAAGCGAATTTTGTAATATCACTTGTTGTTTTGCTAGCACTTTATTTTGTTGTTCTTTTTGTGTAAAAGTCCCTTGTGATACATTTCGTTTCGCCGGCTTTTTAGTAGTTTGCGAATGGGTGTGTTTTGGTGTAGAGGCAGCATTTTTGGCTCTCTCCTTAGATTCAGAACCTGATTTACTAAACATACTAATAATAAAACCAAGTATCCCTAAGACAACAACAATACTTTCCCAGCCGCCTTCAATAAAACTATTCCAATCCACTTAAAACACCTTCTTTCTTGTAAAAAGATCGAGGTTTATTTTTCGTCTTCATTTGCAATCGATTCACGCATTGCTGTATCTGATTGTACATTTTCCATTTTGTAGTAATCCATTACACCAAGATTTCCTTCTTCTAAAGCACGAGACAAGGCACGTGGCACTTCTGCTTCTGCGGCTACTACGGCTGCTCTATTTTCTTGTTCTAGAGCAATCGCTTCAGCTTTACGTTTCGATGCAGCTGCTTGGGCAACTTCCATGTCTGCATTGGCTTTTTCAATGTCTAGTTTCGCTTTAATATTATCCCCAATACGCATTTCAGCAATATCAATGGATAAAATAGTATAAGCTGTACCATCTCCAAGTCCTTGTTCTTGGACGTTTTTCGAGATACTATTTGGATTTTCAAGTACATCTGTGTGTTCTCCAGTTTCACCAACTGTAGATACTACGGCTTCTCCGACACGAGCGATAACCGTATCTTCACCAGCACCCCCAACAATACGTTCAATATTGGACTGCACGGTAATTTGTGTAATAACTTTTACTTCTACACCATTTCTAGCCACACCAGTAAATTCAGGAGTACGAATAACTTTTGGTGTTACAGAAGTTTGCACTGCTTCAAGTACATCACGTCCAGCTAGATCAATTGCTGCTGCACGACTAAAATCTAATTCAATATTTGCGCGGTGTGCAGCGATTAACGCATCAACAGTGTTATCCACATCTCCACCAGCTAAATAGTGACTTTCTAATTGGTTTACTTCTAAATCAAGACCTGCTTTTACGGCTTTGATTAAAGGTTTTACAACACGAGATGGTACAACACGACGCAATCTCATTCCGATTAATGTTCCTAGTCCCACTGGTACACGTGCAGATAAAGCACTAATCCATAACCCCACTGGTACTAAAGTGAAAAATACGATCAAAAAGATGATAATTAATGCTGCAATAATAATTGGTCCAATCATTGTCCTTTTTCCTCCTCTTGTATATCTTCATTTACTAACACATATCCAAAATCAATAGCTACGGCAATTATTGGTTTCCCTACTTCCAAATACCCTGTTTTCAAGCGCGCTTCATAGACTTCTCCTTCTATTTTGACACTACCAATTGGTTTTAGTGTTGTTGCAGCTACGCCCCTTTTGCCGACCACTTTATCTCGTAAGTCTTTCATTCGTTCGATTTCCTTGTCTTCTAAAACTCCTCGATGCACGAGTCCCCATGATTCTCCATATACAAAGTCATCTTCTGTAAAATTGTACTTCAATCTAGTCACCTTCTTTAGGAACTTTTTTAAATTTTTACTTTCTCCTGTAATAACCATAACACGAATGAAACTTTAAGTAAAAAGCTTTCAATGAGAAATATTTAAATTTTTTCATTTTTTCATAAAAAATACAAGCCAGTTATTTTTTATTCATTTAAATCCCAATTAATCGGTGTCCGTCCTGCTTTTATTAGGAAATCATTTGTTTTGGAAAATGGTTTACTATCAAAAAAACCACGACTCGCTGCTAATGGTGATGGATGAACACCTTCGATTAGTAAATGTTTCGGGTTTGTGATTCCACTTGCTGCTTTAATTGCATGATTTCCCCATAAAATAAAAACTAATGGCTTTTCGTAATTGTTTAATTCTTCTAGTACATGATCGGTAAATGTTGTCCAGCCTAATTTTTTATGGCTTCCTGCTTTGCCTTCTTCCACGCTCCAGCTAGTGTTCATCAGCAACACGCCTTGTTCAGCCCATTTAGCAAGATGCCCGTGGTCAGCTGGTTCGATTCCTAGATCGGTTTTTAGTTCTTTGTAGATGTTTCGGAGGCTCGGTGGTATTCGTACACCTTTTTGGACAGAAAAACTGAGTCCGTGAGCTTGTCCTGGTCCATGATACGGGTCTTGACCAAGGATAACAACTTTGACTTTATCGTATGAACACAAGCGGAAACAAGAAAACATATCTTCCTCTGATGGATAGACATTTCCTTTTGCCCTAGCATTCGCAACTTCCTTCATTAATTCCATAAAATATGGTTTGGCAGCTTCCTGCTCAAGAAATTCATCCCATGTTTTTACCATCTTTATTTCCTCCTAGTAATAAAATTTGTATGCTATTTAATTATACTTATTGACGGAAGCTTGTGTCAAAAGCAAGTAAGATTTTTCTTTACTTTTTGCATGGGATGGTTTTGGGTAAAGAAGGTATAAATGAGGTGGAGAGATGAAAGAGCGCAAAGTTTCTTGGTTAGAATTATTTTTTGATTTAATATTTGTTACTGCGGTGGCTTCAACTACGCATTTATTGTTAAGTATTAATAATCACCCCGAAAAAGCGGCGGTGTATTTTGGCGAATATTTACTTATGGTTACGCCAATGTTTTGGGCATGGGTTGGTCAGACAATGTTTTTCAACCGGTTTGGCGAAAAAATCAAATGGCCTGAGCTATATATGCTACCCCAAATGTTTTTCTTAATTTTAATGACCGCAAGTTTTGATTTAACTTTTTCGAATACATATTATACCTTTCTGATTGGTTATTTGGGAATTCGGTTCATTACCGTGATTCAGTATTTTGTTATTAGTCGAAAGTTGTCGGGGGATGCACGAAAAGTGGCGTTAATGCTTGGGGGCGTATTTTTGCTTGGTGTGATTACAACGGCGACTTCGGTATTTTTTGATGGTTTTTGGCGGTATTTTGTTATGTATTTGGGAATTGCAGTTGATATAATTTTACCGCTGTTCTTATCGGCTACGCTCCGGAAAGTTCCGGTTGATTTCCCGCATTTGGCCGAACGATTTGGGTTGTTTGTAATTATTACTTTTGGCGAAAGTATTGTTGCGATTACGACAATTTTAGTTGGCCATACGCTGGATTGGTACACGATTTGTTTTGTAGGACTTGGATTTTTAATTATTAGCACGCTTTGGGCTTCGTATTTTTATAGTTTTGAAAAGGTTATTGATCATCATAAGAAGACGCACGGGCAGTTTTTGATTTATGGGCATTTCTTTATTATTGTATCAGTTATGCTGTTGGCTGCGAATTTGCATTTGTTATATGAAGGTCATTTGAATAAGGATGTGCTACTGTTGATGTTGTTTGGTTCGGTGGCGGTGTTTTTTATTTCGAAGCAGCTTGTTTTCGTGGCGCATAAGAAGGCGGATGTGCGATTTTATGTTTGGAAGGATGTTTGTTTGCTTGGGCTTTTGGTTGGGTTGTTTTTGGTGAATTTGATTGGGGATTTTTCGGTGTTTGTTGGGCTTGGGAGTGTTTTGGTTTGTGGGGTAGTGGATTTTTGGGTGCGGGTTGGGGGGTTCAGGTTAGGTAATTATTAATATCTACCTACTATGATATTGGGTTGGCATAATTAAGAAATAGACTGTAGCCCAAAAAAGAAGAGCTAAAATATTTAAAAATAAGCTTCATGGCAAAAACAAAATATATCTAAAATTAAGATATTGGCTTCATCCAATACTGGGACCCGTCTTTTGTTCTATCAAGTAACTCAAAAATAATTAAATATCTTCTTTGTTCTACATATTCCGCTTCAGAAAATACTTCCTTTAGTTTCAAATTTATATCTTTTTCAGAGTATATTTCTCCTTCAACAAATTGTTCTAACACAACTTCTGTAAGTAAAATATACTTCTTTTTCTCAGAAGCAGGAGTTTGCTTTACTTTACCCTGCTTCATGAAGTTTAAGAGAACCTTTTCCTTTTCTTTTTCAGTATAATCGTAGCGCATTTTTCTCCTCCTTAATTTAGGCATACTCAATATATTTTAGCATGTTTTAAATCTTTTTTTGTTATATTTGTATATATCAATACAATAGTATATAGGATAATCCCACTGGAAATAAAGATAAAGGAATCCCAATTAGCAGCTGAAGTAACTTTATGATCAAATAATAGACCATAGATTAAAATCCCAAATGGTTGAATACACATACTCATTACACTCAATAGATGAAAAACTCGTCCTTGTAAATTGGTAGGCACATTTTTTTGAAGCCAGATAGCGAACGGAATATTTAATGTAGAACTTGAAAAACCAATGAGTAGCATTAATAAACTAATCCATATTGTTATTAACAGCTGAGAGTGAATAAATATGGAAGAACCCATTCCGATAAATAAAATCGGCAATATTTTTCCTAGCTGCATTAGATTGTAGACAGGTGTTTGTGATTCTTTTCTACGTGTTAAGATGTATGCTCCAACGATTATACCAAGACTGAGTGCACCTTGAGTAATGCCGAACTGTATAGAAGAAGCTTCCAAGACCTTTAGCATGAGCGAAGGTAAACCTACAAAAATGATTGTATAGAAAAAATTAATAATCATACAGGCGACCATAATAATAACTAGATAGGGCTGCCTTCTCAAGTAAAGTAGACCATCGATAAATAATTGCCAGTTAGAGGTGCTACTATTCTCTTCCACAGAGCATTCCGAACTTTTGTTGAATTTAAAATCAAGTGTGGCTGTTAATAGAAATGTAGTTAGTTCTAAAATAATTTCAAGCATAATTAAGATATTAAAAGGGAGAATTGCATATAAGAGAGCTCCCATAACGGCAGAAAACAAACCAACCATGTTCTCACTTAATTCTTGATTCCTGCCAATTTTTGTAAATCATCTTCTAGAACAACATTGACTTTAGTAGACTCTTGGGCTGTGCTATTAAAATCATCTGTCACTGCTAGAATAATCATAAGTATTACGGTAGGAATCAAAATATGATTACTTGGACCATTAAAAATGAATGTATATACAATCAATGCTGCGATAGTGATAGATTGACTAGTTAAAATAATAAATTTTCTAGAAAATTTATCTACTATTGGCCCTACTAGATGTGATAATAAGAGGCCAATTAATGCAGTTATCATAATCGAAAGTCCAAAACTTATCGAAAGTCCGGTTTTCTCTAAAAGCATTAATCCTAAAGAAAATGAGAAAATAGAACTTCCTAGTGTACCGGTAAAACTAGCTAATATAGATTTTAACAATTGATTTTTAGACTTTTGGATTCGTAGTAATGTATTTTCTGACATGTTATTCTCCCTTACATTGCAAGTTTAAAATATTTGTTTTATTTGGAGGATTTAATGTTTTTAAAGTGAGATTTTGGTTGTAATAATATATTTTCATCTTTTTCACTTTTACTATTTAATTAACGTGATGTAACTGATTTATTTGTAAAAAAAGAAGCAAGCTCCCCGCTCACCTCTCTAAACTTCTATCCTGATGTCTCGTATAATCTGTAAAAATGAACAACCCCATTAAAAAGCTTATTAGGCAGACAACTGGTCGGAAGTAGATTCCTGAATAGCTTGGGGTGAAAATTAGGCCGAAGATTAAGCCAAATAGCCATAGTATTAGGGCCATGAAAATTAGGAAGTCGTTGCGATAGGCGCAGATGATTAGGATGCCTGCGAGTATCATTGCGAACGACATAAAATATCCGGATGAATCAGCTAGATTGTCTGGTATCATAAATAGGTTGATTTTCTTGCTATCCGGACTAAAGATTTCGGCAAGTCCTCCGATAAAGCCAGCTTGGATTGACATAATTCCACAAAAAATCCGCATTTTACACCACTCTTTTAATAAAATCCATATTAGCTTATTTATTATGGCATAAAATATCTGCGTTTGCTAGATGACAAAAGTAACTAAATCTTTTAAATACGCCAAAAGCTGGTGTAATTTGCTTTATCTTGTATGTTAAACTGAATAATTTTTTCTATTAAACTATAATCAACTGGTTTTGCCCAAGTGATTTTAAATAGTCCTTTTGTATAGCCATATCCAGCTTGCTTAATGTCTTCTTCAAAGCGATCAATTCCAGCTACTTCTGGAGAAATGCTCATATGCTGTTTTGCAACAGAAATGCCAAGAATGAAAGTTCCATTATTCGAAAACATTGGTGTGTTCCATTTGATTTCTGGTTTTAAAGTTGGAAAATTTTCCGTAACCCATGTTAAAACTTCTTTTGTACGCTCACGATGGTCAGGGTTTTCAATCCCAGCCAAATATTCTGCAAAAACTTCCATATTTCTTCCTCCTATCAAAACTCGTCTTTTACTTACTCCCATTATATAGAAAAAAATAGGTGTTGCAAATTTAAACAAGCTACTTTAAGTAGAACGACTTGTTTATAAATCCCTTATATCGTCTTGGCTTGCTCGGAAACAATTCCTGCTTTAGCTAATTCCATCGACACTCACCAGTTACCAAATTAATGAATAGAAAAATCACCCTTAAGTAACTTGCCATAATATTGCGCGGCAAATAATAGAATAATTTCCAAAAAATATAAAGGAAGCTTTACATTTCTTTCATTTTATTTTAAAGTATTTGTAAAGATATCTTTACTAGGTGGTGATCATTTGAAAGTAATAAATCGAGTTAAAACGTTACGCGAAGAAAAAGGGATTACGCAAAATGATTTAGCTTCGATATTAGAAGTTTCAAGGCAAACTATTCACGCGATTGAAAAAGGAAAATATAACCCCAGTTTAGAGCTTAGCTTAAAGATGGCAAGGTATTTTGAGTTATCGGTAGAAGAGATATTTCAGCTAGAGGAGGCATAGAAGATGAAAAAATATCAATTTATGAGAATTGTAAGTTTAACTTTTATGGTAATTATATGCTTTTTTTTATTACCAATTACACGAGGAGAACAACCTTCCACAGTAAATGATTTCCTCATATTAATTCCTGCAATTATTGTCGGATCTGTCTTCTCTATTTTCATATTTAAAGAAACCTTTGAAAAGCAATATAAAAAAGAGAAAACAGAAAAAGATGAGCGCTATTATAAAAATAGGAATACCTTCTCTTTTTATTTTGTTATCGCCTTAGCCATAATATTGCCAATTTTCATGGCTATTTTAAATACGCAACACCATTTACAAATATCACTTTCAAGTCTTGCTATTGGCTATTTTATAATTAGCTTTTTCTATATGATTTGTTTAGAAATCATTCAAAGAAAAGCATAATACCCCAATACCAATGAGCTTCATTTAAAAAAACAGATAACAAACAAACAGGAATTTAGTACATTCCATTTTATTAAATGGTTTGATACTAAATTCCTGTTTGTTCTTCATTTCGGAAGTCTCTTTCATTGTATCTTTCTACTAAGCTTAAATTCAAAATACAAGAATTTCAATATTTCGAACTGGAGCACTCTTGCTGTCATTATCAAAATAAAATCTTATGTTAATTTTATTTTCCTTATCTTTAAATTCTATTCCAAAACCATACATATCTACAAAATTCATTTCTTTATAAGACTCTCCATAACTACTAACAACCTCCTTAAAAGTACTGTTTACATGTATACCTTTATTAGTAGAAATAGCAGTGTTTGTCGAGTCAAATGGCAAAGTTAATTCAATAATTTTATTGTGATCTATTCCAATATAGATGTCTTTATTTTCTTTTAATGAATGATAAAACTTATTATTTTCTACTGAATTTGTGTCAGTGACATCTATTGATGACAAGATTTCAACTCCATTTAAACCTTCACTAGACAAGTTGATAGATTTTTGGAAAATACTTAAGGAAGAACTAATCATCCAGATAATCAGTAAGAGTGACACAATTAATACGATACTCAATGTTTTCCATTTTTTTTTTTAAAATTAAAAATGTAATAAAAGCAAATAGAACAATAGTTACAATTATAGACATACCAACTATATTAATCACCTCAACTGAATAGAAATCGTTTTATTTTAGCATTTTTTTATATTTCACCGCAACCTTAAAACCATCAAAAAAAGCCCCTTTCATCGAAAAAGGCTTTTCTTACATTACTATTACTTACTTACAACTGGAATATAAAGCGTAAACTCAGCTTCTCTAAGGTCTTCCAAATTAAAGGAGCCCGCAATACTTACATCACTGCTTTGGCTAACTTCGCCGTAAGCTGCACCGATGAATCCGTCTAATGCTGGGCGGTCTGTTTCAGCGGTTACGAATTTAGCGTATTTACCTGCTGGGATACTAAAAGTCGTCTCGCCAGTACCATCCACACTAGCCACGATATAAAATTGCAAACCATCGAGACTTGCGTTAATACCTACATAGTTTTTTTCATTTTTTGCAAATTTTGTAAATGCTGTTTCTTTAATTTCGCTCATTACCTCGAAACCTTTTTGCGGATCGAATTCAGGGATTTCTGTCTTCGTTCCTGTAAATGTTTCTTCTTTTAATTCAACAATTTCAAATGCCATAATATTTCCCTCCAAAAAGTTATTTAACTTTGATATGATGTAACTATAACATGCGAATGATGACAACTGTCTGTCATCATTTTTAAAAAAGGAGAAAAAAATGAAAATTGAGCGACTTATCGGGATTGTTATGCTGCTTTTGCAACGAGAATTAGTCAGTGCTTCTGAAATGGCAAAAATGTTTGAAGTTTCGAAACGAACTATTTTTCGCGATATTGATACATTAGCAATGGCCAACATCCCCATTTATACAATTGCTGGGGCAAAAGGTGGTATCGGGATTATGCCTACCTACAAAGTGGACAAGAAGCTCCTTACAACAGAAGATTTACAAGCGATTATCACTAGTTTAGACGGAATGGAACAGTTACTTTCATCCATTGAAACAAAGAAAACATTACAAAAAATGAAAAATATGCTCGACCCAACAAATGAATCACCTGCAAGTTCCATTTCAGTAGATTTTTCCCATTTGTCTACAAAAAGTAAAGTGAATTCTCAAGTTGAAAAACTATATTTAGCGATTAAAAAACATCAATTAGTGGAACTTAGTTATATTGACAGGGATGGTAATCAAACTATCCGAAAAACCGAACCATATCATCTCCTTTTTAGGAATCGTTCTTGGTATTTACAAGGGTATAGTTTGGAGCGCAGCGACTTCCGTACATTTAAACTTGCACGGATGGTGGAGCTTGATGTTTTAACAGAAACGTTTGAAGCCAGACCATTTGTCGTAAAGCCATTAGGAATAGTGGGTAGTCCGCCACAACTATTGACGTATAAAGTAACTCTAATCGTGGATAAAGTGGCTCGTGAACAAATTATTGAGCGTTTTGATTTAGTTGAGATTTCAAGGCAGGATGAAGATCATTTTCTTGTAAAGGTAACGCTGCCCGACCATGAAGCTGTGTATCGCTTTATCTTGCAGTTAGGAACCCATGTAACTATCCAAAATCGCGATGACTTTTACGATAATTTTGTTGCTTACTTAAACGAAATCCAAGCAAAATATTTATAAAAATAGCTCTGCCAATTTGTTTAGCAGAGCCATTAGTTAGTTAATCTTTATATTTATAATCCAAATCTTGATAAGCTGTTTGGTAATGTCCACCATCAGCAACTTCTGAATGATACAGTGCTTTTAAAGCGAAACTTTTTTCTAAATCCATTTCTTTCATTAGCTTTTGAAGGCGTTCTTGAAGGTCCACGCTATCTTTTACAAGCTCTTTCATTTGTGATTTTACATATTTCATCGCAATTCCGCTCCTTTTCACACATTATAACACTTTCTAGCTTGATAAAAAAGGAGTAGATAACTTCCATTTTTAACAAATACAGCGACTCTTTCGTAACTGAGAGAGTCGCTGCTTTTTTATTATATCTTCTTCACAAATTCTGATTTCAACTTCATTGGACCAAAGCCATCAATTTTGCAATCAATGTCGTGGTCGCCGTCAACTAGGCGGATGTTTTTTACTTTTGTACCCATTTTGATTGGGTTAGATGCGCCTTTTACTTTTAAGTCTTTGATGACGGTAACGGAATCTCCGTCTGTTAGGATGTTGCCATTGGAGTCTTTAAATACTTTTTCTTCGGATACTTCTGCTGTGGCAGTCGCGCTCCATTCATGTCCGCATTCTGGGCAGATTAGGAGTCCGCGGTCTTCGTAAGCATATTCTGAGTTACATTCTGGACAATTTGGTAATTTTGGCATTTTGTTGGTTCCTCCGATTGTGGTTGTTATTAATCTTCTAATTCGACGTTATGATATACTTTTTGCACATCTTCTAAATCTTCTAAAGCATCAATTAGTTTCTCGAATTTTTCTAAATCCTCTCCTGCTAATTGAATGTCGTTTTGAGGGATCATTTCGATTTCAGCTACAGTAAATTCTTCAATTCCAGCAGCTTTTAATCCTTCTTGAACTTTATGAAAATCTTCTGGTTCTGCATAAATAATCGCTTGTCCATCTTCATCTAAAATGTCACGAACATCAATATCCGCTTCCATTAAAAGTTCGAGAAGTTCGTCGGCGTCTTTACCTTCTACACCGAAAATAGCTGTATTATCAAACATATAAGCAACGGAGCCACTAACGCCCATATTACCACCATTTTTACTATAAGCAGCACGTACATCAGAGGCAGTTCGGTTTACATTATTTGTTAACGCATCGACAATAATCATTGAACCATTTGGACCAAAGCCTTCATAGCGTAGTTCGGAATACGTTTCGTCGCCAGTTCCTTTTGCTTTTTCGATAGCACGATCAATAATATGTTTTGGTACATTGTATGTTTTTGCACGTTCGATAACAAAGCGTAATTTTTGGTTGGAATGTGGATCTGGGTCGCCTGATTTAGCCGCTACATATATTTCAATACCAAATTTTGCATAGATACGACTATTTGTTTTATCTTTTGACGCTTTTTTCTCTTTAATATTTGCCCATTTACGGCCCATATTACCACTCTCTTTCTGAATTGGAGTTTTTCTCTTGTCTCTGTACTATTATAAGTGTAAGCGCGTGATTTGTTAAGTGGAATTTTAGTTATATTTATTAAAAGTGACTACTTGTGGCATTTTTTAGCTCGAAAACCTGATTTAAAAAGAAGTAAGGAATGAATTCACCTGCATTTTTCAACATTTCTAGCTCTTCTGGTGTTACAAAACGAGCATCTGCTACTTCTTCTTTTTGTAATGTTAAATCTTTTAGTTCTACATCTTCTGTAATAAACCAATAATCATCAAATCCTGCATCAAAATGATAACTAAATTTTGCACGAGTTTTGCTTAAATCAATTGTAATTCCAAGTTCTTCTTGCACTTCTCTTTCAGCGGCTTGTCTACTTGTTTCGCCTTTAAGTGCAGAGCCAGCCGCAGAAAAGTCCCAATAATTTGGCCAGCTTTCTTTATCTTTTTGGCGCTTTTGAATTAAAAGTTGCCCTTTTTGGTTAAAAATACAGACATGAATAACCAAGTGAAGATCTCCAGCCGCTAATTTCTCACCACGGATATGCGTTTTTCCTGTTCGTTCACGGTTTACATTTAGCAAATCCCATTCCTCCATTAAATCACTCCTCTTTTTAAATTTGTTTCGCTGTTTTTACTTTTATATTTGTTCGAGATTTGTTTTTAGAAAGTTTAGCCTTTGGATTAGTTTTGGTTTTAGTGTTTTCGGTTTTATCGCCAAAATATTCGTACCGTATCCTAGCAAATAATTGATAATAAAGGCCTCTTCCGCATGATGATAAAAACCGCGAATGATATTTTTTCCATTTTCTATGTGTAATTCCATGGATGGATAGTGTTCCTTATAAAATAAATCTATCCCTTTAGTAGTTATTTCTACTTCAAAATTATTTGCTGCTTTCTTTTGATAAAGTTCCTCCGATTTTCGTTTAAGATCTGCTAGTGATTTTGGCGGGTATTTGTTAGTTACTTTAATTGCTACAATTTTATCACAGCGAAATACTTGGGTGCTTTCGGTTTCAAAATTATAGCTGGTACCATACCACTGCCCATGCGCGGAAGATATATTAAAAAATTGTACTAGATAGTTTTTTATTTCCCCGTTTTTCTTATAGGCAATTTCGCAGGCTTGTTCTTCTATTGTCCAGCGTAAAATAACATCTAAAAATTCACATTGATTGTTATGTTGAATAAAACTTAAACTAAATACATTTTCTATTTGACGAAGCATAGTAATTTTTTCTTCTGCTAAACAAGTTTCAAATTTCTTTTTTAATTTTTCTACGCTTAAATGAAATGGTGTAGTTTCATAAGCTTTTAAAGTTAGCATGGCAAAGTATAACGCAAATACCTCTTCCATATTAAACACAATTGGTGATAATAAGCGATTTTGAAGTAAACCGTAATAACCATTTCTACCTAGTTGGGAATATATCGGCATGCCTATTTCTTCTAATGACTTAATATCGCGAATAGCGGTACTTCGAGAAATATTATACTTAGACATTAGTTCGCTCAATTGGAAAGAATTTTTATCATTTAAAAATAGCATCATATCAGTTAATCTCTCTGATTTTTTCATAAGCATCTCTTTTCCTTAAAGTAAATTAAAAGGTGTCACTATTTGATACCTTTTCACATTATACTATAAATAAAGACAAATCCATAGGAGCTGATAGCGTGAAAAAACTATTTTTAGCATCTTCTTTTAACGATGTTGTAAGTTTATTTAGTTCATTTGAAAAAAATGTACATGGCAAAACAGTAACATTTATTCCTACAGCAAGTAATGTGGAAAAAGTGGTATTTTATGTGGAGACAGCAAAAAAAGCCCTAGAAAAATTAGGGTTAATAATTGATGAATTAGATATATCTACTGCAGACTCAGAGACCATTCGGCAGAAATTAGCACGAAATGAGTATATTTATGTCTCTGGCGGTAATAGTTTCTTTTTATTGCAAGAATTAAAACGAACTGGCGCGGACAAGTGCATTTTAAAAGAAGTCGCAGCCGGTAAATTATATATCGGGGAATCAGCTGGTGCGGTTATAACTTCAGCTAATATTGAGTATATTAAAGATATGGATAACATGCAAAAAGCCGCAACTTTGACGAGTTACAATGCTTTAAATTTAGTTGATTTCTATACTGTGCCGCATTATGGTTCTGCACCTTTTAAAAATGCAGCTCAAAAAATCCTAGCTGACTATGCTAGTTCACTACCTCTGCTTCCAATTAGTAATAAGGAAGCGATATTAATCCGCGATAATGAAATCACCACTAAAAACGTTAATACAAACAAGTAATTTGATGGGCTTTAAACTGTTGCTCCACTTCTGTATCCAGTTTAAAGTCCGTTATTAAGTAGTCAATATCGTGACACGCAAGACTTTGGTGCATAAACTTATGGCCTACTTTTTCTTCTGTAACGAGTAAAACGAGCAAACTTGACTGGCGCCTAAATGCTTGTTTGATTAGCGCCTCGCCTTCATGTGTTTCCGTCGCACCTTTGTCACAGTCAATTCCACGACAAGAAACAAATGCAATATCCGCATTATATGTAAGGGCATCATTATAAGCTTTTGCTCCATTTACCGTGTATCGCTTTGTTAGAATGGATCCTCCTAAAATACTAACCCGCGCATTGGTAAATTCTGATAACATCGAAGCCGTCATCACTCCATTAGTAATAATTTGCAAACCATCAAATTTACTTAAAACATCAATTAAATGTAGCGATGTAGAACTTGAATCTAAGAAAATCACCATATCATCACGAATAAGTGATTTTGCAATGTCTGCAATTCTTATTTTACTTGTTTCATTACTGCGTTCGTTCATTTTCATTAAATACGGCAAATCGATTTTTTTATTATCAATAATCATTGCGCCGCCTCGTGTTCGTCTTACAAGTCCTTCTTTTTCTAGTGCTACTAAATCTCGTTTCACAGTGGCTTCGCTGTAATTGACAAGCTCCACTAAATCAATAATCCGCATAAATTGTTCGATTTTTAGCCGATTAACGATTTTTAATTGTCGTTCCTTTGCTGTGCTTAACATATTCCTCCACTCCTTAAAGGGCAAAAGCACTATAATTAGCGCTTCTACCCCTCCGATTAGTATTTGTCCGCTTGCCCAGTAGTATTTAAAATTTGTAATTTATGTCTTACAACTTCTTTTACTTTTTCATTTGCTGATGGGTAAACTTGATTTGGTTCATACATATCTGGATTTTTTGCTAATAATTGGCGAATTTCTTCAAAAAACACACTTTTCAAGTCAGAGCTTAGATTCACTTTTCTAACTCCAAAATGTACAGATTCACTCACTTCTTTGTCTGGATTACCAGAACCTCCGTGAAGGACGAATGGAATATCTAGACGTTTATTTAATTCTTTTAGTAGCGGCATATTGAGTTCCGGTTTTTTATCTTTAGGATATAGTCCGTGTGCTGTTCCAATTGCAACCGCTAATGTATCAATACCTGTTCTTTTTACAAAATCCTCCGCTTGGTCTGGATCGGTATAAATGATTGTATCTGCTCCACCTTCTGCCGATCCATTGTCGCCAATTGTTCCAAGTTCGGCTTCCACTGATACACCTACTTTATGTGCAAGTGCTACTACTTCTTTTGTTAGCGCAACATTGTCTTCGTAACTAGCACGTGAAGCATCAATCATAACTGATGTATAGCCGTTTCTAATTGCTCGCATAACATCTTGAATGGTTCCACCGTGATCCATATGAATTACAACAGGAACTTTACTTCTAAGCGCGTATTCACGTACCGTCGCGACAAAATTATCACCAAGATAAGCAATCTCATCGGGATGGATTTCAATAATAACGGGTGCATTACTTTCTTCTACTTGTTCCATTACTGCTTTTAACATATCAAAACTACAGATATTAAATGCCGGTACCGCAAATTGATGTTCTTTTCCTACTTTTAATAAATCTTTCATTGTATATAACATTATAGCATCTCCCCTTTATTTTTTCGTTTATTTACTGGTGTTTTTAATAATCCTACTGAAACTGCAGTCACTATTGTTCCTGCTACGATTGCAATAATATACATAAATAGATGGTCAATAACATTAGGAATGAACATTACCCAAATGCCACCATGTGGAGCAAGTGAAGTTACTCCCGCACCCATCGAAATAGCTGCTGCTGTTGCTGAGCCTAACATAAGACTAGGGATAACTCGAAGTGGATCTGCGACTGCAAACGGGATAGCCCCTTCTGTAATGTATGATGCCCCTAATACCCAACAAGAATTTCCTGCTGTTTTTTCTTCTGTTGTAAATTTATTTCTAAAAAGTAACGTTGCAAGTGCTAGACCAAGTGGCGGAACCATACCTGCTGCCATACATGCGGCAATTGGTGCTGTAACCCCGGCCGTCATAAGCCCAATAGAGAAAGTAGAGATAGATTTATTTATAGGTCCACCCATATCTGCTGCCATCATCACTCCAATAAGAAGTCCAAATAAAACACCCGATGTTTCACCAAGACCATTTAGCCAACTTGTAAGCGCATCTAGCACCCAAGCAATTGGTGTATCAATAACAAATACCATCGCCAAACCGACTATTGTAATAGCTAGAAGTGGTACAACAATCAACTGATAAATAGAAGCAAGTGATTTTGTAACATTCACTTTATTAGCAAAGAAATGAGCTACATATCCTGCCAAAATACCACCAATCATTCCGCCTAGAAAACCAGATCCACCAGCTGTCGCAAGCGTTCCGGCAACAAGTCCAGGAGCAAAACCAGCCCTTCCTGCAACTGATACGGAAATTCCGGCAGCAAGTGCTGGAACCATTAGTGCAAATGCGGTATCTCCACCTATTTTAGAAAATGCTGCTGCAATTGCATTATAGGAAGCAGAATCTGGATTGGCAGCATCAATACCGAAAGCAAAACTAATTGCGATTAGTATTCCACCCGCGATAACAAATGGTAGCATATAGTTAACACCATTCATAAAATGATTATATAAACTTGCTTTTGGTGGCTGTTCAGAATTACTTAAACTGCTTTCCGCTGAATAATTTATTAGTCCTTTTTCTGCAATGACTTCTTTAATTATGACATCTGCTTCTTTAATTGCTCTGGAAGTAGATACTCTTTTTACTTTCTTTCCAGCAAATCTAGCTGTATCAATTTCTTTATCAACCGCTAAAATAACATAATCAGCTGATGCAATATCTTCTTTCGTTAAAACATTTTCAACTTTTGCTCCTTGAGTCTCTATTTTCACTTCATAACCAAGGTCTTCTGCTGTTTTAGTTAACTTTTCAGCAGACATGTACGTATGAGCAATGCCAGTGGGACAAGCTGTAACTCCAACTATTTTCATGTAAAACGCCTCCCTATTCTGATAAAATTGTCATAATCTCTTGTTCGTTTTTTGATTTTTTTAACTTTTCAATAAATTCATCGTTCATTAATTTCCTTGAAAGGTTACTTAATATTTCTAAATGTGTATCCGCTGCCTTCTTTGGGACTCCAATAATAAAACTGCATTCAATTGGTGCATCATCTAGTCCAAAATAATCGGTCATAACATCTGAATGAACAAAAACAATCAAAGGCTCTTTCACATATTTACTCTTTGTATGAGGAATACCAAATCCAGACTCAATACCTGTCGAAGTTTCCTCTTCTCGTTTATACAAGTCACGTATAAATTTCTTTTGATTCGTTATAGCCCCTTCTTCACCTAGTACATTCGCTACTTTTTCAAATAATAATTGCTTGGTTTGAATACTAGTATCAAAAATAATCCGACTTTCATTTATCAAATTTGATATGTCCATCCTCTACATCCTCTCTTAACGAAGTAAGCGCTTCCCTCATTTGATTACACTATATCATGTTGAACGAAATCATTCAACAAAATGCGCCAATTATGCAAATTGTTCATTTTAAGGCAATTTATGATCCGTATAATGAGCTGAATAAATCAAAAAACAGGAAATCCCTTTATAGAATATCCTGCTTATTAGTTTATTTTTTATTTTGATAATACTTTTCTATTTTTGCCTCTCTATATCTTTTCCATAAATCTTTTCTAAATAATAAATAAGCGACTGCTAGTATAATAACAAATATACAGCCAAATACAAACCAGTAATTAGCCCAAATAGTATCTGTTTTTTGGTCATCTGTAATTAAAGCAGCAAAAATTAATACGGGAAAAGCAGTCAATATGAGCATGAGTAAGATACGCTTTTTTTGTGTTTTTAAGCATAACTGCTCAAAAGTCCACAAAGAGTATAAACTTAATTCTGTTCTGATATCATTAATTTTTGATTTGTTTTTAAAAGAATTTTTTTCTTGCTCTAGCTTTAGTTTTAAACAAAAAGCAACCCTATCTCGAATCTCTTTTCTACTTGTGTCACTAGCATTAATTAAATAAGTATATGCTGTTGTGTATTCTTTTAAATCATAGTAAATAAGTCCTAACAGTTTGTTTTTATCTATATGAAAGATAATTTCATCAAAAAACTCATTCTCTCGTGGAGTAGAATAATATGTCTCCAATATTGCACCTTTAAGATCTTTATAGTTTAGTGGCTTACTAAGCTTTTTATGAAGAAATAATCGATACATCCGCGCCGTCGCTTGTTCCGGATTTTTAGCGATAAAGGCATTAATTTCTTTTAATATTGAATTAAAATTAAACTTTCCTGTTCTACTTATAATTTCAATTAATTCAAGGTCTGGATCTTTATCAAAAATAGCTTTAGCCTGTTTAATGTAACTTTGAATTTTCTTCGTTTCCAAACATTGATATGCATTTAAACGTGCTAAAATAAATCTAATTCGCTCGTTCTCTTCTAAGTCCTGTAATGCAACAAACTCAAACGGAGGTAAATCCTTCACTTCCTTTAAAGCAAAAACCAAGTCTAAATTTGTATCATTTGAAATCATTTCATTTAAATTATATATTTCAAATGCTAAATTGATAATTTTTTTAGGAATAAAGTATCTATTTTCAATTAAAAAGATAGCTAAATAGTATCTATCTCTTTCATATTCGTCTACTTTAAATGCACTTTCTGACTGAAATATTTCCCGCCATGCTTCTATGTTTATTCGCTCATTATAATTTGCAAAAACCATTTCCAGTCTTTCTTTAAAAGAGAACTCTATTGCTTCTGTTTGCTCATCTAAATCCATTGTGGGATTACATTCATCTAATTCTCGTATTTCAAAGCTTGAAATATCCCCTGACGTTGATACAGCATCATCAAATTCTTGATACTTTAGAGCTTGATCAAAAGCTTCTTTTAATTTTTGAAAAGCAACAGGCTCATCTTCTGGATGTGTATATTTTAATGCTTTTGCATAGGCACGCTTGATTACACGTTTATCTGTCGTCTTTTCTATTTTTAGAATCTCCCAAACTGTCAATCCCATCCTAATCCCTCAAGATCGGCTAATTTCTCTTTTAAATTTTTGCTTTGTATTTGTATGCTCTTTTCATTTTGAGATTCAATAGCCTTTTGGAATTCCAACATTAAAAATTCTATATATTGACGTGTTTCACCTAACGATGTTTGATAAATCCGATCCGCTCTTGCAAGTAATAACCTGTTTTCGGAACGATCTCGTGGATGGATTTTCAGATCACTTAGCTTTTCTAACTGCTCTTTTAATTCGCTATCAGACAATACTCCAGGATTTTTTTGAATAATTAATTGTTTTACTTCACCAGTACTAACAATTTTCACCAAAATTTCTAGAAGCCCATTTTTATCATATGTAAAACGTGTTTCAATTTTTGCATCTTTATTTGTATTCGGAGGTAACTTAATTTCCAATTCTCCTAGTTTCAAATTATCTTTAACATTGCTACTTTCTCCTTGGTATACACTTAATTTTACAGTATTCTGATTATCATAAATTGTATAAAATTCTTTCATTCGGCTTACAGGTATTGTTGTATTCCGCTCAATAATTGGTGTAAAAACACCCTCTTGATACTTAGAATTGCTAATTTGCCGCACTGAATCCACTCCCAATGTGTGCGCACAGACATCTGTTAAAATAAATTCTTCCAATGATTCATGTCGTTCTTTCAAAGCGGCTTGCACTGCCGCACCTAGCCCAACTGTCTCATCCGGATTAATGTGCATAAACGGAATTTTCCCAAGAAATTTACTAGCAAAACTTTTTATAATAGGCATTTTTGTTGCTCCACCAATTAGTACAATCTGTTCTATATCTGCTGGTTTTAACTGTGCATCTTTTAAAGCTTGGATAATCGGTTCTCGCAATTTTAAAATTAGGGGTTGGCTGATTTGTTCAAACTGGTCTACTGTAAGTGTAAACTCATTTTCAGCTAAAACAATTTTTCCGACACCATTTTCAGAAACAACTTGCTTTGCATCTTCTGCTTGTCTATATAATGATGCAAAATCTTTTGTAGTTAATCTCTCTTTTTTCAAACCTGTTGCATTTAAAAAAGTTTCGATGATTACTGTTGTGAAATCTTCACCGCCTAGGTAATTATTTCCAGCAATCGCAATTACTTGCATGACACCATCAAACATTTCTAATATAGAGACATCAAAAGTCCCTCCGCCAATATCAATTACCATTATGGTTGTGTCTTTTTGTTCATGAATCCCATAAGCAATAGCAGCGGCTGTCGGTTCACTTATTAATCGTTCTACTTTTAAACCGGCTAAAAAAGCGGCATCTACTGTAGCTTTTCGTTGGGTATTATTAAAATATGCTGGGACGCTTATGACTGCTTCTGTACAGGTTTCTCCCAAAAATTTCTCAGCATCTTCTTTTAGCGCTTTTAAAACGAAACTTGACAAGTCTGTAGCTGAAAATCTATGTTCTCCTAAATAATAGTTCTTTTCTGTTCCCATAAAACGCTTAAAAACAGCAGCCGTTTTATCAGGATGAGTTGTTAAACGCTCTTTAGCAATTTTACCAATTAAAAATTCACCGTTGTCATCAATACCTACAACAGATGGCGTTAAAACATCACCAAATACATTTGGTATCAACACTGCTTTGTCCTCATTCCAATATGCCACTAAACTATTGGATGTTCCTAAATCAATTCCTAACGTTGTCATCGTATTTCCTCCCGTTGCTTTTGTTTTATTATTTCAGTATAGGATAATTCGTCTACCCGAAATTTTTCTGAAAGTTCTTTTGTTACAATCATTCTATCTTCAAAATGATTTTCTTCATCCATAAACGCTGTGAATTGCAACTCCTTTTCATTATTGATATACCCCATAATGTAAGGAACTCCAAATGTTGCAACTCTACTCTTGGCAAAAGTTATCTGTATGTTTTCACCTAAATTGTACTTTAAGTATTATTCGATTTTCGTTTGCTCTTTTCTCAAATATTCTATCTCTAGTTTAACCTCTTTGCTAGGGAATAATTTTTTTGAATAATAACTCCCCCACATAAAGAAAACTATTGCCATGCCTATGAATCTTAATGTTACTAACAGAAAAATAGTTAATACTATTAAAACTATTGGTGTTTTTTCACAGCCATAAGTTTCCTCCCAACTGCTTGTTTACTAAATAAGTATAGCAATAATTTTCTAAAATATAATTGAAGTGAAAAAAGTTCATTGAATTGTCACAAAATGGTCTGTTTTCACGAAATCAATATGCTAATAACACACTTTTTGCTACAGTATTACACCACAAAAATACCGCAAGATTCTCTCGCGGCATTTTTCCTTATTTACAAGCTTCGACGCCTTTTTCCAAAATTTCCATTTGTAGTAGCGTTTCTTCGTCTGTTACTTGCTTCGGTTTTCCATTTATAATGGCTTCATAGAGATCATCGTACACACGACCATAATCGCCCACTTCGGAAATGACTTTCTCCTCATGCCATACTCCCGCATCATCCACATAAGTTAATGTGCCGTAATGTTCTGGTAAATCAATTCCAAAATCTTTATGACTCGGCATATAAAATAGTTTTAGATGTTCTTCTTGGCGATCTTTTGTTTCTTTCGTGAACATTCCTTTTTTTCCATACAAAACAAAGCTTGGACGAGCTTTAATGCGGAAATAGCTTGATTTTACCGAGACTTTTGTAATTCCGTAATAAAAATCAAGGTCAAAATAGTCGTTCATTCGGCCTTCTCCGAGTAATTGGCGAACATCATAATGAATATCGTCTGGTTTTCCGAAGTAAGAAAGCACTTGGTCGATGGTATGGCAACCGTGACCATACAAGTAACTATCATAAAACTTAAATTCATGGACAGATTCAGGGATTTCAGGTCGGAAATAATCATAATGCATTTCCACTTCCAAAAGTTCTCCTAGTTTTCCGCTTTCAATCACTTTTTGAGCTGTTAAAAAGTCAGAGTCAAAGCGGCGATTTTGATAGCATTGAACAATTAGCCCTCGCTCTGTTGCCAACTCAAAAATTTCTTTTGCTTCTGCATACGTCATCATAAATGGTTTTTCGACTAGGACATTTTTGCCATTTTCTAACACCTTTTTAGCATATTCAAAATGAGAGCTTTGTGTTGTCGAAATTGTAATTAGCTGAATTTCTGGATCAGTTAAAAGTTCCTCTAAGTCGGTTGTGTAGTGCACGCCTTCGATTTTATCCCAAGTTGCCGTTTTTGGATTTCGATTGTAAATTGTTTTCACTTGGATATTTTCGCGTTCTAAAATAAATGGTAGATGGTATCTGTTGGTGCTTTTTCCATTACCAATAAAACCCATTTTCAACATAATGATTCCTCCTTTTATTTTAACAAGTGGCAAAGGCTATGACTGTTGTGTGGGAACTGCCAATGATCATTCGGATATGTACTTTTTTCGACTTTAGCCGATTCATCCTCACTTACTCATAATACTATAAATCCTTTACCGCAAACAAATTCTAGCAACTAAAAAGCCTGCGAAAACACTTATTAAAAAGTGTCTCCGCAAGCTTTTCTAATCACAAACTATTACTCGGAAAATATTATTGTTCTTTTACAAATTCAGCTGATTTATCGCCAGCTTGACGACCAAAGATAATAATTTCAGCTACTGAGTTACCACCAATACGATTTTCTCCGTGCAAGCCCCCTGTTACTTCTCCTGCAGCAAATAATCCTGTAATTGGTTTACCATCTTTATCTAAAACTTCTGTATTAGTATTAATTTTCACGCCACCCATTGTGTAATGGATTCCTGGACCGATTTTAATTGCGTAATACGGCGCTTTAGATAATTCGTTTTCCATACCTGTAGTTCTGCCAAACGCTTCGTCATTTTTATTTTTCACGCTAGTATTCCAAGTATCTAACGTTTTTGTTAATTCTTCTTTTGGTACATTGATTTTGCCCGCTAGTTCATCAATAGTTGCGCCTTCTTCAACAAAGCCCATTTCGTCATATTGAGCAATTGCTTTTACGCGATCTTTTACACCTGAATCAAATATAAGGTAAGCTGATTTTTCAGGTAGTTTATTGATGGAAGCTGTCACATTATCACGTGTATCTAATTCATTCCCAAAACGTTTTCCTTCTTGTGAAACTAAAATGGCTCCCTCACCACGTACAGCTTCACCAATCAGGTAAGATTTATCTTGTTGCACAGTTGGGTGAACTTGGATTTGGTCCATATCAACTGTTGTACCACCAAGTTTTTCAATCATTTTAATACCGTCGCCAGTACTTCCTTCTTGGTTGGTTGTTACGTATCCTTTTAAGTCTGGACGTTCTTTTTCGATTAATTCTTTATTTGCTCCGTAGCCACCTGTTGTTACAACTACTGCATTAGAGCTGATATTTTTGTCTTCTTTATTATTAAGGCGTACTTTTACTCCAGTTACTTTTCCGTCTTGTTGAGTAATTTCTTTTACATCAGCGTTAACAAATACTGGAATTTTTTCTTCTTGGACATTTTTTAATAAACCGTCGACTAGGTATTTACCTACTGCGGAACCATCTTCTGGGCGGTGTGTACGTTTTTCGCTCATTCCGCCTGTGATAGTCAGGTTATTTAATTTAATATCCATGGAATCTAACCAATCAATCGCGCTTGCGGAATTGTCAACAAAGAAACGTAGCATTTCTTTGTCATTTGTTCCGTGACCACCTGCCAATGTTTCTTCGTAAAATTTATCGTTGCTATCGTTAATTCCTTGTTCTTTTTGGAATTTAGTTTCAGATGCATTCATACCGGAAGAGGCTTTCATAGTGTTTCCGCCTGCTAGTGGCATTTTTTCAAGAATTACTGGGTTCATTCCTTTTGCTTTTGCTTCGAGTGCTGCTGACATTCCTGCCCCACCTGCACCAACAATAACAATATCATATTTATCTTTTAATTCAGATGGATCTGTGTAGCTTGTTTTGGATGCTCCTGATGTTACTTCTGTTTTTTCCTTCTCTTTTGTTTCAACCTTGTCGCTCTTACTTGTGTTATTACTTCCACAGCCAGCAATGACTAGTACAAGTGATAGCAGCATGATGAGTGTTATTGACAACCTTTTTTTCATTTTCGTACCTCCACTTTTTTGAATAATTTTTCTTCTGTCTAAAAGTTTGTGATTATCTTAACATAATTATAGCATTAACTGCGATATCTTTACAGGGCAACTGAAGGATTTGTTAAAGTAAGAAAAAGAGGAATTTACAGACTTCTTATAAAAATGCTGCATCTTTTCCATAACTACTCCTCATTATTTCAACAAAATGATATAATAACAGCATCAAATGTTAAAGGAGCTACGCCATATATGATTAATAAGTATGAACCATTAAACCTCTATACCAATTTTAAAGATGCTGCAGAGCGTTATCCAGAAATGCCAATTCATTTTGATGAAGAGCTCGTCACTTTTCCAGAATTAGGACTACATACGACTTATAAAAAGTGTGAAGCGGCAATTATTCAAAAAGCAGCACACTTGCATAAATTTGGAGTTCGTAAAGCCGATAAAGTCATTGTTTATAAATCAGCCAAATTTGATTCCTATGTTTTAGCTGTTGCGATTTCTTATCTTGGTGCAGTACCAATCATGGTTTCGCCTCACCTTCCAGCATCAACAATTGATATTTTTGTTAACAGACTGGACGAACCTTGGTTGCTTTTTGATAGTGAAACTTCTTCTAAAAGTCATCAATTAAATAATTTACCGGACAGCCGTTTGATCAATGCTGAACAAGTGTTTAAAACACCAATTGGCGATTATACATGTCCGCAAGAAGAGCTTCCAAAAGATATGATTGCTTATATGACCCACACTTCCGGAACAACAGGAATACCAAAACTGATTGCCCACTCTGCGAATTCAATGGGCTGGAGAACAAAATATCAACGCCGTATTCTTAATTTCATCAAACCAAGAGACCTTGTTGCTTTCCATATATCGCCTGTACATTCTCGCTTTAATATTGGTGTTTCTTCCTTGATGTCGCTTGGCTTCCCACTGCTTCCAATTGCCAACCCATCTAAAGAAAATATCACTAAAATATTACGTGAATATAAACCATATGTACTTGAAACACATCCAAATCACTTTGTACAATGGGCTTCCCTTGCGCGCGAAAAACCAGATGTATTTGAAAGTATTAAATTTTATCACTCTACATTTGATGCAATTAATAAAGAAACGATGGCTACTTTCTTACGCACATCGTCTTATAAAAAACCGATTTTCTTACAAATTTATGGTCAAAGTGAATGTGGACCGATGATTTTACGTGCTCATACATTAAAATCCATCGAAACGTTAAATGCACGTGATATGGGAATTGGCATGCCTGGACTTACAGAAGTTCGTATTGTCGATCAAGATGGAGTCTCTGTACCAGCTGGTGTTAGCGGGAATATTCAAATGCTTTCCAAAGGGCGCGCACTGACGTATTACAAAGAAGAGGCTCGTTTTGAAGAAAATGTTTATGGCCCTTGGTGGGATAGTGGCGATTATGGTATGAAAGATGAACTTGGTCGCCTATTCTTACAAGATCGCCAAGTGGATTTAGTGGAAACGATTGATAGCACCCTTGCAATTGAAGATAAACTACTTGATACACTAACTTTCTTGGATGAGGTCGTAATCATCCGCGGCAAAAATGGTAGCCCACAACCAATTATCGCCGTCCATGGTGACAAAGAAATGAAATGGGATCCTTGGTGGAAAGCAGTTTCTGATTTACCACATATGAACGAACCTATCGTAATGAAATATGAAGACATCCCAAGAACTGCAACAATGAAAGTACAACGTCTGCAAATGGAACGGGAATTACTGAATAAATAAAAAAAGCGTGTTGATTGGTAACCACTGGCCTATTAATGTGGGTCAGTTCTGTTTGAATCCCGAATCAACACGCTTTTATTTTAGTGCGAATATTTAAGTCACTTTGTCAATTTACAATTATTGACAAAAATTACTAATATTTATTATTCATTACCTCCCATCTAAATCTAGCTTTGGATTTTTGATTGAATTATTGATACTTTTTTGTTCTTTTTCTGTTATATTTGGTTTGTTTTCATCTACTTGCTTGATGTAAAGGTAACTTCTAATTCCAATCGCAAGTATTAATATAGCGAGTAGAATCAAAATCCATTTTCGCCATTTTTTTTCAGGTGCTTGGTTTACGTTTACAGAATTTTTTTCCTTTTGGATATTTTCATTTTCAATTACAATTCGTTTTGCTTCTGTTTTTTTGGCTGCCTCTATTTCTTTAATTTTTTTTCTATCTTTTCTTTCCGCTTCTTTTATTGTTTGAATTTTTACTTTCTTTATTTCTTTATCTTTATCAGTCCGAATTTTCGCCAATTCTCTTTGAAATGCTGGAAAAAAAAGTGAGTTTTCCACTTGTTCCCAGCAAAGTAACGCCTTATCATTATAACCAATCGCAAAATAATAAATGAAACCGCTCATACAATTTAACAAGTCAAGTTTCAAATTAATTGTGGGATTACTTTCTAAAAATACTACCCCATTTCTACTTATTTTAAAGTTTCGAAAAACTTGGCTATAAAAGTAAAGAAATTTACTAGTAGGGTTTTCTTTATCAATTTCTAATGCCAGTTCTGCATATTTCTTTATTTTATGATTTCTAATATTGTGCGGGAAATCCGTTAAAAAAACAGACTGAGCAAGGATGTTCATAAAATCAGCATCTTCTACTTGCATCGCTTCCGCTTTATCAAATGCTTTTTTAAAATCAAAAAAACTATCTGTTCTTCCTCCATTTAAATTGTAGTAGTAATCATACCTGAAATCATAATAACTATCTCGTTCTTCTTTAGGAATTTTACTATAATTTGCAAATTGAAAATCTGGAACATCGTAAATCTGTTGTATCTGCCCTATAAAATCATTCATAATCTCATCAGAACCATCCATTGCCAAATTTAAACTTAATAATTCAAATCGTTCGAATAAAAAATGGATAATTGATTTTGGTATCCCTTTATAATATGTATATAAAATTAAACAAATTACTTTTTGGTTCTCGAGAAACACATTATGATCCCAAGTGTCCATTGATTCACAGGCTTTCTCCCATTTGCTTAAATCTAATCGAATGGAATAGTCTTTTATTAGTGAATATACACTCAACATAAAATCTTTTCTTATTTGTTTTGATTTCACAATTTTTTTCTCACTATTTAAAACAAATTCTTCATCCATTATATTCGGAGGAATTACTTGTTCCACTATGTCAAAATTTCCTGTAACTTTTTCTCCCTTACAATACTTTACTGCAGCATCATAGGCTTCTTTTAGCAATTGAAATTCTGTTGGGTTTTCATCGGCACGTATTTGTTTAAGCTTGATAGCATAAGCTTTTTTAATTGCCTTCTTATCTCGCGTTGCTTCTATTTCTAAAATATCCCAAAAATCCATTAGCACTTATCTCCCAAATATTAGAATATCTATAGTATAACAAAGAATACATCTATAAAATGTGTCGAATTTTTGGACAATGCTATCTTTTTAAATTAATTCTTGTTTGATGAGCCGATAGTTTTATACATATGAAAAGAAAAGGTGGCTTGCTTATTTCGCAAATCACCTTTTCTATATAATTATATATCATTTTCTGAAACAGAATTTCACTTGTTTCTCTTCCGTATTAAACTAAATCTTCCCCACTAGTTTCAATCACTTTTTTATACCAATAAAAAGAGTCTTTCTTACGTCTTGCATAACTTCCGGTGCCATCATCATATTTTTCTACGTAAATGATACCGTAACGTTTTGCCATTTCGCCAGTTGAGGCACTTACTAAGTCAATGCAACCCCAAATTGTATAACCAATTAAATCTACGCCATCTTCTACTGCTTTTTTCATTTGGATGATGTGATCTCTAAAATAATCTACACGATAAGCATCTTGGATAGTGCCATCTTCTTCCAATTTATCATATGCACCAAGACCATTTTCTACGACCATAATTGGGACATTGTAGCGGGCATAGATGTCATTTAAAGAAATTCGCAGCCCCACTGGATCGGTTTGCATTCCCCAGGCATTTGTTTGTAAATAAGGATTTTCCGCGCCTCCGATAACACTTTTTCCGGTATCTTTGTAAGCGGGATCGTTAGAAGCACATAGCGATAAATAATAACTAAATGTATAAAAATCTACTGTCCCTTTGCGCAAAATTTCTTCATCTCCATCCGCGAATTCGATTTCGATATTATGCTCTTTAAAATATTTTTTTGCGAAAAATGGATAAGCTCCTTTTACTTGAACATCCCCACAGAAATGGCTATGCATGTTTTCTGTTTGTTTAGCAAGCAAGACATCGCTTGGTTCACAGGTCCGCGGGTATCTTGGCATATACGCGATCATACAGCCAATCATAAAATCAGGATTGATTGCGTGACCAAGTTCTACTGCTTTTGCACTGGCAACAAATTGGTGATGCAAAGCTTGAAAACGCATAGTTGGATCGTCTTTTTGATGAAGGAAATCGCCTTCTGCATTTCTAATTCCAAGTGTTAAATAATTCCCAATTTCCATTGTTGCAGTGTTGATTTCATTAAAAGTCAGCCAATATTTCACAGTATCTTTATATCGTGTAAATATCGTTTTGCAAAACTGTAAATAATAATCAATTACTTTGCGACTCGCCCAGCCGTTTAGTTCGTTTGTAATTTGTAGCGGAATATCAAAATGAGCTATTGTTACAAGCGGTTCGATATTATATTTTTTCAATTCCAAGAAAACATCTTCGTAAAATTGCAGCCCTTTTTCATTTGGCTCACTTTCCATTCCAGTTGGAAAAATTCTCGTCCAGTTAATCGACATGCGGAATGTTTTAAAACCAGCTTCTGCCATCAACTTAATATCTTCGGGGTAATGATGATAAAAATCTACTGCTTCATGACTTGGGTAAAATAAGTTTTCGTCTATTTCTGCGGTGATTTTCCGTGGCTCGGTGTGGGTTCCGCTACTAAATAAGTCTGCTGCGGCTAGCCCTTTCCCATCTAAATTATAGCCACCTTCAAATTGGTTAGCGGCTGTTGCACCACCCCATAAAAAGTCTGCTGGAAATACGGATTTACTCATTATTTGCTTCACTCCTTAATTCTAATACTTGGCTTTTTGGTGTCATAGTTCCCGATCCTACTAACTCGACAGCAGCATAATCATTAGTATTGGTAACTGCCATAATGGTTGTTAAATCATAATTTTCTTTAATTTTCTCTGCATCAAAAGTTAACAATAAATCGCCTTGTTCAACAATATCACCAGTTTTAACGTGTGCTTCAAAATATTTTCCATCTAATTTCACTGTATCAATTCCAACATGCAATAAAATTTCTGCTCCGGAATCACTTTTAATCGCAATTGCGTGTTTTGTTTTAAAGACAGAAATAATCGTTCCATTAACTGGTGAAAATAATTTGCCTTCTGTTGGAAGAAATGCTGCACTTTTACCCATCATTTCATCTGCAAAAGTTGCATCACTTACTTCTTTAATATTTTTCATTTCACCATAAACCGGTGCATTAAGCTTTTCACCCATTTGGACTGTATCCACTGTTTTTGGTGCTTCATCTAAATCAGATATTGCTACTGTTTCATCAATTCCAAAAATATATGAGAAAATGAGCGAAACAACAAATGCTAGTGCCATAGCAATTAGGGCATAAACAAAAGTATCTCCTACTAAGCCCGGAAGCCCTGGAATTCCGCCATTTCCTGTTAATACGTAAGCTTTAACTCCGAATAACATCGCGAATCCACCACCAGCTGCTCCACCAATAAGTGATGCCATGAATGGGCGTTTATAGACAATATTTATCCCATACATTGCTGGTTCCGTTACACCCATCAAAGCCGTTAAACCAGTTGAAAATGCTAATGATTTTACTTTTTTATCTTTAGAACGGAAGAATACACCAAATGTTGCTCCTGCTTGGCTCATATTCGAAATATAAGTTAGTGGTAAAAATTTATCATAACCATATTTAGCTAAATTACTTATAATGAATGGCACAATCGCATAGTGCATACCTGTCATAACGATAATCGCCATTGCTCCACCTAAAATCAGACCTGCGAATAATCCGCCATTATTTAATAGCCAGTTAATCCCACCAGAAATACCATCACCAACAAACGTGCCAAGTGGTCCAATAACAATTAATGTTACAGGAACAACGATAAACATTGTAATTAATGGGACAAACAGTAATTTTAGGGAAGAGGGAATAATTTTATCAACATTACGCTCTACTACGGCCATAAACCACATCGCAATTAGAATTGGGATAACAGAATATGCATAAGAGACCGAAGTAACTGGTAACCCTAGAAAATGAGTTGTCACACCTTTTGCAAGAAGTGCAGTCAAATCAGGATAAAGTAGCGCGGCCGAAACTGCTAAACCAACATACATATTCGCGCCAAATTTACGTGCTGCACTAACAGCTACAAGAATTGGTAGGAAGTAAAATACGCCATCACCAATCGCCATTAAAATTCGGTAGGTTTCGGTATTCGCAGCTAACCAACCAAATGATACGAACAATGCCATAAACCCTTTAAGTAAACCAGCTCCAGCAATTGCCGGTAAAATTGGTGCAAATACGCCTGAAATAGCATCAAACATATTTGAAAAGAAACCTTTTACACCTTTTGATTTTGGTTTTGTAGCATTATCTGCTTTATTTTTCCAAGCTGGATTTAATTCTGTCATTGCGTCAAATACTTTTGGTACATCATTGCCGATAATAATTTGGAATTGCGTTCCGGAAACGTTTGTCCCCATTACTTTATCTAAGCTTTTTAATTTAGCAATATCAACTTTTGATTGATCTTTCAGTTGAAAACGAAGCCGTGTAATACAATGAAAGACTTCATTTACGTTGTTTTTTCCACCGACTGCTTGGATAATCTCTTTTGCTAATTGACTGTAGTCCATGTTAATCCTCCTAAATATGTTTTAAAAAAAGAAAAACCTGAACAGAAACGCACCAAAATAAGGAGCAGTCTGTTCAGGTATTGCCTGATATAAAAAATCAGTAACAAGCCTATTATTTTCTATTTAATACTCGGTCCAAATGAATTCCGAGATATAGTTGTTCTGAATGACTCATTTTAAATGAATAATTCTTTTCCAGAAATACAGCAATTTTATCAATACATGCGAATATATCTGGCAAATTTTTATACATTACTTGATATAAATAGTCTTCCGTCTCATCCATTGCCTCACCAGTAATCACTCGCTGGCAGAAAAATTTCAGATGCGTCATAAACCGGAAGTAACTAGTGCTATCTTCATCAAATTCAATGACAAAATGATATTTAATAATATTCATGATTTCTTGAAGCAACTGCATAATGTGGGTTACGTCATTCATGCTGTTATTAATTTCCGCATTAACAAAGTGGAGCGCAATATTAGAAATTTCCTCGTCAGGTAAATCTAATCCTAAGCGTTTCTCGACTATCTTTGCTGCTTCTTTTGCCACAGCATATTCCTCTGGGTAGTAGCGCTTCACTTCCCAAGATAAAGGATTTTGAATGACTAAATTCTGTTCCATACGTTGTGTAGTAAAATAAAGATGATCAGAAAGAGAAATATAAATGACGTCACTTATTGTTTTCGAGATATTTTGTTTCGCTAATTGGACAACATCATCCGTGATTTCAATAATAGCAAGCGGAATTTCGTCAATAATCATTTTGAATTTATTGCTTACGGCCTCATCCTGCAATTGAAATATTTTTTCAACGAGCGATTCATTAATTTCATCACCAACTTTAGACTTAAATCCAAGACCTTTGCCTAAAATCAATAATTCATGCGCATCCTCGCCCCTCGCACTGACAATATTATTATTAAATATCCTCTCAATTTTCAAATTTATCACCACCATCATTTTGGACTTGAACAAAAAAGGGCAATACCCAAAAGCAGAGCGCACTCTTACTTATTAGGTATTGCCCGCATTACCGGTAACAAGCCACAAACACATACTATCATCAATTGAAATCGCTGTCAATAGATGGTTTTTATTTTATTTTTTGCTTTTATAGTTTCTTCCTTCACTCATTACTCATCAAACTTTCTCTTTTTAACCTTTACCTTTTTTCGGTCACTTTTTCAAAATCTGCTAATTCCCAACTATTGTCGAAAGCTGGTTTTTCTGGTCCATATATTCGGAAATACACAAACCAATCATGTCCCGGAACAGTTTGAATCCAAGGGAGCGCGCTATCTGTTGGTTCTTCTGGTCCAAAAAACAATGTAATATTTCCATCTGCGTCTGCTTCAAAATCTCTTTTTAAAGAACTAATAACAGGGATTTTCCCATTTGAAACAATTTCTGAACGTGTATCAAGATCATAACCAGTTATTGACCAGTAAAGACCAGCCGGAACAGGAGTTGGCACTTTTAAAGTATAACTTTTCGCTCCATCTAAGAAATCACCATCTTTATCGCGAATTCCTAACCAATAAATTGAGCCGCTTCCTTCACGACGGATAAACATTTTTGGCGTTTCCAGTGTCGCTTGATAGAACCAACGCTCACGTACGGATAATGACAAATAATTATCTAAATAATAACCATTATCTCCGCCATAAACTACCCATTCCCAACGCTTATTTTCCCATACAAGTCTTTCCGGTACATCACTCGCAAAAGCGTTAATAGTCATCTGCTCATCTGCCAATTCAGCTGCTTCGGTTAAAATTTTCACCATATCAGCAGTCAGAGAAAATGGTTTTCCTTTTTCAATTCCAATTTCTGCAAGTAAACCGTACATTTGGTAATATTCTTTGTCTATTTCATCTATATCTATAGCTTTTTTTAATTCTTCCCAGAAAGCAAATTTACCATCTACAAAATACGGTGTCGCTTCTGCTTTTTTATGAGAATAGTCCGTAAAAATATTTTCTGCTGGATTAGCTTTATCTTTCAGTGGATAGACTTTTATTTGTTTTAATAATTCAAAGGCTTTTTCCGTACCCGCTCCTTGCACTACTGCACGTAAGCAAATTAAAAAACGATTGCTGGCGGGAGTTCGAACGATATAACCTGCTGGAATTTCTCCGTCAAATCCGGGTGGTAAAAATAAATATTTAGCCCCTTTCCCTTGGTCCTCGCCTGCTAAGCCTATGTCGGTCACATATTTAAAATTAATATCATCAATGACTCCCATAATAGGTCCTGGAGCTAATTCTAGTACTAGTGGTCCTTCAGTAACATCGCCGTACCCTAACCCATATGGTGTATCTGAATTTTGCGTAAGTGCGTTAATATCAGGTGTTGTTAACTGGATAAGAAACCCTTTATTTGCTTTTGCTCCTAAAGATTCAAGTGCTTCAAAATTCGATACCATTGAAACTGTGGGATAAAAAAACTTGTATGCTTCCATCGCTTTGCTTCGTTTTGCATCATTTCTAATTTCAACAATTCGTTCTGCAGTTGGTAATTTTTTCATAAAAACACTTCCTTTCCAGACTATATACAAACTATAACACTATATTCCTATACTGTCGCAAACTGAAGCTTCATTTAATTAACACCTATTTATTCCATCAAAAAAAACCAAGCATAGCAAACATTTGCACATTCTTGGTTTTTTCTTGCAACTTATTTAGTCATTTGTTTCTACCCTGATAAAGCATTCCAACTATGGCAGGTGCAGATTTATAACACACACATTATTTGTATAAATTATCAGCTAGAGCGTCCATACAATAAAAATAATCCCGTCGCATACTGGTCAACTTATTGCCTCTTATTAAATCTTCACTCTGCAATTTTCACGGGCAATCCGCCATCTTGAAATTGTTTGTATAATGTACGATTTATTTTGTTATCTGTAATCAATAAATTAATATTTTCCGCCGCCGTGATACTCGCAGTGGAAATAACCCCCATTTTGGTGTGATCCAACAATGCCACGAGTTTATTAGTTCGCTTAGCTAAAAGTCGCTTTAATTCCGTTTCATAAATGTTGAAATCTGTTAAACCTTCTTCCATCGTAAAGCCTTTTGCTGACATAAAACATATATCCGCATGAATATTTTCAATTAAATTAGAACCAAGAATACCTTCAAGTGTAAAAGAATTTGTAGTAACAATACCACCAGTTAAAATAACGCTAATATTTGGATTATCTTTTAACTCAATTGCTGTATAAAGTCCGCTTGTAATTACAGTGAGTCTGGTGAAACCGTGTAATTCTTTCGCAAGCGCAAGTGCAGTCGAACTAGCATCCAGAATAATTGTTTGGTTGTTTTTTACTAAAGTCACCGCTTCCTTCGCAATTGCTTCTTTTTCTTCTATATTACGAATAATTCGATCGTTAAAATTAGTAAATTTTTCTTCGCTTTTTAAAAGTACCGCACCCCCGTGCACTTTTTTTATCATCCCGCTTTCTTCTAATGCAGATAAATCATTTCGGATGGTGCTAATAGAGACATCCAAGATACGACTTAATTCTGGTACAGTAATTTTGTTATTTTGGTCTAGTAGATGAATTATTTTATTTTGTCTTTCAAATGGAAACATCTGCTCGCCCTCCTTTGACTATAAATGATTTCTTTATGTATATACATATTACCTAAAAAAATAACAAAACACAAATTTATTCTCAAAAACACAACAAATAATAATACTTTACAACAAAACGCAATTATGTTAGGATTTAAACAACAAACAAACACAACTAAAAACAGAAAGGAGCAACGCGATGATAAGTATTATTTTAGTATCCCATAGCCAGAAAATCACAGAAGGACTACAAGAAATGATTGTTGAAATGGTTGGCGATACGGTACATGTTATATCTTCAGGGGGAACTGGTGATGGCCGTCTTGGTACAAACGCACTTATGATAGCAGATAATATTTCTGCTTGCACTCATTCAGAACATATTTATATTTTTTGCGATATTGGAAGCGCTATCTTAAGTGCCGAAACATCACTAGAATTATTAGACCCCGACCTTCTCGAAAAAACTACTATTATTGATGCCCCACTAGTTGAAGGCGCTTTTACTGCCGCTGTTCAATCTCTCGTTAATCCATCCAAAGAAGCTATTTTACAGGAACTTACAAATACACATTAAACGTAATAAAACGCAACTTAATAATTGGTAATATTGTAAATTTAATTTTACATGACAATACTATGTTTGAAAGGAGTTTATTATGAAATTCTTTAGAGGAACAATTGGTTATTGTATTGCAGGCATGCTTGTTATGAGTGTTTGGACTCCCCTTGCCACTGACTATGGTATTTTCGGAGGTTATCTAGCAGCTTTTATCATTATTGGTCCAATGTGGTTTATGAATCACTATGTTGGTTTAATTGAAAACGATGAAGATGCTGCGTTTGTCGACATGGCTGTTGGAATTGGGATTTGCGGAATTATGCGTGACGTCTTTATTCAAGGTGGCAGCGAGCTTGTTACTTCGCTACCAACAATTGGTCTTGTAGCAATTGGCGCAGTACTTGCGGGAATTGTTTCAGCAATTATTGAAAAAGATATGGCAAAGAAAAAGGAAGCAAAACAAGAAAAAACAGAACCTGGCACAAATATTCAAGAAGAAGAACGCTTAAACAAAAATCAATTAGTCTAAAAAGGAGTGTAAATAATGAGCATAAGTATTGCATTAGCAACGATTGCAGGTGGATTTTTATTCCCTTTTGCTATTCGAATGATGTGGGGGAAAATGGTTGATGAATGGGGCGCTATCGGAGGTTGGATGGCAGCAGCATTTATCGTTGGAACAGTTTGGACTATTAATCACGGTATCCCAAAATCAATGATCTATCAATCTGGTACAGTTTGGGTAGATATGGCAGTTGCAGCCGGAATTGGTGTATTCACTGCCTCCCTTTTAACAGGCGGAAAATTTTCTAAATCAGTGGTAAATCTGGCGGCAGCACTTGTTGGTGGAACTATTGGCGGATTTTTATTATCCTTATTCTTATAAAAATTTTGAGGAGGAACAAAAATGAGACGTTTAGTGAACGATGGCTATGAAGCAGTAGAAGAAATGTTGGCTGGATATGTGGCGGCACAAGGAAAATATGTTGATTTTGCCGAAAATGACAAACGCGTTATTGTTAGCAAACAAATAAGCGAAGAACCACGGGTACGTATCATTGTTGGTGGCGGCTCTGGACACGAACCACTTTTCTTAGGTTATGTTGGGAAAGATTTTGCAGATGCTGCTGTTGTAGGTAATATCAATACTTCTCCCTCCCCCGAACCTTGCTACAATGCAGTAAAAGCTGTTGATAGCGGCAAAGGCTGTCTCTATATGTACGGAAATTATGCTGGCGATGTGATGAACTTCGATATGGGCGCAGAAATGGCGGCAGACGACGGAATACGCGTAGAAACTGTCCTTGTAACTGACGATATTTATTCCGCAGAAAAAGTGGAAGATCGGCGCGGTGTAGCTGGTGACTTAATCGTCTTTAAAGCAGCGGCATCAGCAGCAGCAAAAGGACTTGACCTAGACGCTGTAAAACAAGCAGCCGAAAAAGCAAATGCAAATACTTATTCGATGGGAGTCGCATTATCCTCTTCTACACTTCCTGTAACCGGTAAAGCAATTTTTGAAATGCATGAAGGTGAAATGGAAGTTGGTATGGGAATTCATGGGGAGCCTGGAATAAAACGGTCTTCCGTTGAACCAGCAGATAAAGTAGTTGACCAGATTATGGGATTTTTATTAGAAGAGATGAAACTTAAAGCTGGTGAAGAAGTACATGTCTTAATTAATGGACTCGGCGGTTTACCAGTAATGGACCAATATATTTGTTATCGCCGTGTCGATGAAATTTTGAAAGAAAAAGGAGTTCAAATTCATCATCCACTTGTCGGGAACTATGCAACTTCGATGGATATGATTGGGATGTCGATTACTCTTGTTCGTTTAGATGATGAACTAAAAGAATTACTAGACACCCCTTGCGACACACCATACTTCAAATTGGACTAAATTACTACTGGAGGAATAAAAATGAGCGAATTAGTTATGGATAGTGCTTTTTTCGGCCAAGTTTTACAAGATATGGGAGCGCTAATTGAAAAAGAACGTGATTATTTAACCGAGCTAGATTCAGACATTGGCGATGGTGACCATGGTATCAATTTAAGCATCGGTTTCCGTGAAGTAAATAAACAATTAGACGAATTGCTAGCAGTATCCCCTGATGTTGCAACTTTACTCAAAAAATCCGGAATGATTTTATTAGGTAAAGTTGGCGGTGCATCTGGTCCGCTCTACGGTAGCTTTTTTATGAAATGTGGTGCGGATGTAGCAGGAAAAACGGAACTTAGCTTTGATGATCTTTGCGGCATGATTATTAACGGAGCGGCGGCAGTTCAACATCGCGGAAAAGCAGAACTTGGTGATAAAACTATGATGGATGCTTTTTTGCCAGGGGTAGAAGTTCTAAAAAACCGGGCTGTAGATGCAGATCCTGTAGTTACTTTTACCGCGTTTGTTGATGCTATGCACGCTGGCGCTCAGTCCACTATTCCACTTATCGCTAAAAAAGGACGCGCTTTAAGACTTGGTGAACGAGCGATTGGTCACCTTGATCCTGGCTCGGAGTCGTCTTGGATGCTAATGAATGTTATTTTAGAAAATTTAAAAAAGGCGGTCTAACTTATGCGTAAACCTTTAGTTGGTATTAATATGAAAAATTATATTAACACGCGAAAAGAAACAGCTGAATGGTTAGAATCAACTATCCCCCTACTTGAAAATTTTTCTAATGTGGATACGTTCATTTTTCCTTCGATGGGCACATTAGAAACAACTGCCACTATTTTAGCAAATCGCTCATTTGGTTTTGGTCCACAAAATATGGCGCCGGAGAGATCCGGCCCCCTTACTGGGGAGTTTTCAGTAGAATCGATAATTGATTTAAAAGCAAATTATGTAGAGCTTGGTCATGCCGAACGAAAAAATATTTTCCATGAAGAGGAAAACCAAATCGCAAAGAAAATCAAGCTAGCACTAGACGCAAAAGTTACTCCTGTCGTTTGTATTGGGGAGCAAATTCAAGCAACAAACAGGCTTGATTTAAAAGCAGCACTCCAACCACAAATCAAAGCTTTATTTAGAGAAATTGCTTTATCTGAGTGGCAAAATATTGTTTTAGCATACGAACCAGAATGGGCAATCGGCAAAGCTGCTTCTGCGGATATAACTTATATCGAAAATGCGCACCAAACTTTACGAGACATCATTCGTGAAAATGGTGGCAACGACTCACTTGTAAGAATTATTTATGGCGGCTCTGTTAGCAAAGAAAATGCCGCAGAAATTGTTCGTCAAAAAAACGTAGATGGCTTATTTGTTGGAAGATTTGGTCATAAACCTCAAAACTTCGCAGATATTGTTGCTATCGTTAGCCAAATGAAAGGATGATTTAGCATGAAAATCGCAATCGGTTGTGATGAAATGGGATTTGAACTAAAACAAGTTCTCATCGCACGTTTACAGGAGAAAAATATTGAATGCACGGATTTCGGTAGCTTTGAAAATGAAAAAGTACTTTACCCTAGCATCGCCGAAAAAGTAGCATTAGAAGTTAAAAATAATGGGTATGATCGTGGAATCCTGATTTGTGGCACGGGAATTGGAATGGCGATTACTGCTAACAAAATCCACGGAATAAGAGCTGCACAAATTCATGACTCCTACTCAGCAGAGCGGGCGAGAAAGAGTAATGACGCACATATTATGACTATGGGGGCACTCGTCATCGGACCATCTCTTGCCGTCTCGCTTTTAGACACATGGCTTGATAGTGACTTTTCAGGTGGTCGTTCACAAGCAAAAGTAGATTTAATGGAAGAAATCGACCAGAAAAATAGATAATAATTTATTGGAGGTAATGAAAATGACTTTTAAGGGTTTTGATAAAGATTTTAATATTACAGATAAAGTAGCAGTTGTAACAGGTGCAGCAAGCGGGATTGGGAAAGCAATGGCAGAACTTTTTTCCGAAAAAGGCGCTTATGTTGTTTTGCTTGATATTAAGGAAGATGTAAAAGATGTCGCAGCAAAAATCAATCCATCAAGAACGCTCGCACTTCAAGTCGATATCACTAAAAAAGAAAATATCGAAAATGCCGTCGCTGAAATAAAAAAAGTCTACCCAAAAATTGATATATTAGCAAACTCAGCAGGTGTCGCACTTCTTGAAAAAGCAGAAGATTTACCAGAAGAATATTGGGATAAAACCATGGAGCTTAACTTAAAAGGATCCTTCCTCATGGCGCAAATTATCGGTCGTGAAATGATAGCAACTGGTGGCGGAAAAATCGTTAATATGGCATCTCAAGCATCTGTCATCGCCCTTGATAAACATGTTGCATACTGCGCTAGCAAAGCAGCTATTGTTTCTATGACACAAGTACTAGCAATGGAATGGGCTCCTTACAATATTAACGTCAATGCCATTTCACCAACTGTTATTTTAACAGAACTCGGCAAAAAAGCATGGGCCGGTCAAGTCGGTGAAGATATGAAAAAATTAATTCCCGCTGGTAGATTTGGTTATCCAGAAGAAGTGGCGGCCTGCGCACTATTTTTAGTCAGTGATGCAGCAAGCCTAATTACTGGCGAAAACCTAATAATCGACGGCGGATACACGATTAAATAATCAATTCAGCATTAAATTCCAGCTGAGAGAATGGAGCGAGTAGTAATGAAATTTTTCTTAGATACGGCAAGCGTAGCCGAAATCAAACGAATTAGCGAACTAGGTTTAGTGGATGGGGTCACTACAAACCCAACCATTATTGCCAAAGAAGGACGTCCATTTGAAGAAGTAATCAAAGAAATCTGTTCTATCGTAGAAGGTCCTGTTAGCGCAGAAGTCATCGGTTTAGAAGCAGAAAAAATGATTGAAGAAGCACGAATCCTAGCAAAATGGGCACCAAATGTAGTTGTAAAAATACCTATGACAGAAGCAGGTTTAAAAGCAGTCCATACACTTGCAGCAGAAGGAATAAAAACAAATGTTACGCTTATTTTCACCGTTTCCCAAGGGCTGATGGCAGCAAAAGCCGGAGCAACATATATTAGCCCCTTCTTAGGCAGACTAGACGATATTGGTACAGACGGCATTCTCTTAATCAAAAATCTCAAAACCGTTCTAGATAACTACGGACTTAAAGCAGAAATCATCTCCGCTAGTATTCGTCATATCGGTCATCTCGAAGAAGCCGCTGAAGCTGGAGCGCATATCGCAACAATTCCTGGCAGCCTATTTCCAAAACTTTGGTCCCATCCCTTGACTGACAAAGGCATCGAAGGATTTTTAAAAGATTGGGAAGCGTTCAGTCAGAAAGAAGGCAATTAATATGAGTAGAATTGATGAACAAATGGTAAATTCCATTCGCGTTTTATCAATGGATATGATTGAAAAAGCAAACTCCGGACATCCCGGCTTACCAATGGGAGCCGCACCAATGGCATTCGCTCTTTGGAAAAACCATCTCAAGTTCAATCCAGAACATCCAACTTGGTTTAACCGTGATCGTTTCGTACTTTCGGCAGGACACGGCTCAGCAATGCTTTATAGTTTGCTCCATCTATTTGGTTACGATTTACCAATATCCGAACTAAAAAAATTCCGTCAAACTAGTAGTAAAACCCCTGGACATCCTGAATTCGGTCACACAGTTGGAGTAGATGCAACGACTGGTCCACTCGGTCAAGGATTCGCAATGGGAGTTGGAATGGCAATGGCCGAAGCGCATCTTGGAGCCAAATTCAATCAACCAGAATTCCCTGTCATCGACCATCATACGTATGTCCTTTGTGGCGACGGCTGTTTAATGGAGGGTATTTCTTATGAAGCAGCTTCTCTTGCCGGTCATTTAAAACTAGGAAAACTGGTCGTCTTATATGATTCCAATGATATTTCACTTGATGGGGATTTAAACGAATCTTTTTCCGAGGATATAGAATTGCGATTCCGTTCTGCAGGTTGGCAAACGCTACGTGTTGATGATGGGAATGACTTGGAAGCTCTCGATGCCGCTATCCACCTAGCTAAAACGGAAAAATCTCGCCCCACTTTAATTGAAGTAAAAACCGTCATCGGCTATGGTAGTCCCGGAAAAGCTGGTAAATCAGCTGCACACGGATCCCCACTTGGCGAAAAAGAGCTTAAACTAGCAAAAGCAGCCTATGACTGGCAAATGCCTCCTTTTGAGCTACCAAAAACGGTAGAAAACCAAAAAGAATTTTATCATTCTAAAGGTCGTGCAAGTGAAAGTAACTGGCTTCGAACGTTTAATGCCTACAAACAAAAATATCCAGAACTTGCCGAAAGCCTGCAACAACTAATGGATGGTAATTTGACAAATGATTGGGACTTGGAGTTGCCAGTTTTTCACGAAAAAGACAACCCGGCTATTGCAACACGGGAAGTTTCTGGTATCGTCTTGCAGGAACTTGAGAAAAAACTACCCAACTTATTCGGTGGGGCAGCTGATTTAGCCTCTTCCAATAAAACGAATTTAAAAGCAAGTGATAGGTTTGCTCCTGAGAACTATGCTGGTAAAAACATCTCATTTGGCGTCCGCGAATTTGCCATGGGAGCTGCTGTCAATGGTATGACCCTTCACGGTGGCGTTCAAGCATTTGGTGCTACTTTCTTCGTTTTCTCTGATTATCTTCGTTCCGCCATTCGTTCGGCAGCGCTAATGGGTATTCCGTCTACATTCATTATGACGCATGACTCGATTGCTGTTGGAGAAGACGGCCCTACACACGAACCAATCGAGCATTTAGCTTCCTTCCGTGCAATGCCTGGTCTAACTGTCATTCGGCCGGCAGATGGTAACGAAACTGTCGAAGCCTATCGTTATACTTTTAACCAGAAAACACAACCAACCATGCTCGTGTTAAGCCGGCAAAACTTACCAATCCTTCCAGGTAGCGCAGAAAAAGCTAAAACCGGTCTAGCAAAAGGTGCCTATATTTTGGCTGACTCTCCGCTTGACCAATTAGATATTCTCTTGCTAGCTTCTGGATCAGAAGTCCATTTAATGACAGCCGTTAGAGAAAAATTAGCAAAACAAGGCTACGGCGCACGTGTAGTCAGTATGCCCAGCTTCGACCTATTTGAAAAACAAAGCTCAGAGTATAAAGAATCCATTTTACCCAAAGCAGTTAAAACACGTTTTGCTGCTGAAATGGGCGCTTCTTATGGGTGGCACAAATACCTTGGCGATTCAGGGAAAATGTTAGCAATTGACTCGTTTGGAATGTCTGGATCTGGTGATGAATTAGCAGCACACTTTGGATTCACCATAGATAACTTAACCAAACTTGCATTACAACAATTATAGAAAAAAGGCTTGAGACTTGTTATCTCAGGCCTTTTTATTAAAGTGCTTTACTGATTACGCTAAGTCCAATAAATAAAAACAATAATGCCATAATAAGCGAATTGTTTTGAATCAGCCATTTGCGCGTGCTATCTAATACATTATCAAGTCTATCCCCTGCTATTAAAAAGGCAATAGTTGGGATATAGATAGAACAACAAGCAATAATACCAAATAAAATTATTGCCATCGTTTCTTGTCCTCCAACCAAATTAAGTGTCCCAACGCTAACTCCCGCAGTAAGTGAAAGCAACATATTTTTAGGATTTACCGCTGATAGTAAGAAAGCAAAAATCATTGCTCCACCCGGCTTAATATTACTCATTTTAGCAAACCATTTCGGCGTATCCGCTTTCTCCCCTTTTTTAGGTCGTTTTGTGAAATCATGCGCTCCTAGTAAAATCAACAGAACGCCCAATACAATAAGAACTATTTTTACTAACATGGACTGATCCCCTGACGTATTTACAGCTGAACCCATTACAAATAATCCGATAAAGAAAATAACAATATTACCGATAATCCAACCTAACGTATAAAAAATACTATTAATGCGAGCCTTGTTACTAAGTAAAATCAAAATAAGTCCGACAATTGGAAATGGGCTAATTAAAATCCCCACGGCAGGTGATAAAATTGCTGATACTGCTGAATCCATCATGTTCCTCCTTTTTTAGTTAGTTATTTCTATCTAACCATTACCTTATACCCTTTATCTCCAAAACTAAAATAGCGTTACCCTTTTTATTGACTAATAACAACACGTTTGATATATTTTATAATATAAATAGGAATGTTACCGGCAAAAGCTGGGCATAACCAAATATTTTTCTAAGTAGCATGTTTTCGCATGTATTTAGAAAAGTATTTGGTTTTTTTAATAAATACTTTAAAACGAAGAAAAGGAGATTTTAACATGAAAACAAACACTGGATTTCCGGCCGATTTTTTATGGGGTGGTGCAGCTGCAGCAAACCAATTTGAAGGCGCATACAATGTTGATGGGAAAGGACTTACCGTTCAGGATGTTACTCCAAAAGGCGGATTTGGCGCTATTACTGATGGTCCAACCCCAGATAACTTAAAATTAGAAGGAATCGATTTCTATCACCGTTATAAAGACGATGTAAAACTTTTTGCAGAAATGGGCTTTAAGGTTTTCCGCACCTCTATCGCTTGGTCTCGTATCTTCCCAAATGGAGACGAAACAGAACCAAACGAAGCAGGACTGCAATTTTATGATGATTTATTTGATGAATTATTAGCGCATAATATTGAACCGCTTATTACCCTATCTCACTATGAAACACCACTTCACCTATCAAAAACATATGACGGCTGGGTTAATCGCAAAATGATCAACTTTTACGAAAACTATGTTCGAACTGTTTTTAATCGCTATAAAGGAAAAGTGAAATACTGGTTAACTTTTAATGAAATTAACTCCATTTTACATGCACCATTCATGAGTGGCGGAATTTCCACAAGTCCAGATAAATTGTCCCAAAAAGACTTATATCAAGCTGTTCATCATGAACTTGTGGCGAGCGCATTAGCAACAAAAATCGGTCATGAAATCATGCCAGAAGCAAAAATCGGTTGTATGGTTCTTGCAATGCCAACATACCCACTTACTTCCAATCCTGATGACATCATTGCTGTAATGGAAGCAGAACGCAAAAACTATTTCTTCTCTGATGTGCATGTCCGCGGAACTTATCCTGGCTATATGAAACGCTACTTCGCTGAAAACAATATCGAATTAGATGTTACTGCAGAAGACTTAGAAATTCTTAAAAACACTGTTGACTTCATCTCTTTCAGCTACTATATGAGCACAACTGAAACAGCCGATGAGTCAAAACGTAAAGAAGGCGCAGGAAACATCCTAGGCGGCGTACAAAACCCTTACCTAGAAGCATCCGAATGGGGTTGGCAAATCGATCCTAAAGGGCTACGTGTTGTTCTAAACGACTTCTGGGATAGATACCAAAAACCACTTTTCATCGTTGAAAACGGTCTTGGCGCTATTGATAAATTAGAAGAAGACGCTGCTGGAAACCTAACAGTCAATGACGATTACCGAATTGATTACTTAAGCTCCCACTTATCACAAGTGAAAGAAGCAATTAAAGACGGCGTTGAGCTAATGGGTTACACTTCTTGGGGTTGTATCGACCTAGTTAGCGCCTCCACTGCCGAAATGAAGAAACGTTACGGCTTTATCTATGTCGACCGTAATAATGACGGAAGTGGCTCGCTTAATCGCTATAAGAAGAAGAGCTTTGATTGGTACAAAAATGTGATTGCTACTAATGGGGAAAATTTGTAAAAAAAATAAAAAACGAGGTTGTCCGATTTAATTGGCCAACCTCATTTTTTTATATAGAGCTCGCTGATATTATCACAGTCAACTTGATTTATTTCACAAGATCCGCAAATGAAATCAACTGACAACCATTTTTTTCAAGCCAGTCTCGCACTCGAACGTCGCAAATTGTCGCCAGTTCACGACATCGCATTAAGGTATAAGAAGAATTATCAAGTACAAATTGATCGAGAAAACCTACATCAAAATGCATTTCAGCAATTTCGTCTGGCGCCATTTTGAGTAAGCCAAAATCGTCATTTAGGAAGTTCTCAACTGTCACCCCATTTTCAATATAAGGAAGCGCACCTGATTCTAGCAATTTAGTAATTGGCCAATAACCACTTTGATCCGGCCATTTTTTATCACCACTGTATTTTAAAGTAGTGTGTATACCAAATTCTTGCGCAATATCCCAAAATACCTGATCCACAGTTTCATCACCAATAGAATGACAATCAATATGTTCTGGATAATATCCTGTTAGCGATTTGAAGCGTTCCATTTGGGCGATGGTTTCTGTTCGAACATCATCATACTGAAATTTCACATCTGGATTGGCCCGGTAATACTTAGAACGATGAAACTCGCCGTTTATGTCAACAAGTGATGGAATTTTCGCTGGATTGGCGCACGGTTTTCCGAGCAAAAAGTTGGTATGCTGCCCGATGAATAGGTCTGGGTGGTCTTTAGCCAGATGGATTGCGTGTTCCGCCGTTTCTAGATTAGGCATTAGTAAAGTGGAGGTCGTGATTCCAGTTTTGTAGCTTTCAATAATGCCGTAATTGATTGCTTTGGATAACCCAAAATCGTCGGCGTCGATGATTAGTTTTGGCATGGGTGGCCTCCTTACAATTTTGCTAGTTTTTCAAATAGTGAATGGAGAACGTCTTCCTGAATCTCCTCCAGTCCATCTCCAACACTCACTTCAAAACCACAAACACCCTCCGATTTCTCCTGCAAATTCCCCGAAATCCCAACACCAGTTTCGTCTTGGATTTCAGCAAGCTTTGGTTCTATTTCATTAATAGATTGCTCAAAGTGTACATGAAACATATTCGAAACCGGCACTTCCGGAACTGTTTTTACACCAGCACAAGCATTAAACCGCTCTGCTAATTTTTTCGCCGCCTGATAATAACTATTCATCTTCCCAATCCGCTGCTCAAAATAATAATCTGCCGATAAAATATACGGATACAAACTAATCAAATCCCCGCCATATCGACGTTTCCATATTTTTGCTTCTTGCACGAAATCAGTATCTCCAGCCAAAACAGCTCCAGCAATTGCACCAATTCCTTTATAAAATGACACATACACACTATCGAATAGCGCGCAAATTTCTTCTGTAGTTTTTTGATAAAATGGCGTTACTTCCCATAATCTGGCTCCATCTAGATGCAGTGCGATTCCTTGTGCTTTACAATATTCCGAGATTTCTTTTAATTCTTCAAAGGAAGGTAACTGTCCACCGATTTCACGTTGAGGCAGTTCAAGTAAAATGCTAGAGACTGGCTCTTGTAGGTTTTTAATGTCTTCTATCGTTAAAAGTCTCGTTGCCTCACCAAGTAATATCGGTTTAATTTGTTGTAATTCTTTTAGTCCATCTTGCTCGTGAATTTCCAAGTGGGATAGTGGATGATACGCCACACGCTGATTCTCTTGACGGTCTGCCCAAATCCGCAATGCAATTTGTTGCGCCATTGTTCCACTTGGGAAAAACACTGCTTCTTTTTTGCCGAGGATTTTCGCCATTTTTGTTTGAAAGTTTTCAATGATAGCTCCGTTTCCATAAATGTCACTTTCTAGATTTTCATCCACATTTTGAAAAGCTTCTTTTAAAACGCTGATGTTGCGTGGACCGTTGCCACTTAGTTTATATTTTGTTTTTTGATAGCTAGATTTCAGTTTGTTTGTCATTTTGGTTCACTCCTTTTACAATATAATTGATTGGTTCTACTACAAATTTTTCAGTAAATAAATCATTTATAATTTTTAACTTTGGTATTGAATCATAATCATACACTCGATATATTTTATAGCGCTCACCTTTTAATTTAGCAATATTTAATTCATTATCTGATATATAGAATGGTGCATTTCTATCACCTATAGTTGTTTTCACTTCTATATAAATCTCTATTACTTTATTTGGTGAGGATGAATCTATGTCATAAGAAATAATATCATATCCATGACCATCTCCATTTTCAGCAACATGAGTGATTTTATCAGCATATGGCTCTGTGACTGGATTCTTAATTAATCGTTCTCTTTCATAATTAACTACAAGATACTCTCCTTGCAAGCCTTTTTCTGTATTTCTAATAGCTTCTTTTGCATAATCTCTTTTGGTGATGTAAGATACTTTTTCTTCCTTAACTTTCGAATTTCTTAAATTTTTTTCTTCTTCACCTAAAACCAATTTATGTTTTGTTTCTATTTCTAAGATTTTCTTTGATTTTGTTTTTTCGCTTAATTCATTGAAAGTTCCATTATTAAGAATAAAATCAATTGTAGTTTCTATACCTTTTTTGCCATCTATAGTTAAATGCCCTTTTAATTCTTTAAAAACAGTAAGCATTTGCATTAAATCTTGCAGTAATAAATCATTGTCCGCTTCTTCCAATCCCAAAATATCATAATACTTACTATAAATATTACAAGATTCATAACCTTTCACAAGAGGAGTATAATTCTTTTTCACTTGTCCTAAGTTTATCGGTTCAATTGTAAAACCATTCTCTGCTTTTAATGTAGCTAAGTTTTCCTGCCAAAAATGGGCAATTTTTCTCAAAGTTAATTTTGTATTCTTATAGTTATTCTTTACATATGTAAATCCTTGGTTTAAAGATAAATATACCCCCTGATAATCAGTAGTAAATAAATAAACCAGATTAACCCCCTTTTGGACACTTGTACTAATTTCTTTATCATGTACTGCAATCCAAGGTACATTCGCCCATCCTCCAGTACCAATAGATGCAGATATTTCGTAATCATCTCCTAAAAATGATTGTTCAAAGGCAGATTTCACACCTTCCTTAAAATTTTTCGCCACTTCATTTCCAGCCATAGGAAAATTAGTTTTTTGTTCTTCATAGTTTTCCTGCATGTACTTTAATAATGCTACTAGGTTCATTACAAACATCCTTTTTATGTAATATATTTTCATCTTCTCCTACACATTATACCTAAGAATGTAAGTTTATTCTAAATTTAACTATAATAATCGCTCTTCCAACAAAAAAACTATCCTTCTGAAAAAATCTCAAAAGAATAGTTTTTATTATTAATTTTAATAAATAAGTAAAGATAATGGGTTTTCGATTCCACTTTTAAAGTTTAATTTTGCTTATATGTTTCCTTTATTAAGATTTTTTCTTTGTTATCTACTTTTTTCACAATTAATTTTTCACTTTGAATTTCATAAGAAAGCACAAAATTATCTTCATCACCTTTGAGCTCGATACGATACTCATCGCCCTTTTGTTCACTTTTTGTTATCTTAATATTATCTTTCGCTTTAAGAGCTGCCAAATCAGACTGCACTTTCTCTTTTTCACTTTCCGTCTCATAACTATAGGCTCTTTTACTAACTATTGGGCCATCATATTGATACTCATCGTCACCTTTTTCCTTTAATTTATAAGAATTGGTTATAGCGACTGCATCATCTATATACAATTCTTTTACATTCCCTTTCGCATCAATATCCAAATCAAGGCTGACATTTTCCGAATCAGCTGTTTCCTTGTAATTTGATCCATCGCTCGTACCGATACCAGACGATTCCAACTTCCACTGTCCCGTATATTTACTATCAATAATCTCTTTACCACAACCTACTAACAAAAGCATAACACCTAAAATAATAATACTTACTAATTTTTTGCTCATCTTGTTGCTCTCCTTTTTTTAACTAGTAATTAATCCCGCTCTACTTCAACACTATTCTAAAACAACTGGGGTTTGGTCGCTAAATGAAGGCATATCGACCAAAACAACGGCACCCGTCCCAATTTCATAAATCCGTACAGCTATGCTTGAGATTATCTCCCAGCCGTGTACAGGTTTTTCTTCATCTGTTCATCTCCTTATGTTATGTTTTTCACCTTCAAAATCATCATATCGTAATTCCCAAAAATTTCCAAATGAAATCCTGTTGCACCTCTAATTCTTAACCTTTTTAAATTACCTCTTTCTTAATTGACTTTGCAAATCGTACCCCTCCAACTGTTTGCTTAATGTGTTAGTTTCCATATACTTTTCTTTAGCGACTATTGCTTCCATGATGCAAAACAAAAAATAATAAGCGCATAAATTTGGATAATACATTCAAATTTATGCGCTTATTAGCAATTTTATGAGCCATCGGTCTATAGCTTAATTATCGCCACTATCTACACCAATTTCTACTAGTGATTTAATTTATAAATTGGCTCCATTATTTTTAATAACATTTTTATACCATTCGAATGATTTTTTCTTAGAGCGTTTTAAAGTTCCTTTGCCATCATTGTCACGATCTACATAGATAAAACCATATCTTTTTTTCATTTCACCAGAGCCTGCACTTACAATATCGATACATCCCCACATAGTATATCCTAAAACTGGAATTCCATCTAAGTCTATCGCATCACGCATTTGTCGAATGTGATCAGCCATATATTTAATCCGATAATCATCTTCAACAAAACCAGCTTCATTTGGCTTATCTATAGCACCTAACCCATTTTCAACAACAAATAATGGTTTTTGATAACGGTCAAATAATTCAATTAGAGTAATTCGTAAGCCTAAGGGGTCAATTTGCCAGCCCCATTCACTGGAAGGTAAATAGGGATTCTTAACAGAGTCAAATATATTACCTGTCGTTTTTTCGGCAATTAATGGATCTGCTGTAGCAACTCTGGACATATAGTAAGAAAAAGAAATAAAATCTACAGTGTTTTCTTTAAGTAGTTTTGCATCTCCATCTTCAAAAGTAATGTTAATTCCCTCATTTTGAAACTTTTTCAACATAAACGTTGGATATTCGCCACGGGCTTGAACATCCGAAAAAAAGTAATCCTCTCTATCTGTCAATTGGCTCACTAAAACATCTTCTGGGTTACAACTATATGGATAATGTTTCCCGCTTGCCACCATACATCCCACTTTATTCTCTGGATCAATTTCATGACCAATTTTCACCGCCATCGCATTAGCAATTAATTCATGATGGGCAGCCTGATATTTAACTTGTGTTGCTTCTTCTTCAGATAGATCGCCAACAAAAACGCCCGCCCCCATAAAAGGAGCATGTAATATCATATTGATTTCATTGAAAACCAACCAGTATTTCACAAGTCCTTTATAACGAGTAAATACTGTTTGACAATATTTTTCAAAAAAACCAAGCATTTTGCGGTTTTTCCAAGAACCATATTTTTCTACCAGATGCATTGGAACATCAAAATGAGAAATAGTAACTAATGGCTCAATTCCATATTTTTGACATTCTTTAAACACATTCTCATAATAGGAAAGACCTTTTTCATTTGGCTCCTGTTCATCACCTTTAGGATATATTCTAGTCCAAGAGATAGACATACGGTAAGTTTTAAAGCCCATTTCTGCAAATAAGGCAATATCTTCTTTATAATGATGGTAGCCGTCGATTGCTTCTTTTGCCGGATAAAAATAATTTTCTTCAAAATCAAACATTTTTTTCTCGCCAAAAACTACCGCTCTTCTATCTTTTCCTAGTGGTAGCAAATCCACGTTAGCTAATCCACGACCATCTACATTATATGCGCCTTCGTATTGATTCGCCGCGGTTGCTCCACCCCATAAAAAACCTTCTGGAAATCCCATAATTCACCCTTCTTTCTCAGTTATTGTAAATATTTCTTCGCCTACAGCAATCATTTTATTTGTTTCAAGATTATAATTTAGTTTTCTATTTGTTGCTCCTAAATTTGTAACGATAATCGGAGTAACAATCTCCAAACCTTCTCTTAAGATGAAATCTACATCAAATTCAAGTAGTAATTGACCGATTTTTACTTTTTCTCCATTTTTCACTTTTGGCGTAAAGCCTTGTCCTTCAAGTGTCACCGTGTCCATTCCAACGTGGATTAAAATTTCATCCCCATCAGTTGATTTTATCCCAATAGCATGTCCTGTTTTAAACATAACTTGAATTTCTCCATCTACAGGAGAATATACTTTACCATCAGTTGGTAATATCGCCACTCCATCACCTAATAATTTTTGTGCAAATGTTGCATCTTTAATTTGTTCTAATGGAATATAAGAACCCTCTATAGGTGAAACTACCGAATTACCTGCCAACACATTAACATCTTTATTATCCTCTTGTTTTAATGCAGATTCGTTATTAGCCGCTCCTACATCTTTGAACCCTAGTACATACACCATAATAAATCCAACTACTAAAGAAATTGCCGCAACAATAATTGCATAAATAATGTTAGCAGAGTTATCTGGTGCGATAAATTGAATTATTGCAATTAAACCTGGTGAAGCAAGAACATAAGATTTAATACTAAATAATCCTACAAAAATCCCTCCAACTCCAGAACCAATCATGGCTGCAATTAGCGGTCGCTTGAGTCGCAATAGAACACCGAATAAAGCAGGCTCCGTAATCCCAGCAACCCCTGCCGAAAGCGCAGATGAAGCACTAATAGATTTAAAGTTTTTATCTTTCGTTTTTAAAGTGACAGCTAAAGTTGCTCCAGTCATTGCAAAATTGGTAGCAAGCATCATCGGTAAAAAGAAACTATCATAACCAGGCCCTGCAAAATTAGCAAACATAATTGGATCAAAAGCATGATGCATACCTGTAATTATTAGTAACGGCATTAAAGCGGACAATACGGCCTTTGTTAACCACGGAGAAAATTGGTCTGCGATTTCTGTTAATTTAACTAATCCTTCTCCTGCGATAGCCCCTAGTGGACCAAAGATAATTAAGACAATTGGCACTGTAATTATCAATGCCAACATAGGACGAAAGATGGATTTAGTCCAACCTGGTGTAATTCTGTCTACCAGTTTTAAGACATATTTTAACACCCAAGTTGCAAATAGCGGTGGAATAACTGAATACGCATAATTTGTCGAATAAATAGGCAGCCCAAGAAATGATAGACCATCTCCTGCAAATGCTTCTATTAATGTTGGATGCACTAATAAGGCTGATACAGCTATAGCTAAGAGTTTATCAGTATTTAATTTGGTTGCTGCTGCATATGCCACATAAATAGGTAAGAAGTAGAGTCCTAGATCCCCTATTATATTAAGGACTTGTACGGTTGGATTTTCCGCTAAGCCAAAAAGTCCTAATATAGCTACCAGTAACTTCACCATACCACTACCTATAATAACTGGTAGCGCAGCAGTTAACGAGCCTGACACATAATCAAAAATGGCAGAACCATAATGTTTAATTGATCGTTCTTTTTTCACTTCATTTTTATTCTCATTCTCATCACTTTGTTGTATATTTTGGGGTAGCTCTTTAAAAACCTCTGACACTTCGCCACCAATAATTATTTGATATTGGCCACCTTGTTTTATAAGTCCTTTCACCCCATCAATTTGTTCGATATTAGCATCATTCGCTAATTTTTCATCCTTTAATACAAATCTTAAACGCGACATACAATGCGTGACAAATTTAACATTTTGAGTTCCGCCTATTTCATCTATAATCTTTGAAGCTACTTTTTTTGTGTCCATTTTCTGTCCTCCTAAAAATAAAGACCCAAACTCAGAATTCTAAGTTTGGGTCTAGCTCGATAATTGATAACAATCCCATTTCTATTCATTATTGATGACTCGATGAATATGAATCGTTAGGTAAGCTAACTCAGCTGTTGTTAACTGATAATTAACTTCTTCTGATACATATTCCTTAATTTTTACGGCACAGGCAAATTCAGCTGGATAGCTATGGCGAATCAATGAAAACAATTCAATATTATCATTAACTAAAGGACGATTTATTGTAATACGCTGTACGAAGAATTTCAAATGTGTTAATAATCTTTCGTACGCTAAACTAGTCTCTTCAAGTTCGGTTTTAAAGGTATATTGAATTATATTCAAAACTTGCTTGATAATCTTAGTCATACCAACAGTACCATCCATCATCATATCCATTTCAGCATTCACAAGATGTAAAGCGATGGTTATTGCTTCATCAGGTAAAAGATCTACATTAAGTCGTTTAGAAATAATTTCTAATGCTTCTTTACCAATTAAATACTCATGATGATAAAAGTGCTTTACTTCCCAGGCGAGCGGATTTTTAAAGTCCATATTCTTTTCATGACGCTCGATTGCAAAATGCAAATGGTCTGTTAATGAAATATATATACTATCACTAATTTTTTTCGCTAATGATAATTTGGCATACGAGACAATTTCATCTACCGCCGCCAACTCTTCCATTGGTATATTTTCAAGTAAATTTTTAAACCTATTTGTTGTAATTGTACTTTCTAATGAAAAGATTTTTTCGATTTTCTCTGGACTAACTTGTTGCCCAGCGCTTTGTCCAAAACCTACACCTTTGCCCATTATAACTACTTCATTACCATTTTGTTCTGCGGTTACAATATTATTATTAATCACTCTTTTGATTTCCATTCCTATCCACCTCCTTGCTTTTAACGTAAAAAAAGTTATATTCAACATTAACTAGCTGAATATAACTGGTTCAAGCTTACATAAGTAATAACAACACCATTATTATATCGTAAAAAATATTCATTTATACTTCTAAATCTGCCAACCGAATGTCACAGTTCTTTTTCATAATAACACGCTTACATATATTTGACAACACTATTTGTTAAAATTTTCACCACCGATTGTTTTACACCTGTCTACGTCTATTCTTATGTAAAATGAAACCAATTTAGTTTGAGATTCTCTTACCCAATTGCTTGCATACGTTTATGTTTCATCCAGTAATATAAATAAATCCTACTGCTAGGAACCATTCTTTAATTAGTATTTTTTCCCAGTTGTTGGTTCCATGCCAGTAAGAAAACGAACAAGGTTTATCGCCGGAGTAACCATATCAAAAATATTTAACCATTGCGCATTCGTTTCCTTGTTTAGCTCCACTTGCTCGTCCACCCTTTTTAAGGTAGCTTATCTAATTTACCATCTTTTATCACAAACCCAGCATAAGTTCCTTTTGGCATGTATTTGTGTGACAATGGCATACTTCCTTGTTTCAAAAAGTTATTGTAAAAACGCTTCTAAATAACCCCTTCCAAAACCTACCGCTATTTTCTGTTTAGTTGTTCCAGTGGCCCCATTACTTATTATAATGAAATTAGCATTCAACAAAAACTAGACTACCAATCACCGATAGACTATCGGAAATCAGCAGTCTAGGAAAATGCTTTTTTATTGCTGTCTCACAATCTTAGGTCAGGTCCGTTCAAGGGCAAGGTTTTCTTTAAGAGCCTATCTTAGGCAATGGTCTAAAAATATTTGTATTGTGATTCATTACTACTTGTTCTTCATACCCAGAGTCTAACACTGTATTTTTAGAAGCATTTTCTTCAATAAGGACTGTAATCAATTTTATTTCTTCTGTAGCTTCTTGTTTTAATAATGAATCTACTTGCGCTTCAAATGCCGATTCGCCAGATATTAATTTTGTTTGTGTTCCGATAAAATGATTATTAGATACAAAATTTTCTTTGCCTTTAGTCAAACGAATCATAATTGGACTTGCACCGACTGGTTTAATCACCGCTGAATCAATGACTAATGAAAGATGATTACCGATAATAGAATTATAGCTGCCATCTATACAAAGTATTCCAAAGGTATCTACTTGCCCATTATCAATGTCAAAAAATGGCTCCCACGGTTCTTGGTCTCGTAAAATATGATTTGTTGCAATTAAATTATCTGAACAATTATTTTCAAAGATAATGACACCTGGATAAAAAGCATGGAAGCGATTATTGGTAACGCTAGAACGCGTCACACCTTTAAAATGCAAACAACTTTTACCTCGAGGAAATACATTATTGGCGGTCACTAATAAACCACCAAAGTTTTCTGCAAAAATAGAATAACCATTAAAACCAGCACCAATTAAATTATCGGTAATTTTTGACGCTTGGCCCCAACCACGAAGTTCAATGCAGTTGCCACACTCTGCAATAAAATTATCATGTACAGTTAATGCATCCGCATGGTAAATCGTTAACGCATGTTCTAAATAAATTAATCCCATTTCTGTAATTCGAAAAGAATCACAGGCACTAGCTACATAAATTCCCGTTTTACCATTTAAGTAGGTATTTTCAGGATTTTCAAACCCTAAACCAGCATCCTCAAAGTGAAGACCATCAATATTAAAATTAGAAAATTCAACGGAGCTAATTCGTGGTTCACCTTCACGTTTTACGACAAACGCCGCACCTTCCTGCTCTTCAGCACCAATTTCCACTGGTAAATCAACGAGAATGCGACTGCCACCAGGCCAAAGTTCATGCAATTGTGTCCATTTTTCTTTAGGAACATTGAAGCGAATACTGGAAGAAGTAAAGCCGTGACCCGATCCAAGAATTTTTAAATAACTAATATCTATCAAAACTTGGGTACGTAACCGATAATCACCTGGTGGTAAATAAATAACGCCACCTGGTTTTCCGCCATCATTTACGTCAATCTCAGTTTGCCGTAACTTAATGTCTGCAATAATACTATTGATTACTTCTCCAATATCTTCATAAGGGTCCCCCACTGCCCACGTTGTCACATCATAATAATTTTTATTCGTCATTTTTTCTCTCCAAACCTCCTTGATTCGTCAGCGCATTCAATGCTAAGCCAAAATTTCCAATTGTCGCTGAGCCATTTTCTTTAATTTGAGGACAAACAATTAATCCCTCTAAGCAAGGTGTTTTTATATAACCATTATTAAATTTATTAAAATAATTACGAATATTTGGTAAATCTGTTTCTTGCAAAACTGAACCACCAAAAATAATTTTTTCTGGCACCATATTTATAAACGTATTAAAGGCAAGTTGACCAGCATAATAAGCAATATAATCAAACACCTGGTCCGTTCTAGGTAAATCTTCCCCTTTGATACCTGTCCGTCCTTCAATAGTCGGTCCTGATGCTAGACCCTCAAAACAACGATTTCCATGAAAAGGACAATTTCCTTCATAAAAATCTTCTGGATGTGGAAGTGCTGTTCCATGTCCCATTTCAGCATGAGAAATAGTGCTGATAAACTTTCCTTCCTGAACAAAACCACCACCGATTCCAGTTCCAAAAGTAAAGTAAACAACGGCCTTCGCTTTAGTTCCTGCTCCTCTAATAAATTCTCCATAAGCAGCAGCATTAACATCTGTCGTAAAGTACATGGGCACTGGCAAAGCTTTCTGTAAGGTTCCCAGAAAATCAAAACCACACCAACCAGCTTTAGGTGTATTTAAAATATATCCATAGGTTGCTGAATGAGGATTAATATCTACAGGGCCAAAAGAACCAATTCCTATGGCAGCTACCTCATATTGTTTGAAAAAAGTAATCACCTTTTCTAAGGTTTCTTCTGGTGTTGTTGTAGGAAACTGTGCTGTTGCTTGGCTATTAAACTCAAAGTCTGATACAGCTACTACAAATTTTGTTCCGCCGGCTTCAATAGAGCCAAGATACTTATCTGTTGTCATAGATTATCCTTCCCAATCACTAAGATAAACATCTAACTCATATGTTAACTTATCCAGTGATTCTTTATTCATTAATTTTTCAAGAATCGTAACTGCTTCTTGCGCTAATTCTTCGCAAGGTTGCACGACACTAGGAAAAGTTGGATACATCATCCGAGAGACAAATGAACCGTCATAGCCTACAATTTGTAAGTCTTGTGGGATCATCGTCCCTTTCTTTAACGCTTCTCTCAAAAAGGCCGCAGCTACTAAGTCCACCGCAAATACACCATCAACTTCAGGATAGCGTATCTGAAGTTCCTTTGCTACCTGCAAATAACTATCGAAATCAAATTGATTCCATTTCAATTCATAGGTGGTACAGGGGATCCCTTGTTTTTCCATCACTTGCTCAAAGGCACGGTAGCGATGATTAGAAGGCGTATCCACATGGGAGTACCCAGAAATTTGCAATACATTTTGACAACCAGCATCAATCAAATATTGAGCAGCTAACGTGCCTCCTTTATTGTGATCAGCTGTAACTACTGGAATAGACGGAGCTAGATAGCGGTCTAATGAAACAATTGGTGCATTAATATTGGAATAATCAATATCAATTGAGTGACTGCCGATGATAATCCCATCAACTTTATTCTCTTGCAACATTTGAATGTATCCTTTTTCCTTTTCACTAGAGTTAGCAGTATTACATAAAATCATTTTTAAGTTTCTTTTATCTAATTCATTTTCAATATAGGAAGTCATCGTTGAGAAAAAAGGATGCTTCACATCTGGGATAACTAAACCAATAAGATTCGTTTTATTTTTAAAAAGATTTCTAGCTACTTGATTCGGAATATAATTCAACTCATCAATCACTTGTTGAATGGTCATGCGGGTCTTTTCTGAGATATATCCTCGATTATTTAAATAACGTGATACGGTATTTGTGGATACCCCCGCTTTTTTTGCTACGTCTTTGATATTTACCAACATGACCATTCCTCTCGTTTTTATATTCTCAATTCTGTAATTGAAAGTTCCGCTAATTCATTTGGTTCTTCACTACTAAGAATAAACGTACGAGCACCTTTTTTCAAGAATGTATTTATTGAGAATATTTTCCCAGATTCTTTTCCGAAAATTTCTAACGATGAGCTATCACTATAAATAAGAATTTCTTCTTTTGAGATAGGAAAAGTTCTATTAACTTTAGCATAAGGATTATTAGACCCTTGATACGTTAACTGATTCTGCTGAAGTTTTAAACAGTCACCACTACCTTCTTCATTTAAAATCATTAATTCAAGATAGCCATTAATGTGATTAGTTTTGGTTTTTAAAACAAAACTTTCGCTTATTTCAGTAGTTAAAAGAGTTGGCTCTTTCCATACTTGGATATTTTTAAACACATTTTGATTTTCTTCATATTCCTGTAATTCCGTAATTGGTGCAAAGTGAAGACGATTATTTTGTACGGTTATTTCTCGCGGTAAAGACATTGCACCACACCAATTTTCTTTTGCTGTCGGTCCAAAGCTAATCTCACTCCACCACGGCATCCATTCCCAACCATTTTGCCAAGCAATCATTAAACGGCGTCCATCCTCTGTTTGAATCGTTTGAGGAGCATAAAAATCACAACCATAATCAATTGTTTCTTGATATTCAGGAATAAAACAGCCCTTTTCATAATCCATGTCTCCAATAAAATAAAGGGTAGTTACATTTCCTTGTTGCATACCCATTGGTGAAATCATCAAGACACCTCTGCCATCAATTTCAAAAAAATCTGGACATTCCCACATAAAACCATAGTCTTCTGTCGTTTCCATGATTGGCCCGACAACTTCCCAATTGACTAAATCAGTTGACGTATAATAAAGCGCATTTCCTTTGCCGTCAATTTGAGTTCCTACTAGCATGTGATATTTCCCCGCATGCTCCCAGACTTTTGGATCTCTAAAAAATTCTGGGCTGGCTCCAGGATAGTTGACCTCCACAATCGGATTGTGAGCATACTTTTCAAAATGGATTCCATCTTCGCTATAAGCAATGTTTTGAGTTTGAATCACTACCCCATCACGAATCACAGATCCTGTATAAAAGAGATACAACTTCCCAGCTTTTTCAATTGCCGTACCAGAAAAGCAACCCCCGTTTTCATCTTCATCATAAAATTCACTAGGTGCTAAAGCAACTGGTAGATGTTCCCAGGTGACTAAATCACTGCTTTTCGCATGTCCCCAATGCATAGTACCCCATTGAGCGGCATAAGGATTGAATTGATAAAACAGGTGGTACTCTCCCTTATATTGAATAAACCCATTAGGATCATTTAACCAACCCACAGGTGGACAAAAATGAAAATTTTGGCGATACGCCCCTTGACTAATTTTATCTCGATAGTGATTTATTTGTTGATTTGCTCGTTGTAAGTTATGTTGATGTTGATTCAATGAATCATTCCTCCTATTCTTTAACTGAACCGGCCATCATTCCTGATACTAGATATTTTTGTAAGAAAAATGACACGGCAATAACAGGTAAACTAAATAACGTCGCTGCAGCAGTCATTGGACCTAAATCTAAATTATATGCTGTTAAAAATTCAGATAAAGCGACCGGAACTGTTTTCGCATTACTACTAGTAAGTAATAAAGCTAATAAGAAATCATTCCAAGCTAATAAAAAGGTAAATATCCCTGTTGAAACAATACCTGAAGCTGTAATTGGTAAAATAATTTTTCTAAAAGTGGTAAAAGGTGATGCACCATCAATCGAAGCCGCTTCATCTAATGAAATCGGAATTGCTTTAAAGAAACTAATCATCATCCAAAGTACAAATGGCATATTCACTGCTGCATAAACAACAATTAATGCTGGTAAAGAATCATAGAAACCCAATTTTTGAATCAAAGAATAAATTGGAACGGAAACAGAGGACATGGGAATCATTTTTAAGCAAAGAACTAAAATTAAAAAGAAGTTACTTAATTTCGAGACAGCTGTTCGTGAAATAGCATAGGAAGCCATTGATCCTAAAATCAAACAAATAATTGTACTAAAAACTGCTGCCAAAATACTATTCCCAAAAAATTTCCCCATATCCGCGTATTCTGTTAAATTACGATAGTTTTCCAAAGAAAAAACTTTTGGAAAAAAACTTGGTGTCGTGGAAATGACTTCAGCAGAAGGTTTAAAGGATGATAAAAGCATGTACACATAAGGAAAAAGAAACACCAATAGAAAGATAACGGCTAAAACATACATCCCTATTATCCAACGATTGTCTTTACTATTCTTGCCAAAACGTTCAGTAAACATAGCTAAACCCCTTTCTTAATTTTTTTCATAGAGAGCAAAGTGATACCTACTAATACAAGAATAAACAACATAGCCATCGCACTTGCATAACCTGTATCACCATACCGTTGTAACATCTTGTAGATATGAACACTTAACAATTCAGAAGAATTTTCCGGCCCACCTTGCGTCATGATCCAAATAATATCAAAAGAACGTGCCGCATCAATAATCCGAACAACCAATGCACTAATCAACACAGGTTTGATATTGGGAACAATAATTTTTAAAATCATTTGCCAACGATTTGCTCCTTCAATCATTGCTGATTCATATAAACTATTAGGAATGCCTTGAATCCCTGCTAAAAACATCAACATCATAAAAGGAGTCGTCAGCCAAATATCGGCAATTATACAAGACAATAAAGAAATTTTGGGGTCCGCTAACCAAAGAATACTACCAGTTGACTCAATCAGTCCTATTTTGACTAAAAGTGCATTAACAATCCCAAATTGATTGCTAAGCATAAATTTCCAAATTAAGCCAGCAACTAAAGGCGCAATCATTAGTGGCGATAAAATTAACGTTCGTAAAGATTTTAAACCTTTATACTTATGCGTTAAAACAACAGCTAAAGTTAGTCCCAGAACAGTCTCTACCGCAACAGCTACAATCACATAAATCCCTGTATTTAATGATGTTTTTAAAAATGTTGGTGAATGAAAGGCTCGCAAGTAATTATGCAACCCTACAAAACTTCTTTGCCCCCATTCATCAAAAACAAAGAAACTATCAATTGCTAATGTCAACAAAGGATACAATAAGAAACACGCCATAAAAATAGCAGCTGGTAAAAAAAACAGAAATAATGTTTTTCGATTCATAATGGAAGTAGTTGTTTTCTTCTTTGATTTTTTCAAAGTCACTCCATGTTGATTCACAGTTTTTTCCATCAATTAATCCCTCCTTCTTAAATTACGTTATTCTGCTAAAACTTCTTCGATTTCTTTTTGGGCTTTTTTCAATTCTTTTTCAGCATCTTCTCCACGAAGAACTCTTTGCAACATTGGCGATAATACTTCATTCTCAATAAAAGACCATTTTCCAAGTTGCGGTCGATTTTGTGTCTGTGGTCCATTTAATGTCGTTTGAATCGCTTGGACATGAGCATATTTAGGATTATCAGCAAATTTTTCAAAAACTGATTTTCTAGCTGCTACACCTAAGGTTTCCATATATAATTCATTTTTTTCATACATAAATTTTAGATATTCTTTGGCAATCTTTTGTTTTTTTGAATCCTTCAAAACAACTTGATACCAAGGACCTGGTACTGAACCAACCCCTGAAGAACCAGCAATCATTGGTGCTGCGCCAACTTTTCCAGGTAATGCTTCATTTGAAGAAAGATAGAAATGTCCCCAAGCAATTTGCATGGCTAAATTACCATTATTAAATAGCTCTGCTGTTTCACTACTAGCAATTGATAAATAATCTTCTGGAACCGATTTGTCCTTGACGATTTTTTGCAAAAATTTTAATGAATCAACATATGGCTGTGAATCTAAGACAACTTTTCCTTGATCATTTTCCACTAGTCCTTCTGCTCCAGCTTGTGTTGCGTGATCCAACCAACTACTTACAGAGTCACCTCCAGTTTGTCCAAAAACAGAAGTGCCATAAACATTATCTTTTGTAAAAAATTCTGCAGCATCCTCGTATTCTTTCCATGTTGATGGAACTTTCAAATCATACCCATATTGTTTCTTAAAATCATTCTTGTTTGTTGAATCTTCAAACCAATCCTTACGATAAAGCAGAATTTTAGAATTGGTCCAAGTGGGTAACCCCAGAAGCTGGTCTTTCAAGGTAGCACTATCGCTCAATTGTGGTAAAAAATCAGCCATTTGTTCTTCATTAAGGACTTGATCAACAGGCTCTAATCCCTTAGCTAACGATGGCAGCCACAAAACATCAATAATCGCAACATCATGCGTCGCTTTTTTTGAATCGATCTCTGCTTTTAACTTATCGTAAACACCACTGTAGGGCACCGAGTCAATATTGACCTTATAGCCAGTAGCTTTTTCAAACTCTTTAGCTGTTTGATTTGCTACTTTAAAGGCAGGGCCTCCACCTTCAACTAAAAGATTTAACGTTTTATCTGTATCCTCTTCAGTTTTACTTGACTCTTTACCACAACTACTCAATAAACCAATCATTATCAGTGCCAACATGCCCGTTAATAAAATTTTTTTTAGTTTCACTTGGCTCGTCCATCCTTTCTAAAATAAAAAACTCGACATATCCACGAAAATTACGCAACAAGGAAAGCGCTTTCTTTTGTTAACAATTTCAGTATATCATTTTTTAAAAATATTTCAACCGGTTAACATAAAAATATTTCAACCGGTTGAAATATTTTCCGTTTTCAAAGCAAAAAAAGGGTACGGGACATTGCCATCAAGCTAAAAATGAGAAAAATAAAGTTAGATAACAAAACAATAAACATTTCTTGGGGCACCGGCAGGAATTCGACAATTTTGTACGGTAGACAGATATTGTGCTATTTTGAGCAATTGAAAAAGAGCGTTTTCCGAGATTTCGACATCTTTGTACGACAAAGTTCGGTTTGTAATGATTCTGTAGTATTAATCTTCCTTCCCGGTAACGACCGTTTAAATGAACGAAAGTATGAAGAAAAATATTTGTGTCTAAAAAGTGTCTAAAAAACGTCTAAAAAGTGAATTATGTGTTAAAAATGGCTATTTTTTACAAATTATTCTATACAAAATGTCTTTTAAGATAGTAATATAAGAAAAGTCGCATTGATTGTAATCACAGAAAATTAAAGGGGATAGAAAAGGAGGAGTACTATGAAAAAAAAACACTTACAAAAATTAGTGCTGTTGCTTACTTTAATCATTGGATTGACCAATCTATTTGCGTTAAACGTAGCTGCGGCAACAGTCACCAAGTCCATCGTCAATACAAACTATACACTATTTGATGACTTATCAGCCGAAGAACAAGCTACTATTATTGAAGGCGTCCCAAAAACAACACTTACACACGATAAAGAGGATTTTCTCTTAGTATATAGAAAAAACGCCGATACAATTGTATCAAATAGTCATACACCTATTACTGAAAGCAAACTAGCCAATCCTTCAAAAAAAGAATTTACAAAGGCAAACGAGCAACAGAGGGCTAATTTACCAAAAACTGGTGAAATGCAACTTCCATTTATTGTTTTAATCGGTGGTGTGTTATTCATAACAGCATTTGGCTTATTAATTTGGAACCGTAAGAAAGGAACAACGCTACTTTTAGCCATTATTTTTGCAGGTAGCCTAGGTACGACGGCCGTTGTTAACGCAGCAGAACAGTCCTTACCTGAATCAACAACACAAACACTAGATAAAGGCAGTAGCTTTTCTCCAAATACAGATCTAGCAGGTTATGAGTATGTAGGTTATATTCATCAATATTCAGATAATCCTTCTCAGCCGAATGTTCGTCCTACTCAGCAAGGGACTATTACGGTCAAATACCAAGACGAAACTGGGAATTCATTAACAGATAATGTCATAGTAAGTGGTAATATTGGAGAAAACTATACAACCGAAGCAAAAGAAATTGACGGCTATACCTATAAATCAGTCCAAGGGAATCCATCGGGTACGTTTAGCAATCAGCCGCAAACAGTTGTCTATACGTACGAACAAAACGCGATTCTCGCTGCAAATGTCCTGGTAAAATATGTGGATCAGAACGGAAATGAACTAAGAGATGCGCAAACAATCAGTGGGCAGATTGGTGATTCTTATGATGCTTCAACCGAAAAATATCAAATCGCAATTGATGGATACACGTTAGATACTTCAAAATTACCAGCTAATATCCAAGGAAGCTTAAGTGAACAAGCACAAGAAATCCTTTTTGTCTATACAAAAAATCAACAAGATGCCACTATTACTATTAAGTTTGTAGATGCCTTTGGAGATCCTTTTGTTTTACCAGATCTTACAACAATATACGATGGACAATATGTAGATAACCACCCTAATCTTGATAAATATTTCTTTAAATTAAGCTATAATGGCGCGATTTATTCACAAACTATGGCTGTAACTGATATTACAATACCTACTAAAATAGGTGAATCTTATTCTTTACCAGAATATATGAAATTTAAAATATATGATGAAAATGGTCTTCTTTCTAATGGCTTACAAGACAAAAACATGGGGGGATATATCCTTTATGACTATTCAAATGTCTTAGAAGTACCATCTAATAGCAGCGGTGTTGTAGAAGATTCCTCTGTGACAGTCACTTATACCATCCTACCTTATCGCGCATCCCCCTCCTGACGACTAATAGTAAAGATGTATTAGTGACCTCTATGGTATGAATCTTGACGTCGCTCCACCCCAAGAGTTAGTTTAATTATTAAGCATCGACAGTTTTCCCATCAAAAGCTTTTCATCACTAGCATTTCTCTTCAATAGTTGCTTATTCGCCAACTACTGAAGAGAAACGAAAAGCCGTCAAAAGAAGATGGCTTCAGAGGAAAACATGTTATGGACCCAATTATTAAAACAACTACCAACTAGAGAAATCCGGTTGGTAGTTGTTTTCTTTTTATTGTTAGATTGCTCTCTTTAAAAAAATTTGTCCGAGTTAGGCGATCATTGCTAAGCGTGCGACAAAGGGTAGACCTTATCAATCACAACAAAGCGTCTTTTTTCTACAATATCAAAAAGCTCCTCTTTTCCCAATATTACATATTAAGTAAGATTTAAAACATGTGAAGAAAAACGAGAAAACAACAATCTGTTTTCTCTTAGAATGCCAAGTTGTCATTTTTAATTTTATTTTGCAGGATTTTCAAAGATCATTTGCAGTAAAACTTGGTGAAACGCTAATAACAACTTTCTCTAATTTTCTTCCTATGAACGTTTATCAAGCACTATATAATCCTAGACTGTACATTGTGAGTAGTATTTTTCAGATGTAACGCCATATGCAATTTACCATTAAAAATGACACTCTCATTCTTTTGGTCGGCATGAAAAAAGTCTAGAATTTATAAGTTCTAGACTCTCTCCGATTCGAAACTTAAAATAAATGAATGTCAAACGAGTCAATTTAGGGTATGCTCTGAATTGACTCGTTTGACGTAGTTTTACTTATTTACTCTGCAGAAAAACAAAGTTTCTAGTTAACTCTTATCATGTGACTATGCATTAATTATATTTCATAGTTTTCCAAGGGTTTATCTACAACGCCTTTCTTAATTCTCGAGGCATTGTTTTCTGCCCAATTCGAGTATAAATCTTGAAATCGAGCTTCATCTTCATCATAAAACCCGGTAAATAATACTTCATCAATATTTGCTTCATTAAAATATAAAACCTCGTTCGGTACTAAGCCTACTGGATAAACACATCCTGAATAATCAAACTTATTCGTTTTTCCATCTACCACTACTAAAGGACCTCTATTTAAAATCATAATTTTTTTTGATCCTTCTTTTAAATATATGATACTTCCTATGGTTAGCATCTACTTTACCTCCACTATTTCAATTTTATACTCATCTGCATTGTAAGCTAGATAATTTGTTAGTAAAAATACAAATACCACTATTGTGTAGCAAACTGAAAGTATCCAATAGCCCTTTACTAAAAGAGATAAATAGGCTCCTATTATCACTACTGCTAAAAACAGAACGTAGACACATAAAGCTTTAAAACAATAGACCCATTTTTGTGGTTTTAGTTTTACCAGAACTTCTTGATTACCCTCACTATTTTTGCACTTAATTTTATTTCTCATGCTATAAATGATTCGAATAAGTACACCAAAAATAGATAAAATACATAAACTTAAAATTAGACCACCCTCAAATCGATCTTCAACAATTTTTATCAATAAGGGGGGCAGAACTAAATTGCTTATGATTATTGCACAAATTAATAAAATAACTTGATTTGAATGGCTTGACTTATAAGTTTTTTTTATAATTAAATCATCAGCATCCGTTTGAGTAATTAAAATAGCTTTCTTTGGTATTAGCCAACTTAAAGCAAAAAGCATAAATCCATAAAAACCTCTATCCATATCTATCAAATAAAATTTTGACTCATATTCTAAAATTTTATAACGCGTATTTTTGAATATGGATCTCATTTTCCCAAAATTAATCTTCACCACGCCCAATTCATTGGATTAATTGATTCACCTATATGACTAATAGCCTGACCAGTATCCTTTATTCTGTCTTTTGTCCAACTAACCCCTTCATCAATTTTATCACTAGCCCAATCAATGCCAGAGTCTATTTTGTCACCAGCCCAGTCTAAGCCATCTTGGATATGAAGAATGTTATTATCATATAAATAATCAAACCCTACACTAACAATAGTACCAACAGCCATACCTCCAAGAACAGCCCATCCACCTGGATTAGACACAAGTAATCCTACACCAACTGTTCCAAGTATACCAGAACCAATACCTATTCCAGTAGAGACAGTATTGTGTGAAATAGCTTGACCTACAGTTTTTCCTTTATTATTCATATCATCATACATTCCTAGTCCAAATCCAGCTACAGCGAAGCCATAACCAAAAGCCTTTCCGGCAGTAGCAATATTATTCCCATATTTCATCATTTGTGTTCCTACACCATTCGGATTAATCATCACGAAGGAATTTTCACCAACAGGTCCCTTAATCCCTTCTAAAACATTAATTATACCAGAAAACCTTGTAATCCCAACACCTAATTGTTCAATAAAGTTTGATAGAGCATCATTTTTTATATCTGAAATTATATCGTCTTTATTTTCTTTTAAATAATTAATTAATGGGTCTGGTATTTCATCATCAGGGTGATTTTTAGCAAATTCTAATACAGATGCTAAGTCCTCTTGATTCAATTCAGGAATCTTATCTAAAATAGCTTCCATTTTCTTGTCTGTGTACATTTCATTTATTTGTTTCGCCCAAGCTAAATCAGTCGCCGATGGAACCACAAAAGTTCCCGTTGAGAAATTCCAAGCCTTCTTTGTTTGGGCTAGACCTTGATCAATCGCCTGTTTCAAACTCGCGATTTCGGAAAAAATACTGGGCGAACTTGCG